>JANXUB010000117.1 GCA_025352105.1 Burkholderiales bacterium | reverse complement strand
AATCTGGCTGTAGAGCGCCTCAGGGTCGGCATGCTCGGCCACCGGTTTCGGGCCACGCTTGCCTGCAAATAGCCGCTGCGCTTGATCCTTAATCTCCTTTTTCCACAAACCAATTTGCACCGGGTGCACGCCGTTCTCCTGAGCAATCTGATGGATCGTCTTGACCCCGCTCAACGCTTCCAATCCCAGCTTCGCTTTGAATTCCGGTGTGTGTACTTTACGACGCTTCGTTTCACTCATGATGACTCGTTCCCTTGGATTTAATGCAGCTTAAACTGCTGTCTTAAATTCAGGATCCACTTTACAACCCAGCTTACGATTTGTACTTCGGTATTTGCAGTCACTCGTGCGACATTGATTTCGTCGCTTCACCCGCCGCCCAATCCTCCGAATACACGCCACGTTCAACCCAACGTTGAAAAGAGGAATACGGCCAGTCTGCCGCACTTGCACAGTGTCCGTGCTTCACGGGGTTGTAATGGATATAGTCCACATGCCGCGCGTAGTCCTCATCGTCACGGATAACGTGTTCCCAGAAGCGGCGTTGCCAGATTCCTCGCTCTCCTTTCTTCAGGCGACTTTCGGAAATCGGCTCACCTGTTTTGATAGCTTGTGAGAAGCGCGATTTGATGAGTCGCCATCGCGTGGAGAAATCATGGTCATCGGGTGGCAGTTGCCAGATTGTGTGCAGGTGCTCTCGCAGCACGACTATGGCGTCAATCTCGAAAGGATGATCGGCGCGAGTTTGTCGGAAGGCTTCGCGTAGTGTGGTGATCTCGCGAACGAGTAGATCGTTGTTGTGGCGATTGGCGAGATTGACGGTGAAAAAATAGCAGCCACCATTGATTCTCTGGCGTTTGTAGGTTCTCACTTTGGTATCGTGTTTCGGGTGGGTTGCTGGGTTTTCAACCCAGCCTACTTATGCTTTGCTACGAGATTTTCCGCGTTCATACGCGCAATCGCGGCGACGCGCTGCTCCCAAGTGCGCAGTTGTTGAGCGGTGCGGAACGATGCCTTGGCGTTCAAGATAAAGGCCAAGCGGTCAGCATCGGATGATCGTGTCACCGCAAATTTACTGTCGCTTTGCATGAGGGATGACCTGCCTACTCCTTCCGCAACTGCGGAAACAGAATCACATCGCGAATCGTTGGTGAGTTGGTGAACAACATCGCCAGCCGATCAATACCAATGCCTTCGCCCGCCGTCGGCGGCAGGCCGTATTCGAGGGCTTTGATGTAGTCGGCGTCGTAGAACATGGCTTCTTCGTCGCCTGCGTCTTTGGCTTTGCTTTGTGCCTGAAATCTGGCGGCCTGGTCTTCGGGGTCGTTCAGCTCGCTAAAGCCGTTACAGATTTCGCGGCCTGTGATGAAGAGTTCGAATCGGTCGGTTACTTCGGGGTTGGTATCGTTCGCGCGGGCGAGTGGTGACACATCCGTTGGGTGCGCGATGATGAAGGTGGGTTGAATCAATTTCTCCTCGGTGTTGGCTTCGAAGAGTTTGAGTTGCAGCACGCCCAAGCCGTCGGTGGCGCGGACTTCTTCGCCCGCTTTTTTCACGGCGTTTTTCAGGAACTCCATGTCGTTCAACTCGGCTTCGGTGTAGTTCGGGTTGTACTTCATGATCGCCTGCGCCATGGTGAGGCGGTCGAACGGTTTGCCGAGATCAATATCGAGTTCGCCGAACTTGATGGTGGTGTTGCCGAGCACGTGTTTCGCGCAGTCGCGCAGCAGCGTTTCGGTCAAGTCCATCAGGTAGGTGTAGTCCTGATACGCCTCGTAAAACTCGAGCATCGTGAACTCGGGATTGTGTCGCGTGCTGGTGCCTTCGTTCCGATAGTTGCGATTGATTTCGAACACTTTATCGAAACCGCCGACGACCAGGCGCTTCAAATAAAGCTCGGGCGCGATGCGCATGTACATCTGCTGGTCGAGCGCGTTGTAATGCGTGACGAAGGGCTTGGCCGCTGCGCCGCCGGGGATCGGGTGCATCATCGGCGTTTCGACTTCGAGATAGCCGCGCTCGACGTAAAAATTGCGGATGAACGCGATCATCTTCGAGCGGATTTCGAAGGTGCGGCGCGACTCCGGGCTCATGATGAGGTCAACGTAGCGTTGACGATATTTGGCTTCCTGATCGGTGAGGCCGTGAAATTTTTCTGGCAGCGGTCGCAGCGATTTGGTGAGCAGGCGCAGCGTTTTCACCTTGACCGAGAGCTCACCTTTTTGCGTGCGGAACACGGTGCCCGTCGCGCCCAAAATGTCGCCCATGTCCCAGTGCTTGAACGCTTCGTGGACGTCCGCGCCGACACCGGCATCGTTGATGTAGAGCTGGATGCGGCCCGACATATCCTGCACCGTCGCGAACGACGCGCCGCCCATGACGCGCTTCAACATCATGCGGCCAGCGATGGTGACCTCTGCGCCCACTCCGTCGTTCAGGGCGTCGAGTTCTTCCTTGGTTTTTTCGCCGTAGGTTGTGGCGAGGTCACCTGCGAGATTTTCGCGGCGAAAGTCGTTCGGGAATGCCTGGCCTTTTTCACGGAGTGCGGTGAGCTTGGCGCGGCGCTCGGCGATGATGTGGTTTTCGTCTTGAGGGGCGGGAGGGGTGTTGTCGTTGGCGTTCATAGGTGGTGAGTGTGATGATCCAGGCGCCGGGCCTGAGAAGACAGTGAATTAGTCGAGCGCGATGCCAACGGTTGGCATGCCCAATTGCAGCGCAGCGTTGCGTTGCGCACGGTCCGCTGTGATGAAGGTGATGGACGGCAGCGTTCCGGCCATCGCGACGTGCAAAGCGTCCAACGTTCGCAGCGCAATGGGGGCGACGCGGTCAATGAGGTGTGTTGCTACCGACCAAGCGGTCGCGGGCAGGGCGACAGGTTCGAAAAATTCGTTTGAAATATCGAGTAAAAATTGCGACCACATGGCCTGCTCTTGCACCGCGCTGATCTCGCCCGAGCGCAGCCGTCGGGCCAGCATGCAGCGCAGTTCTACTCGGTTGAGATCGCTTAAGTAAACGGTCGTGCCGCGTACGAGAAAGTCGTCAACATCAGCGCTGCCACGCTCACTCGTATACGCCTTGGCGAGCGCACTCGTGTCGAAATACAGTCGCATCAACGATCTTCACGATCTTCGGCGATCAGAACCTCGCTCGGCATCATCTGCAACGGCATCATCGCCCGCAATTCGTGATGCGGCTTCCACTTTGGACGTGGCTTCGGCGGATCAATCGGCAGCACGCGCGCGAACGGCTTGCCGTGATGGGTGAGGATGACCTCGCCTTCGGCTTCGAGCGTTTCTTTTAGGATTTCGTAGCGCTGGCGGATTTCGCGGATGCCCAAGGTTTGCATGGTGACGGATTCCGGTTGTGACAAACTTTACAAATTGTGCCACAACAGCACTTTGGTTAGCATTCTTAGTATCAGCTTTTTCCAAAAATCTTTATTGGTATTGGGATACCAGCGATATATGGCATTAGTTGACTTATGAGCAAAATGGCATTTATTCCCATACGAATAGGGGCTTTATGCAAAAAGCTGATGCCCCGTACTCGATGCTACGACCAAACCACAGATCGCATCGAAATCGACGCACCCTGAAAATCGGTATTGAAGAAGCGCACGGCGTCTTCCGACGCCCCGGCGCCATCGGCTCCCGCCGCCGCGCCGGCGGTGTAGAGCAGCGGCAGGTAATGCTCAAACGTCGGATGCGCCAGCTGCGCGACTTGTCCGAGCTTTTGAAAGTCTTGCAACGCCTTCAAACGGCCCTGCAAGACGTGATCGGCGATCACGGCGTCAAACTCGTTGGCCCAGTCGTACGATTGCCCTGGCGGCCCGTTTAAGCGCATGGCGCGCAGGTTGTGCACGATGTTTCCGCTGCCAACGATCAACACGCCCACGTCGCGCAGTTTGGCTAGCTGCTGACCCAGCGCAAAATGCTCCGACGCTGGACGCTCGTAGTCCATGCTGAGCTGCACCACCGGAATAGCTGCATTCGGAAACATCGGCTTCAGGACCGACCAGGTGCCGTGATCGAGACCCCATTCGTGCGTATCGAGGCCAATCGGCGGCGCGGTGATCGTTTGTGCAATTTCCCGGACTGTCGCCGGAGCACCGGGCGCAGGGTATTGCTGGTCGAACAGCGCCTGCGGGAATCCGCCAAAATCGTGAATCGTTTTCGGCTTGTCCATCGCGGTGAACTGCCACCCGCGCGTCAGCCAGTGCGCCGAAATGCAGAGGATTAACTGCGGCGTCGGGAACTTAGCGCCCGCGTGAGCGCCAAACTGTGAGCCCAACGTTTGCCAGCTTCGACGATAGGCGTTGTCCCCAATCGCGTTCATCGGGCTGCCGTGCCCGAGAAAGAGCACCGGCATTCGGGGCGACTTTTTCAGCGTACTGATACCCGCGAGTGCGGCGGCCGAGCTGGTGAGGGAGGATGCAATTGAGGTCATGACGGTACCGCCGTTGAAAACGGTGTAAGCGAGGGATTGAAGCAGGGATCTGCGAAGCATATTTTGCTTATTGAATGTAATCTTATGGAGCGAATTTTGACAAATGCGAGCCGCGACATTGGCAATGTTGCATCGACCCGTCGGCATTTAGTGGCGCGAGCTGGCGTTGGTGCCCGATCAACTTGCTATAGTGGAAGGTACGCTTTTCCTTTTCCTTTTCCTTTTCCTTTTCGATTCGTGTGCGCGATTTGCACTGCAAAAATCACGGTCGTGAAAAATCCTTCCCACCCAAAGCATTTAACTGTGCGACATCACGCGGCGATCCTGCGTCGTTTAGCCGCATGAAAGGAGTTCCTGTGACCCATTCCATTCCCGAAACACGCGCCGCCGGAGCCACTGCCAACGTACGCCCGGATCGCCGCCAAAACATTCTTGACGCATCACAGCGGCTGTTTGCGAATTTCGGCTACCACGCCTTCACCATCCGCCAGATTGCCGAGGCCGCGCAGGTTCCGCTCGCGCTGGTCGGCTATTACTTTGGGCAAAAACAGGAGCTCTACGACGCCATTTTCGGGAATCTGAGCGGCACGGTCGAAGTGCGCCGACAGGGTTTGCATGCGGCGATGGCCGATCAGAACGGCGACCCGCTGGCCAACATTGTTGAGGCGATGATTCTTCCCGTGATTAAAGCGCGCGGCACGCCTGAGGGCGAATCGTACGCCCGCTTTGTCACGCGCGGCCTGACGCAGCAGAGCATCGAAGAGGATCGCTCGATTCGTGAATTTTTCGATCCCATCACCGCCGAATACATCGACGCCATTCGCGAGTCGCTTCAGGACGAGATTCCCGAGTTAACGCAGGCGCAGGCGGCGTGGTGCTACCAGTTCGCGCTTGGCGCACTGCTGCATTACCTGAGCGATCAGCGCATCGAGCGACTCTCGAACGGCGCGAACTCCGCCGCTGATCCGGCGGTCGCTCGACATCTGGTGGCGTTCGTCGTCACCGGCATTCGCGGCGCAGCACGATCATTTGTCGCGTCGCTGCCTGTTGTGCAAACACCGGCTGCCGCCGCCGACTCATCGCATCAACGCGATTTGCAGAGCGCGGACTAGCTGCCTCAGGTCTTCCAGAGCCCTGATTCTTTCGCGCAGCTGCGAATAGTCGGGATGTATTCGGTCACAAAGCGGAGCGTTTCCGGGTTCAAGCCGATGTCTTTCACGCCGTCGATATCGGTCTCAAGCTTCGCGATATCAAGCTTCTCCGTGAAGCAGCCGCAAAATTTTTGTGGCGCGTTCGATTCCGCGATCACCGGCGACACCGCGTTCAACATTTTCACCACGCGGTCCTGACATTTTCGATCCAGTAGCGCACGCTTTTGATCCTGCACGATGGACGCGCAGCCGCCCAAGGCAAGCAAAGCCGCAAGACCTAAAGCTGCGAGCGCAATTTTTTTCGTCGAACAAAACCGGGTCATGCTGGCTCCAATCATTTACAGTGGGGAAAAGCTTATCGTAAAAGCGATCAAAGCGCGCTGCTTACGCCGCAGTCGGGCGCTTCGGGTACGATTCATTGCTTGATTTGACGCTTGACGCCGCGCCGTGTGGCGCAGTCGCCGACAATTCGCAGCCGCTGCCCAACCTTTCAAGCTATTTTCTCTGGCAACACAATGGCCCGCTTTCTAATCCTCTTTCTCGTGATTCAAGCCGTGCTCTTCGGGGCACAACTCACGCCGTGGGGGCAGGACTATTTCGTAACACCGTGGACCAACGGCCTCGCTCATTTTTGCGCGCAACTGGTCGCGATATTCGACCCCAGCGCCATTGCGAGCGGAAAGATATTGCGCAGCGCCACCAACGGCTTTGCAGTCAGCATCGAGGCTGGCTGCAACGGGGTCGAGGCGACGTTAGTGCTGATCGCTGCCATCCTTGCGTTTCCGTCAACGTGGAAGCAAAAGCTCTGGGGCCTGGGCCTCGGTTTTCTGGCGGTTCAGGGCTTAAACGTCGTGCGCATCATCAGTTTGTTCTACCTCGGCCAATGGAGCATGACAGCGTTCGAATGGGCGCATCTCTATATCTGGCAGGCGCTCATCATGCTCGACGTGTTGATCGTGTGGCTAATCTGGGTGCGCCGCATCAATCGGGATGCGGGGCGCAGATTGCCCCCGCCGGATGATGCCGGAACGCCGGGCGCGTCTGACGCAACTAGGCCAACGCCAACGCCCACGCCCACGCCGCAAGCGGCCTAGGCCCCTCCGAACCGCCATGCCCACCAGTATCGGTCGTTTCTTTCTGCGCATCCTGTTGTGGGTTCCGCCCGTGTTCATGGCATGGTACGTTCTCGTGCCGCTGCTGCATTGGCCGATTCGCTGGTTTCTGTCGGGTATGGCGCTTGTGGGCGTGCCTGAGTTCGTGAGCTCAGTTCAACAAACGCTGCACGGTTTTGAATTTCTGACCAACCTCGCACCGGGCAGCGCGCCGGGCCAGACGTTCCGCCCCGGTGCCACTGTCAGCGCTGAGGTTGATGCGCGGCTGTACAGCTACGGCAGCGCCCTCATGGCCGCGCTCACGCTAGCCGCGTGGCATCCGAAACGCTGGCGCAATCTTTGGTACGGCTGGCTCGCGCTCCTGCCGCTACAGATGCTCGCTGTGTTCGCCGCAGGCATGAAGCAAATACTCTTGAGTAGCGGTCCCGGCGTGGTCGAGCAAACGGGCTGGTCGCCGTGGCAACTGGAGGTCATCGCCTACCTCTACCAGTTCTCGACGCTCATCATGCCGCCGGTCACCGCGCTCGCTGTCTGGATTGTGCTGCACCGTGCGTTTGTTGAGAAATTTATCGGAGCTGATGTGGTTGCGCTGTTGAGGGTTGATAAGCAAGCCAGCGCCCAACAGCAATCACCGCGCGCCACGCCGATGTCGAAGCGACCTTAGTGAAACGCTGAACAAATTGCCACCCCGACGCAGGTCGGGGCCCACGCCCGACGCCCGCCGGTGATATGCCTGAGGGCGTGGATACCGGCCTCCGCCGGTATGGCAAAGTAATCAGCGTCTTGTCAGGGCCTTGCCGGTTTCGTCAGATTCCACTTTCATATCGGGAATGTGGTTGAACGCGATGGCCATTCTGGCGCTTTGCCTGGCGCTGAATGCGCCGCCCCAGAAGAGCGTGTTCTTGCCGTATTTGAGGTTCAGCTGATCGACAACCTTGTCGAGCTTTTCGGTATTCGGCTGATCGTCAAAAAGCGACAGCGATTGCCCTTCGCGCGGAGCGAGTCCACCCAGCGCCATGCCCACAGCCATCGGCGAGCCGTTCCTCACCGCGCGATCATCGAGCAGTTTGGCGTAGAGTTTGTCCATCACATCGAGGATATGCGGCGTGCGATCGGTGGCGTCGATACGAAGATGCGCCTTGTACTTTTCGCCGCCGCGCAACTTCAAAAAAATGGAGACGTCGGAGGCGATGTACTGACCGTCGCGCAGCCGCATCGCCGCTTTTTGCGTCAAGCTCGATAACACGGCTTGCGCGCGAACATGCGTGCGCTTGTCGGGCGCGAGCACGTGCGAGTGGCTGATGGAGGACGTGCTGGTTTCGCGGGTTTGCACGTCCTCGCCGCGCAGCTTCTGCCAGAAGCGTTCGCCCTCCACGCCGCCCCAGATTTCACGCAGTTTGCCGACTTCGGCGGCGAGCAGTTGCGGCGTCGTTTTGATGCCGTGATCGTGCAGGCGCTCCAGCATTTTTCGGCCAATGCCGACGAAATGATTGAGCTGCAAATTCATCAATGCGTTCGGCAAATCGGCAAGCTCAATCACCACAAGGCCATCTGGCTTCACCATGTCGCTGGCGGTTTTGGCGAGAAACGGATTCGGCGCGATGCCGATGGACGAGGTGATGCATTCGCCGAGCTGATTTTGCAGGCGGTACTTGATTTCGAGGGCGAGTTTCTCGGCGGCAGGACGCGGCTGATCCCGCCCGGTTAGTGCAATCCACATCTCGTCAATCGAATTGACCGATGCAATCGGCGCGACTGATTCCACCACCACTTTCGCGCGCTGATGAAACTCCACATACACCGCGGGCCGCGATTCGACAAACACAATCTCCGGGCACAAGCGCCGGGCGTCGGCCACGTTGGTCAGCGTTTTTACGCCAAAGCGCTTGGCCTCAACGCTCGCTGCTATCGCGCATGTTGTGTCCGCAATCATCGGCACCACGGCGACCGGACGCCCGCGCAATTCTGGGCGCAGCTGTTGCTCGACGGAGGCGAAGTAGCTGTTAAAGTCTACGTAGAGAGCACGAAGCATTAGTAGATGTTACTACTGTACATGCCATCAGTTTTATTGCGATATACTGAAATTACTGGCGGCGCGAATGTCCCAAGCGCCTCGCACTGTTAGCTTTTGCACGAAAGCACCGCTGAATGGGGGCTTCCTTTCATTTGCGACAGAAGTCGACTTATGAATAAATTTACGGCTAGCCCGCGTAAAATAAGCGTTTCAGCCGTTAGCTGTTCTCCCATGCTGAATTGCGTGACGCGATGAAAGCGCTACAGATTTATGCCGGGCCGCGCGCTTTGGCTCGCATTCGCGAGCGTGGCGTATCGCCCGCTGACATTCGCGCAATCCCGGCTGCAGCGGGCGGCCCCAAGGGTTTGACGCTGTTGCCGCTGGATCGATTCCTGTTTGGCGAATGGTTGCCGCAGTCGAGCCAGCCAATTGACTTGATTGGCGCATCGATTGGCGCATGGCGCATGGCGACCGCGATGCTCGACCATCCGGTCGCCGCGTTGGCCGAGCTTGAAACGTCCTATATCCGGCAGGATTTTGATTTTCCTGAGGGTCGAAAACTGCCGCCGCGTGACGTGCTCAGCGACCGCTTTGCCGAGAACATCCGTGACATGTTTGCGGCGCGCCTGGGGCAGGTGCTCGGGCACGCGCGCTATCGCCTGCATGTCATCGCGTCGCGCGGGCGCCATGTGCTGGGACGCGATCATCGGGCGCGCACACCGCTTGGGTACGGCGGCGCTTTCCTGAGTAATTTTGTCTCCAGAAAGGCGATGGGCGCATGGCTTGAGCGGGCTGTTTTTTCTTCTAATACCGCAGCACTTCCTTTCGCGACAAACGACTATCGGACTCGCCGCTATGCGCTCTCGGCCATTAACTTTGCTCCGGTGCTGCAAGCGTCCTGTTCGATCCCTTTTATGCTCAACGCCGTGCACGATATTCCCGGCGCGGCGCGCGGTGCGTATTGGGACGGCGGCATCACCGACTATCACCTGCATCTTGACTATCGTCAGCATGATGTGCCCGCCACCGCCGACGTCAATTCAGCGTCACCGCAGCTGGTTTTGTATCCGCATTTTCAGCGCGCAGTGGTGCCCGGCTGGCTCGATAAATCGCTCAAATGGCGACATCGCGCAACGCATTTTCTCGATGACGTCATCGTGCTCGCGCCGCGCCCGGACTGGATCGCGACGCTGCCCAATCACAAGCTGCCGGATCGCTCGGATTTCGCGCGCTATGGGCGTGACTTTTCGGCGCGCGTTACGGCGTGGCAAACGGCGGTGAACGAGAGTGAGCGGTTGCGCGATGAGTTTGCGCAGTGGGTGATCGCCGGGGCGGATGCGGGGGCGGTGGCGGCGCTTTAGCGTGGATGTGCGCAGGGATGTCTTTCACCCTGATGAACAAGCACCACGATTAGTGGCTGAGTCATCAGGGGCGTTTCCTGCTTTCTCAATGTTTGCTGCGTGCGACAATCGGAACAGACGTTTTTAGTATGCATGTGCCCATGATCGACCCCATCGCCAGCTCGCGCAAACGTGTTTCGTTGGTTATCCCAATGTACAACGAAGGCGATGCGGTTGCCGTGCTTTTCGCACGGCTGGACGCCGTGCTGCCAACGTTTGAGCAATACGATTTCGAGATCGTCTGTGTCAACGACGGCAGCACCGATCAGACCCTCGCACTGCTCACCGAGGCCAGCACCTTGCGCCTGCATTTGGTGGTCGTTGATCTTAGTCGCAACTTCGGCAAAGAGGCCGCATTGTCAGCGGGTCTCTTCATCGCCACAGGCGACGCGGTGATCCCCATGGACGCCGACTTGCAGGACCCACCCGAGGCGATCAAGGACTTGCTCGCCAAGTGGGAAGAGGGCTTCGAGGTCGTGCTAGCGCGGCGCTCGGATCGCTCGTCAGACTCGGTGGCAAAACGCTTCACGGCACAATCGTTCTACCGTATTCACAATGCTGTTGCTGATGTAGAAATACCCGCTGATGTCGGTGATTTTCGATTGATGGATCGCGTCGTGGTGGAAGCGTTAAACACGCTGCCCGAGGGTCGTCGCTTCATGAAGGGACTGTTCGCCTGGGTCGGCTTCAAAACGACCACAATTGACTATCGCCGCGACGCGCGCGCTGCGGGCAGCTCGAAATTCAACGCGTGGAAGCTATGGAATTTCGCGCTCGAAGGCATTTTCAGCTTCTCGATTTCACCGCTCAAGATCTGGACCTATCTCGGCTCGTTCGTTGCGCTCGCAGCGGTCGGCTGGGGCGGCTGGATCGCAGTGCGCACGATTGTCTGGGGCGTCGATATCCCGGGTTACGCATCGGTGTTGGTGGGTGTGCTGCTGCTGGGTGGGTTGCAACTCATCGGTATCGGGATGATCGGTGAATACCTAGGACGTACTTTTCTGGAGAGCAAACGCAGGCCAGCTTATTTGATTCGGAAAGTCGTTCGATCTCAGCTTGCCCCCCTTGTGGTCTCTGGCCCCCAGCCGGTGAGCTATGAGTCGCGCATCGCCTCCGAGCTTGCCACCTTCGAGCACGATGAAGTTGTTCATGATTTGCCTGCGATCTTTCACTATTGGTCGAACACCTATCTTCGCCCGAAAATAGAAGCGTTCGGCTTTTCGCACCCTGACGATTTCTTCGTTCAGCAATTGGTGAAATGCATGGCGGTTGATGGCGCAGTTAGCCGTTTTGTCAGCGTTGGCGCAGGCAATTGCGACACTGAGATTCGCGTTGCCAAAGCACTGCGTGAGCGAGGGCACCATCAGTTCGTCATCGAATGCCTTGAGCTCAATCCCGTTATGCTTGCCCGGGGACGTGAACTGGCCGAGAGCGAATCTCTTACCGAGCATGTAGTACCGGTTCAGGCGGACTTCAACCATTGGAATCCCGACGGAAATTATCACGCTGTGATGGCCAATCAATCGCTGCATCACGTCATGAATCTTGAGGCACTGTTCGACGCAATATCCACAGCCATAAGGCCGACTAACGGGGTACTAATTACTGCCGATATGATCGGTCGCAACGGGCATCAACGCTGGCCAGAAGCCCTTACGATTGTCGAAGAATTCTGGCCACTACTGGAGCCTCGCTACCGCTACAACCGCCAGCTAAAACGGCAAGAGGACGCATTCGTCAACTGGGATTGCGCGACGGAAGGCTTCGAGGGGATTCGGGCGCAGGATATCTTGCCGCTGCTGGTTGAGCGCTTTCACTTTGACCTGTTCGTTCCGTTTGCCAATGTGATTGCGCCTTTTGTTGATCGCAGCTTCGGACCGAACTTTGATGTGTGTTCGGAAACGGATCGACAGTTCATTGATGCCGTGCATGCGCGCGATGAGCAAGAAATCGATGCGGGGCGCATCACACCAACGCAGATGTTTGCGGTGTTATCCGTCGATCAGAGCAGACCTTCGGAGATTGTTCGACACTTGACTCCAGCTTTTTGTATTCGCCGATGATTTCGGCAGAATGAACTGGTGAAAATTGTCTGCGCTCGCAAGACCAGTTTAGCCAACCGCGCGCAGTGAAAGGCTGCTTCAATGCTCTGACAGGTGCGTGTGATAACCCACGACCACTTCGGTCAATTTAGTCAACGTGTAATCCAGCCGCTGTCCTTTGCCTTCCGCTTCCAGTGGGCCATCATGGGACGCTCCAGCAGGTGCCAAGATGCCGCGCCGCAGGCCAGCGCAATGAGCATGCAAATGAATTGATGCCATCGCAAGTCGAGTGCTGGAAACGCTGCTTTGACACATTGCTGAATGAAGAATCCGTAGAGATACACGCCGTATGAATAGTCGCCGGGTAACCGAATCGCCCTCACCGCTTTTGTTGTGGACAGCCACAATGCGGCAACCACCAACAGCACAATTTGCAGCGTCGGAAGAATACTTGTCTCTTTTGAAAGAGAGATGATCGCTATTAACCCCAAAACCGTCCATTTTGAAATTTCGATGAAGTGCCCAAACAAACATAGAAGAACGCCCGCGAGGAAGTACACGTGAAGCAGCGTTGACTCTGAGTGTGGCGCGCCAAATCCTGGCACGACGCCATTGAAAATCAGCGTTAGAAAGACCATCACGCCAGCTGTTATCAGCGATCCAACGATGTGATTCCGAAGCGCTTGCAATGCCGCCAGCGCAAATAGCATCAGATAGCACTTGGCCTCAGCGGGCAATGTCCACAACGAACCGTTCACGGCAGTCGTCGGGTTAGTGGTGAATAAGCCAGGTAGCGCCCATTCGGGTCGAAACATAAGACCCTGCCAAAAGTACGAATACGGCAAATGATCCGAAAAATATTCCGCAAACGACAGTGTTGACAACAGCGGTGCAACTACAAACGTCGTGACAGCAAGACAAACCAGAAGTGCTGGAAGCAGCCGCGTTACCCGCGCCCCGCCAAAGTTTACTAGGCTAGGGCTGCGCATGAGGCTGTTGGCAACGACAAGCCCACTCAACAAAAAAAAGAACTTGACAGCGATTGAGCCACTGTATTCGCCAACAACGTGACTACCCACAAAATCGATATAAGGTGCTTGCGGCGTTATTGCGTAGGCGTGCCCGTAAATTACGGCTAAAGCAGCAACTAGTCGCAGTAAATCGAGATTGTTATTTTCTTTTTTGAGCAGATCGGCGACTAACATCGCGATGACTTCTCATTTGAATGGGAGCTCGCCATCGCGATCTCCCTGTCCCGCAATACCTTGCGCTGAATCTTCCCTGTCGTCGTCATTGGAAGTTCGTCGACAAATTCAAACTCTTTTGGGTATTCATAGGGGGCAAGGCGACCGCGAACATGCTTGGCCAACTCGGCTTCGAGTTTGCTGCTGGCGGTGTAGCCCGGCCCGAGCACGATGAAAGCCTTCACGATGGAGCCGCGCTCTTCGTCCGGTTTGCCGATGACTGCGGCCAGCGCCACCGCTGGATGCTGGATCAGGCAGCTCTCAACCTCGGCTGGGCCGATGCGATAGCCCGCGCTTTTGATCACGTCGTCGCTGCGGCCTTCGTACCAGAGATAGCCGTCAACATCCATGCGTGCCATGTCGCCGGTGCGGCACCAGTCGCCGTCGTATTTTTCGCGCGTACCGTTTTCGTTCCCAAGGTAGCCTAAGAAAAAGATGGGATCGAGATCGCCGTGAACGTCGCGACGGTTGACGGCGACGTCGCCTGTTTCGCCCATCGCAACCGGCTTTCCATGACCATCAACCACAGCGATCTGATGGCCCGGATAGGCGCGTCCCATGCTGCCCGGCTTGGCGGGCCACAGCGAAGATGAATTGCCAACGACATAGTTGAGCTCAGTCTGCCCAAACATTTCGTTCAACGTCACGCCGAGGGCACGTTCAACCCACTGAAACACCGCCGTGCCGACGCTCTCGCCCGCGCTCATGATCGAGCGCAGATACAAGTCGTAGCGCTGTTGTGGCCACGGAACGGCCTTCATCATCATCTTGAGCGCAGTGGGAAACAGGAACGTGCAGGTGACGCAGTAGCGCTCCATCAGAGAGAAGGCTTTTTCCGGGTCGAAGCGTCCGCGATAGCCAATGAGGGTCTGTCCGTAATAAAGCGTGGGTAGCAGCGCATCCCACAGCCCGCCCGTCCACGCCCAATCAGCGGGCGACCAGAACACATCATCCGGTTGCGGGAATTGATTATGCGAATAGGTGAAACCGGAAAGATTACCCAACATGGCTCGATGCGGAATCAGCGCGCCTTTGGGGGGGCCGGTGGTGCCGCTGGTGTAGATGATGAGCGCGGCGTCGTTCGCCAATGTCGCAGCGATTGCGGTTTCGGGCGAGCCATTGGCGCAGAGTTCGTTCCACGATAGCGCATCGGGATGGCTGGCGCTGGCGCATGCGATCACATGCCGCAAGCCGGGCAGTTCGGAGCGCACGGCCAGTACATTGGCAAGCGATGCGTCGTCACAAATCGCGACCGTGCAGTTGGCGTGCGTGAGTCGATAAGCCAGCGCTTCTGGTCCGAACAATACGGTCAGCGGCACCGCGACCGCGCCGATCTGAAGCGTAGCGAGCAGCGACACGGCTGTTTCGATCCGTTGTGGCAGGCAAACCGCTACCCGGTCGCCTGGTTTGACCCCCAGCGAGCGCAATCCATGCGCAAAGCGGTGTGTCAACTCGCTTAGCTGCGCGTAGGTCACTGAGTCGGTACTGCCGTCCTCATCTTCCCAGCGAATGGCGAGCTTAGACGCCACCTCGTCATCTTCCGCCCAACGATGCACGCAGACGGTGGCGATATTGAACAGCTCCGGCACCTGCCAGCGCCAGTTGCGGTATTCGTACGCGTAGTAGTCAATCTTGAACATCAGTGCCTGTTTCGCGTTGCCAGTAACAGAGAAGAAAGCGGCGCAATCGTAAAATCGCGATATGTCAAATGTACCGCCAACTCCGCGCGATGAGACTTCCGGCGCTGCGATGTCGAAGCGCGGGTTAGCGTTACGCGCAACGCTGTGGGTTGTGGCAGGTGTCGCGATGGCTGTTGTTTTTTTGGGCTACCAACAGGTTGATCTGGCAATCGCGTGGATTACGGCGAAGTTGTGTTGAGCTAGTTTCGGCGGGTTTGGCGCGTTTAGGGCTTGGCAAAAACGCGCCGCACAGCTGGAAGCGCGGCATCCATCGAGAAATGGCGGTGCACGTTCTGTAAACCGCCGTGCGACAGCTTTTCCCAAAGTGCTGCATCCGTGTAGGCGCGCACAATGGCCTGTGCAAACGCTTTTGGATCATCGCTGACCAGTACGTCCTCGTCTGGCACCAGATGCATGCCCTCAACGGCGCAAGCCGTAGCGACGACCGGAATGCCGAATTTCATTGCCTCGTTAATCTTGCCTTTGATGCCCGCACCGAAGCGCAAAGGCGCGATCGACACGCGGGCATTGAGCAGAAGCGGTTCGGTGTTCTCGACAAACCCCTTGATGTCCACACCTGCGCAGGCGAGGGCTTTGAGCGACGTGGGCATGTTGCTTCCAACGATGGTCGTGATGACGTCAGGCAGCGTCTCGCGCACATGCGGCAGCACTTCGGTGATGTACCAGGTAACCCCATCCACGTTGGGTGGATGACGGAAACCACCGATGAAGAGAATGCCTTTGCGTTCAGCAAAAGGCTGTGGTGCCGGAGCCTCGTCATTGATCAGGGAAATGATGTCGACCTTGGCCGTTGGCAGAACTTCGGCGAGCAGGGCCTGTTCGAATTCGGACACAACGAGCGTCAAATCAGAGTGCTTCATGACCTCGAGCTCTTTCGCGCGCGTGACCGCCGCCGCGCGGAACATGGCTGCATCGTTGCGCAACGCTGCCTCGCGCTCTTCGCGCACAAAATGCAAATCAATGGTGTCGAAAATAATTCGCGCATGAGGCGCAAATGCACGCACCTGATCCACGTAGCGTGAGGCGATGTAGTGACGGCAAAACATGATCGTGTCGAGCGATTTGCCACGCGTTTGCAAGACCTTGCGGACACTGCCAGCGAACGCGCCGTGCAACATCTCCACACCCAGCTGCTCCAATAGCGAGATGTACTTGTGCTGGTATTCCAGATTGTCGGCAACAAAACTCACATGGTGACCCTCTCGCTTGAGCATTTTCAGCATGTTGAGCAAGCGCACGGAACCGGCGTCCTGATCCGGCGTGATCATGCAGGCTTCGACGATCAGGATATTGCTGACGCTTGATCGATGCGCTTCGAGCTCGGGCTCAACGGCATTCTCGCGATGCGTTGCCAGCGTCGCTTGCCAGCGCTCGAAAAACTTCTTCGCGTTCGTTACCTGATAGGCCTTGACGCCGCTCTTTTCGTCCCGACCGTGGCTCACGCCTTCGAGGTGGAAGACTTCTGCTGCGGGCTGGTAAAGCACTCGCAAACCGCGCGCGCGAATCCGAAACGCGAGATCAGTGTCTTCATAGTAGGCGGGTGTGTAATGCGTGTCGAAGCCACCCATGTCGAGGAACAGATCGCGGCGAATGGCGAGCGCTGCACCGGAGCAAAAGTCAGCGTCGCGTACGAAATTGAATCGAGGATCTTCGCGGTTCTGTCCACGCCCCCAGTTCCAGGCGCTGCCATCGCGCCAGACGATGCCACCGGCTTCTTGCACTGTGCCATCAGCGTTGAGCAACTTTGCGCCCACCAGACCGACGTTGACCTGCTGCTGAAAGGTATCGAGCATCGCATTGATTGCATTGGGTCGGAGCAGCGTGTCATTGTTGAGAATAATCAGCCACTCTCCGCGTGCGGCCTGCGCGCCAGCGTTGACGTTACCGATGAAGCCGAGATTTGTGGCGTTCCTGACGATACGCACGCCCAGCACGGACGCGAGCGCAGTCGCCGCCGGTTCGGGCGAGCAGTCGTCCATGACGACGACTTCAAAGCTATCGCGTGGCGGTTCAGCGGCGATGCTCTTGAGGCAAGCGAAGGTCGTCGGATGCTGGCCATACACCGGAATAACGATGGACACCATGGGCGACGCCGCCGAGGTGGGCAGAGTCAACGCCTGGATCACGGCTGCTTCCGTGCTTGGCAGCGTGATCGATACAACCGGTTCCGGCGGTCTGAATTCAAGTGCAACACGATCACGCACACTGCGCAAGCCGCCGCGACGATAGCGCGCCATGCCGCCGCGCACGAGAGCAGGCGAGCGGCGCGCGAGCCTGGCTGCGACGCCAAGCGCGTGGCGCAAGCGTCGCGCTCTGTTCACGACACCCCGGAGCGGTCGCGTCAAGCGCCATGAGGTGCTGCCCCAAACTTCGGACAGCTTGGCGTGAAGCTCGGCGTTGTGGCTTTGAAGTTCAGCCTGTATGCCCTCGAGGTGAGCGATGTGATCACGCGCAGCGGCTGCGCGGTCATCGGCCTCGTCCATCGCGCTACGCCAGCGACGGCCCGCCGCCAAGTGCTCTTCCTGCAAATCGGCAAGCGCGTTTTGTGTTTCGCTCAGGCGCTGGAGGTTTGTAGCCAGCGATTGCGAATGCGCTACGGCAGCGGCCTCGTAAACGCTGCGGCCTACGATCTCGGGCTCACCCTCCGGTAGTGCGGCAAGTCGCCGCTCGATGACATTGATCGAGGGTCGATGACCACCGTGCACGCCGACGCGAAATACATCAATGAGCGGGCGCTGCGCTTCCGCAATCGGTGACAACACCCATTGGCTACGCGTGGCGAGCATTGCCAATGGAGCCGCGTTCGACGGGCCAACCGATGTAGGCAACGCGGGGGCATAGGACACAACTTGCGCCTGATTGCTCGGATCAGGCGTTGTCGACAGATCGGCCGCAGACCCCTTGCCTGCTCGCAGCAGCGCGTCGTGCCACATCGCAGGCAGCGAATCGAACGGTAACAACGAGGCCTGAGCAACGCCGCTCAAGCGCTCGGGAAAAGCACCGAAATCAGAGGCGACAATGGGAAGTCCCGACGCAATCGCGGTCGACAATGTGAACGAAAAAGTCTCTGGCACTTGTGACGGTAGCCAGAGCACATCAGGCCGCTCCGTCGCAATGAGACGCGGCAGCTCTGCGGTTTCGTATGACCCGGTTGTCGTCATGTTTTTGGGGAGCGGTTCTGCCGCGTGTCCGATCAAACGAACGACGACGGGCGACTGCGCATGCTCCGCGAAGTTAGCGACTGCTAGGGCAACAGAAAGCCCCTTTGATTTTGACAGCGCGCCAAGCAATGCCACCTTGACGACATGTGGAAACCTCGGTTGTGGCTCAGCATGTGGCGACACTTGAATGGTCAGATCGGGAAGGTAGCGATGAACTCTGTCGGCAACACTTTGGCTCGGGGCGAGTACGATGGCGGCACGACCCAGCGTTGCCGCCCATGCTGCACGCCACGCTTCGATGCTGAGTGCCCACTCATGGGGACGCCCCTGAATGCAGAGATTGCAACCCGCTTCATTGGGCTCACCGCAGTAGCGACCGTCCACGTCGACCAGTTGATATTGCGGACAGAGGCTTGCGTAATCGTGTAGCGAGCAGTCGAGCGGCACACCGAGCGCTTGATCCAAATCCAGAATATGTCGTGGAAAGCCGTGTACGTGATGCAAGTGCATGCGCTCGAACTTGAGCGCACTCAACGCGTCCACCCACATCGTCCAATCGCTGGTTCCGATGCGAAAGGCCTCACCGGACGGCAGGGTGATCTCTACGCTCCGGCCGTCGCATGGGCGAAGTATCGCTACGCGCGCTCGGTTAGAAAGCTCGGCCGCCAACGACCTTACCTGTTGCTCAACGCCGCCGCCCCAGCCGTGCGTCACGAAGAACAGGCGCGGCAATCCGGCTTCTGCAAAGGCAGCCAAAGCCGCAGATAATTTTGTCGTCATGAGTAACTAACGTGCGCCGCTGAGCGCACGTGCAGCGCGCACTAGCCAGGGTTCTTTGACCGCAGCAACAAGCTCGTCCGCCGCGACAGCCCCGATCGGTGCGGGCACAGATGCGCCAAGCGCAGGCACCGACTTCAGCGCCGCAATTTCCGCATGCAACATCGCGTTCTCGCGATAGGTTCTCGACCATTCGGCATAAACCGATTGTTCGCGGTCGGTGACCAGGCTAAGTTCCCGCTTGACGTTTTGAAGGCGGTCGGCGTTGTGTGCGCAAAAGACGATGAAATAAAGCGGTTCAGGGTAAGCCGTGTCGCCTTCCGCACTCAGAGCGTCAGCGCTGGTAGCCGCTGTTTCGAGTGGCCACACCATCGAATGAAACGCCGCTCGTTGAGCGAACCACGTTTGCTCCGGAAAGTGTGGAGTGAGCAGCGCCTTCAGCTCGGCGCGATCCAGTTCCTTGACGTGGAACTCGTTTTTGTAGCCTGTTTTATCGCTATATTCTGGCCGGTTGGGCGAGGAGATGATGAACGTGCCACCCGGCGCGAGCAGGCGTTCTACTTCGCGCAAAAATGCTTCGTGCTCGGTCATGTGTTCAATCGTTTCGAATGAAACGATGACGTCGAAGCTGGCGTCGGGTTCCGGTATTTGTGTGCAATTGGCTGCGACGTAGCGCAGATTTTTGTTCACATAACGGGTGTTGGCATGCGCCACTGCGTCGGCTGAAATGTCAGCACCAACAACGCTGATAGCCGACTTTGAAAGCAGGTGCGAGCCGTAGCCCTCTCCGCTGGCCATATCAAGTACCCGTTTGCCGACGACGTAGTTGCGAGCGATCAAATAGCGATGCCAGTGTTCGTAAATCATCTCGCCGGCGCACTCGGGCAGGAAGCGTTCACCAGTGAATTTCAGTGTCATTCGTTGCCGTCCGGCGAGCCGTGATGGGATTGGTGTGCGTAGTTTTTAGCGAACATGTCTGCCAGTTTGCGCCTGTCCTGCTTGGTCGGTCGACCACGAAATTGTGGGGCGCCGTGCCCACCCATCGCTGCATCGGCGGCGGCATGGAGCGCCTGCTGCTCAAGCCGCGCTGCGATGCTCGCCTCGGTTTCACGGTACAGCAGCGCCGCGTCGCCAGCTGATCCCCGTCGCTCAGAGATCGCGGTGACCAACACCTGCTGCATCATGTCGCCGCGCTGTACGGCATAGGTCTCACCGACACGCACAGTGTGCGCGGGTTTCACACGTTCACCGGATACAGAGCCCACTGATGCTCGGCGAACGTGTCCCGCATCAATCGCGTCAGTAGCAAGCGAGCGCGTCTTGTAGAAACGGGCAGCCCAGAGCCACTTGTCGATGCGAACAACAGTCGTTTCGGACTTAAGCGGCACCATTGAAATCTATTGCAATAGTTGCGAGCCGGGTGGATGCAGGGCGTCGTTGCGACGAAAAAGCTCGGCGAAAGACGCCGCACTGACTTCGTACGCTTTGCCGCAAAACTCACAACGGGTGGCGATCTTTCCCTCATCTTCGATCAATGGTTGTAACTCCGCTTCACCAACGAGTTTCAGAGCATTCAGAACGCGCTCCATGCTGCAAGAGCACGAGAACTTCACGGCTTGCGCCGGGCTGACTCGTACGGTGTGTTGGGCGAACGTAAACTGCAACCATTCGCTGTAGGGAAATGGCATAAAGTGTTCGGAAAACGTTTGATCCGCCTGCGCCACGACGGCATCCCATGCGGGTGTCGCGTCGTCCGCGCTGTCCGGCAGACGCTCCAACAACATCGCCTCCATCACATCGCCATCTTGCCGCAACCACATGCGTGTGTCGGTTTGTTGCGAATTGCTCAAGTAATCCTCGAGCAAGTGGGCAACGCTGCCATTGATCGTCTCGCCGTCTTCGTTTTTCCGGGAAAGCGCAACGATGCCCTGGTACGGTTGCCCTTCAGTCGGCGCAATCGTCAGCACAAAACGACCGTTTCCGTCGGGGCCGACCATCGCCTCTAACGATGCATCGCTCGTCAAAATTGCGCCTTCGCGCACACTGGCGTAGAGCCGAAAGGTAAGCGCGTCCGTGGCTTCGACGCAGAGCAGCGGCACGTCGCCTGTGCCCTGAGCTTGCAAAATGACTTGGGCGCTTTGTTTGAGATTGCTCGCCAACAACGCTGCTGCACCGGCCAGTTGCCGCAACAAAGCGACCACGGCTTCAGGATAGTCGTGGTGCTGCATGGCTTGCGTCAGGCTTTCCTCAAGGCGCACGACGACGCCGCGAGCAGGGGCCGTGTCTAGCCAGAAGCGCATAAGTTGATCGTAGCCAGCGGAGACCTTGTCCATATTCGTGCGGAAAGTTTCGACCGCTAGGCCGTTGCCACGAGCGGCTTCATCGCGATCGTGACCACTTGCAGCGGCAACGATGAATTCTTGTCAAACGTGGCACCCGCCTCAACCCCGATCCGCGCAATCGCCTCGGTCGAATCGAGCTGATCGTACAGCGCGTTCATCGCCCCCAATGCATATTCACGTCCCGATCCCGCAGCCCAGAAACGTTTAAATTCGAATACTTCGCGCATCGAATAGATGCCGTAAATTCCCGTTGGATTGGCGATCAGTGCGGTGATGTGCGTGCTCTCGTACGCGTCCTCATCTTCCTCCTTTGGATTGAGGTAATGCTGATCCTTGAGAATTGCGTGCAGCTTGCGAAATGTCTCGAAGATTTCGGACTTGCTGTTGAAGTTCAGATCTTTTGCCGTCGACAGCAGATTTTCATAAACCAGCTGATGCGCCGCGCTGCCGCACAAGGCGATGACCGTGTCACCATAGCGCACCATCTTGTCCGACGACGCATCAAAACTATCGGACAGACGCGTATCACCAAACGTAGTGAGTGAATCGGCTGCAATCGCAGCCATGTTGCCTTTGCGCACCACAACTAGAGTGGTCATAAGAACTGCTTTCTTTTTTCCGGGTAACTTTCGATTATAGATTTTGTGCTGTCGCTACTCCAGGTTGCCGCGACTAGCAGCGCCTGTTGACCGCATGAGGGCTGGATTCCAGAGTTCTGCTGCTCTTTTCCAGAATTGGGCTACAGATGTGAAATTGCCAAGCGCGGGCTGATGCAAAAACGCCCAGGCCGCGTCAAGTGTGGCGATCACGCTATCTTCTGCAATAGGCTGGGCGCGCGTTTGTTTGGATAGCTTTTCACTGGCATCGTTTCTAACCAATGGCACATGCAGGTAGCCAGGCGTTGCGTAGCTGAGGCAACGTTGCAGATAAATTTGACGTGGCGTATTCATCAACAAGTCTTCGCCGCGAACCACAGTGGTGACGCCTTGTGCCGCGTCGTCGACCACGACCGCCAGTTGATAGGCGTAGAGGCCGTCGGCCCGTCGCAAAATGAAATCGCCGACCTCTATTGCCACGTTTTGTGAAAGCTCGCCAAGGGTTCGATCATTAAAAATTACCTGTGCATTTGCGTCGTCGTGAACGCACAGTCGCAGTGCTGTCGCGGGTTCAGCGTCGGTCAGCCGCAGGTCGCGGCATCGCCCCGGATAAATGACCTCGGATACGGCGTTGCGTGGCGCGAGTGCGAGCATTTTTCGCGAGCAGTTACAGGCGAATAGTCTCCCGGCACCTTTCAGCTCTTCAAGTGCAGCCTCGTAGTGGTCACCGCGTGCGCTTTGGCGAACGATTGCCTGATCCGCTTCAAATCCGTACGCGGAAAGCTGACGCACAATGGCCGTCTCGGCGGCCTTTGTGCAGCGCGGTGCATCGACATCTTCAATCCTTAGCAACCACCGCCCGCCAACCGCACGCGCATCGGCGTAGCTGGCTACCGCGGCAACCAGCGAGCCGAAATGCAGCGGCCCCGTTGGAGACGGCGCAAAGCGCCCGACGTAGGCTGTACCCGATGTCAAGGCCGTCCCTTTAATGTCACCGCTTAGAGCTTCACCTTCACATCAACAACGACAGGCTGAGCCAGCGCCATTTGCAATTCCTTTGGCGGCTCGCAGATAGCGCCGTCCTGCGACTGAACTGGAATAACGGCTTGCGCGAATGTAAACACATTGCCCGGGTCGTATTTTTGCTTTACTGCCCACAGTGTCGCCTGAGCATCGCCCCAATACTTGTGAGCGTAATTGGCATCGTCAAGGCGCGGATAATTTTGGTAGACATGACCGTTGTATAGCGGCTCCATCAAGTCCATCCAGCCGACCAGAAATGCCTGCGATGCGGCGCGATCTGATTGCTGCCACCAGAAGACATCGAGCACGGCGTTGAACACCGCATCGCGATGCACGAATGCGCTTCCCCACTCCGGGTACGCGTTAATCGCGCCACCGTAGAACTCCATGTAGAAATACGAGAACGGATTCGGCGTCGTCACGAAGTAATCGAGCAGTGATCGCCACTCGGCATCAGTCCAATCCCGCGACACAATTCGCGAGGCTTTATCTTCGAACGGCATCGCCGCATCCGCCGCGAAGCAGGGCATACCGTACGGCGTGTTCAGCAGCGATGTGTTCAAGGTATCGAAGTCAGTCTCGTCGGTCCATTGAACGACTGCACCGGGGCTCGCTGCCAGCGGCGCAATCGCTGCTGTACCGTCGTCAGCATTGCCAACCCAGATGCCACGCACCATGAGATAGGGATACATTGGTGCGGGCGGCAGCGGCAGCCCGCCCACGATACCTGGCTGATGACAGAGCGACACCTGAATGTTGAGATTGGGTGACGCAGCGGTGCGCATGTACAGCTGTTGCATCAGCATGAGTGCTGCCGTGGCGTTTTCGATTTCCTGCTCGTTGCTGAGCGGCCAGATGATCGCCCAGCCGAAGACGTTGCCGAGCGGACGCAATCGATAGGTCACGCTCAGCAACACCCCAAAATTGCCACCCGTGCCGCCCCGCATCGCCCACCATAGATCAGCGTTTTGTCGCGCTGTCGCCGTCACGATGCTGCCATCGGCAAGCATTACGCGCATCGATTCCACGTTGTCGCAATTCATCCCATAGGTGACGGATGTAAAGCCATAGCCGCCGCCCTGCACATAGCCGCCGATGCGGACGTCGTCGCATTCACCGCCCGGCACATGAAGGCCGTACGGGGCCAGCGCAGCGCGAAAGTTGCCGAAAGTGCAACCGCATCCCACAGTGGCCGCAGGCATCTGAGGGTGAATGTAGACACCGCTTAATTTACTCACATCGATCAGCACGCCCGCACCCGCAGAAAACCCCGCCGTGCAATGCCCGCCGGAGCGTACTGTGAACGGGGCTGTGCCCCGTTTGGCAAGTTGCAGTGCAATGGCCACGTCGCTCTCAACCACGCAATACACAATCATCGACGGGTAGGCATCGAACACCGGATTGAACAGCGCTCGATCCGTGTTGTAGTCAGGGTCGCCGGGCATCACGATATAGCCCTGCAGTCCCGACTGCGCCGTCCTTACATGATCACGGGTGAGTCCGAATCGCTTGAATTCCGCGTCGTTGCGCTTGTCCCAGGCTGCGAACCGCTTTTTATCCAGGTTGCGTTTCGCAGAATAGTTGTGTGCCATCGCTTGCTCGTTATGGGAAAAGTCTGGAAAATAGATTGTATGGTCAGACCTAATGCACGGTACAAGTTTGCGAAACGCAGAATTCATCGTGCGCCGCGCTCAATGCCGCGTGATGTATGAGCCCACCACGCGAACTCACCGAGCCCGCGCAGCTGCTATCCATCGCTCATCGGGTGCCCCAGGAAATACTGGTGCATGCGCTGGATCGCTCGATTGGTGCCAGTGTGTCGCTGGTCGGACGTGACCTGTGCCTTCAATACGTTAATGCCGCCTTCGCGAAGTCATTTGCCACCACGCCTGAGGCATTGCTGGGCCAGTCACTGTATGCGCTATACGGCCCCGATCACGTCGCCCAATTCAAGCCTCACGTTGAGCGCGCTTTAGCCGGCGAAGTTGTTACTTACGAGCGGCGATCAAAGGTCGCCATGAGCGACGGTATCTGGTTCGCCGTGGCGCTCACGCCCTGGCGCGATGCAACGGGTGAGGTGATCGGCATCATGTCTTGTTCGATGCAGGTGCATGAGTTGAAGCTCTCGTCTGAGGCCCTGCGCGCTGCCAACGAGCGACTGTCGTCCCATATGGACAACAGTCCACTCATCGTATTCGAGCTTGATGAAAATCTCCGCGTTGCGCATTGCTCATCGCGCATATCCAACATGCTCGGTCTTGATCCAAAGAAGTTAACGGGTGAGGGGCTGCTCGATGTCCCGACCATCGCTAACGGAAACGAATCTCTGGTCGCTGCGTTTGCCCGATTAACCTCTGGCGCAGAGTCGAGCAATCGCGTCGAATCAAAGCTCAAGCATGCCGATGGTCACATCGTTTATTGTGACTGGTTCAACTCGGCTTTGACCGACGCCAGCGGCAAGGTGACCTCCATTCAGGCGTTGGTCCAGGACGTATCCGCACGCGTTGAAGCTGCCGAGCAGCTGCTGCACATCGCAACGCATGACACGCTCACCGGACTTGCCAACCGGCGCGTGTTGACGGATCGCCTGTCGCACGCCCTCGCGCGCGCCGAGCGAACGGGCGAGGCCGTTGCGCTGCTGTTTATTGACCTGGATGGTTTCAAGTGCGTCAATGATTTGTATGGTCACGCCGTGGGTGACGAAGTGCTGATTGAGGTGGCGGATCGGCTGCGTGAAGTGGCCCGTGGCTCAGATTTTGTGGCGCGTCTGGGCGGCGATGAATTTGTGATTTTGCTGGACACAGACGTGCATCCGGGATCGCCAAGCGCGCTTGCCGAGCGTGTGTTTGACGGCTTGTCGCGCCCATGCCGCTTTACGGGCGGTGAGGCGATTGTTGGCGCGTCGATAGGCGTTGCCATGCACCCGCCGTTGTCGAATCTGGCGGCTGATTTGATTCGCCGTGCCGACGCAGCAATGTATGAGGCAAAGAGCGCGGGCAAGGGCGTCGTTCGTTACGCAACGGCCTGATCAGATTAGATCGAATCAGCCCGATGGTTTTGCTGCTGACCACTTCCATCGACTCTCTTGCATACCGAGCACTGTGTTCGGATATTCGAAACGTCCCAAAGAGCCGTTGTAGCGCGCCAGCGCGCGCACGACGTCGCCTTTTTCAATGTCCAGATAGTGGCGCAAAATCACGCAACCGTAACGCAAGTTAGTGCGCAAATGAAATAGGTTGTGTTCCGGCGTGCCGATGAGCTTCACCCAGAACGGCATCACCTGCATGAAGCCGCGCGCCGAGGCGGACGAAATGGCGTATTTGCGAAATGCGCTTTCGTGATTGATCACGGCCAGCACCAGTTGCGGGTCGAGCCCGGCGCGACTGGCTTCGTATTGAACGGTGACTAAAAATTCGTTCCTCTGCTCGGAGTCGGGCATGCGTTTGGCTAAGCGAGAGGACATCTCAGCGAGCCAGGCTTGCACTTCTTTTGGGTCGCCGATCAGGCGCTGCGCACTGCGATCCGCGATGGCTGACGCCAGCGTGGTCTGCACGCTGGCGGACAGTTTTTCTTCGGCCTGCGCGCCAGCAAAAGCAGCGCAATTTACGCCAAGCAGCAACGTCAGCGCCAGCGAAAGCCTGCACGCAGCAAAGAAGCGAACAAAGTTGATCATGGTGCGTAAGAGCGGCGCCGGCAGCGATTGTTCCGTGAAGGATGGCTGCAAGCGCCATTCGCGGCCAGAGCTACTCGCACAAATTACGACGCTAACGCCTTGGTCACAAACGCGCCGATTTCGGCTAGCGGCACTTTTGTCGCCACTGTGTCGCGCCGCGCCTGATATTCGACCATGCCTTCCTTCAAACCACGATCACCGATGGTGACGCGATGCGGGATGCCAATCAATTCGAGTTCGGCGAACATCACGCCGGGGCGCTCGCCGCGATCATCCAGCGCAACATCAACGCCAGCCGCCGAAAGTGACGCGTAGAGCGAATCGGCTGCCGCTTTCACATCAGCGCTGCGGTCATAGCCCAACGCGGCAATCACCACGGCGAACGGCGCCATCGCCTGCGGCCAAATGATGCCCTTCTCGTCATGGTTCTGCTCAATCGCAGCAGCCACCACGCGGGTGATGCCGATGCCGTAGCAGCCCATTTCCATGACCTGCTCTTTTTGATCCTTGTCGAGAAATTTCGCGCCGAGTTTGGCGGAATACGCTTGGCCCAACGCGAACACATGGCCCACTTCGATGCCACGACGCAGCTTGAGTACGCCTTTGCCGTCCGGCGACGCATCGCCATCCACGACGTTACGAATATCGGCGACGACGTCCGGCTCAGCGCAGTCGCGGCCCCAGTTGCCTCCCATGACGTGGTAGCCCGATTCATTGGCACCGCACACGAAGTCCGCCATTGCTGCCGCCGTACGATCTGCGACCACGATCACTTGGCCGGGATGAGCCGCATTTCCCTTCAACGCGTGACGCGGCACCGGCCCGCAGTAGCCCGGCTCCACACCGAGGTGAGCTTCAATTTCTTCCGGCGTTGCGGGCCGGTAGTTTGCGAGCGCAGGCACTTTGCCGAGTTTGATTTCGTTGACCATATGGTCGGCGCGCAACATACACAGCACGAAGCCCGAGTCGCTCACATACATCATCGCTTTGAGCTGCTTCTCAAGCGGCAATTTCAGAAATGTGCCGACGTCTTCGCACGTCTTCTGCCCCGGCGTATGAACCAGCTCTAGCGCCTTGCTGGCCGCGGCTCGCGGCGTGGCGGGGGCAACGCCTTCCGCCATCTCAAGGTTCGCCGCAAAATCCGAATCCGGAGCGTAGGCAATTACGTCCTCACCACTCTCGGCAAGCACTTGAAACTCATGCGACGCGAAACCGCCGATGTTGCCAGTGTCAGCGTTGACCGCGCGGAACTCAAGCCCGAGGCGCGTGAAAATCTTGCTGTAGGCGTCGTACATGACGTTGTAGCTTTTCATCAAACCGTCTTTGTCGACGTCGAACGAATACGCGTCTTTCATGATGAATTCACGCGAACGCATCACGCCAAAACGCGGCCGCCGTTCGTCGCGAAATTTGGTCTGAATGTGATAGAAATTTTTCGGCAACTGACGCCATGAACGCAGCTCTTGCCGCGCGATGTCGGTGATCACTTCCTCGCTCGTCGGCTGCACGATAAAGTCGCGATCATGGCGATCCTTGATGCGCATCATCTCCGGGCCCATCTTGTCCCAGCGGCCCGATTCCTGCCACAGCTCGGCCGGCTGAATCACCGGCATCAAGAGCTCCACCGCACCGGCGGCGTTCATCTCTTCGCGCACAATGTTTTCAACTTTGCGCAACACGCGAACGCCCAATGGCATCCAGGTGTAAATGCCCGCCCCGAGCTTTTTGATCATGCCAGCGCGCATCATGAGTTGGTGCGAGACGATTTCCGCTTCGGCGGGTGCTTCTTTGGTGGTGGAGAGGAAAAAGTGGCTGAGTTTCATTTTGTGAGTGCGCGGTGAACCGTGATGTGTAAGCAGGAAACGCTTTCTACAATTTTCGCCTATTCTCACGACATGCAAGATTTCACCCCCGTTCGCGTTGTGTCCCCGGCGTCCGGAGCGACCGCAATCCCGCTTATTTTCGACTCGCCACACAGCGGGCAGCACTACCCGGACGACTTCGCTTTTGCGTGCGACTTCAAGCATCTGCGCAAGGCCGAAGACACCGATGTCGACGACCTGTACAGCTTCGCTCCCTCGCTAGGCGCAACGCTGATCTGCGCCGAATTTCCGCGTAGCTATCTTGACCCGAATCGCCGTGTCGAGGACATCGATACCAGCATGCTTGACGGCGAGTGGCCGGATCCGGTCGATCATTCGCCGAAGACTAAATCGGGCATCGGCCTGATCTGGCGCGTGCTCGATGACAATACGCCGATTTATGCCCGGAAGTTGACTGTGCCCGAGGTGTCGCGGCGGATTGAGCGCTGTCATGCAACCTACTGGGCGGCCCTCACTCACGCCATTGACGCGGCGCATGCGGCACATGGCCGGATGGTGCACGTCAACTGCCATTCGATGCCCGCCGTCGCTGGAACGGTGTCATGGGTAAAAACAGGAACGCCATTCGCCGATATCGTGCTCGGTGATCGCGACGGCACCACCTGCTCGCCCGAGATGACAGCGCTTTTGGCTCAGGCTTTTCGGGCCGAGGGTTTGAGCGTGGCGATCAACGATCCGTACAAAGGCGTTGAGCTGGTCAAGCGCTTTGGTCGACCGCTGGAGAATCGCCACAGTATCCAAATCGAACTCAATCGCAAGCTTTACATGAACGAAGCGACGAGGGAGCGGAATGCGAATTACCCGGTATTGAAGGTGTCGCTCAAGCGTGTGATGGAAAAGCTTGCCGAATTCACCGCGCTGTAGGAGCGGCCGCTTCGACAGGCTCAGGACAGGCTCTGCCGCGACCCAACGCCGCAGGTAGTGAGTGCGGTCGCGGCAGAGCCCCTCCTACAATTAGGGCATGCAGTTTCATCTCCCCGACCCGCGTGCTTTTCCGATTTACGACGACGCGACACCCAATCCGCTGATTGATCTGGCACTGGCGTCGCTTGCCGCTGAGCTGGGCGTCATTCAGGAAAAGCGAGATACCGAATTGCGCGGACGGCTCGCTGCGTTGCTCGCTGCCGGTGACGTGACGGAAATCGCTGACGGGCTCGCTCGCGCGCCTACGCACGCGGTGCAGCGTCACATCACGCGAGCACTCGCCAGCGCCCATGTGGAAGCGGGTCGCGCCCGTGGTGATGCGACGTTGCCTGCGACCGTTTTCGCGATTCCCGTGGTGATCGTTGCAGCGAACAGCGGACCCTTGAACGTGCCCGGCGCGCTGCCGAATATCGACGAAATTGCGGCGCTCATGAAGGCCAATGGCGCGCTTCGCGGCAACGAAAACTTTGTGTTGTCGAACGCTTTGGCGCCCGCAAGTGCGCTCACGCTCGAAAAATTGCCCGCGACTCTGGGCTGGTGGGCGAGCGCAGCCGCCACACCCGTCGCCATAGAAAAAGCCGCGCTGCCGGTACCCGCCAATCAGGAAAGTGTATTTCTACGTTTTCTCGTCGGCACGGCGCTCGCCGGGCCTGGCGTGGATTTGCTCACCGCGAACGACACCGGCAAATGGGGCATGCCGTTCACGCAGGCCATCGCGAAACAACTGGGCGGCGGCACCTTGTCGCTCCTCGCTATGCCGCGTCCGCCACGCTCGCCGCTGGCCGCGCTGATGCAGGGCCGCGCTGCGCAGCGCGAAGTGTCGCTGCAACTGTTCGCCACCAACGCCATCCGTAAATTTCGCGGGAGCGTGGGTGAGCCGGAAGCGGTGATCTCTGCGCACCGCACGACAAACGGCGGTGAAGTGCGCCTTTCGCTGTCGAGCCCGTTCGACGAAAAAGGGGCTGAGGGCTTCCGCGCGGAACTTCAGCCGACCGACCGCGCACAGGACGTTGCGGTGTTGATGCAGGATCTTCTGCGGGAATGCAATGTGGAATCGGTGACGGTACTGGCGGACGTGTTTCCCGACATCGATCGCGAGAGTAAATTGCCGATGTTGTTTCGCGCTGATGCGCTGGAAGGCGCGGGGGACAAGGCGCTGGGGAAGACGCACCTGCATTGAGGGCGCAAAAAAATGAACCGACAACTACTGCGCTGCTCCGGTCGGAACGGGCTTTTCCGCAGTCGCGAAAAAGATGCATTCTGTCATCAGCTTTTCGCTGTAACCGAATTCAAATAGGGGCTAACGACCCAATTCTGCTTTAATCGACTTTAAAGATAATCAGACGCTAGCCCCTGTGCAGTGGTCATTACAGCATAAAGCTGGTGACCACTGCATCGTCGATTAGTTGATCTGCAACCGCTTCTGCACAGCCACGTTTTTCTTCGGCAGCGTGAGCGTCAGAACGCCGTGTTCGTGGCGTGCGGTGGCGAGTTCAGCGTCCACTGCCTGCGACAAGCGGAAGGCGCGTGAAACCGAGCCGTCGGCGCGCTCGCTGAGAACCGCAGCATCGCCTTCAACGGCTTCGCGCTTGAAGGTGGCTTCAACGCGAACCGATTTTTCATCGACATCAACGGTGATGTCTTCTTTGGCAACGCCGGGAACGTCGAATTGAACGATGTAGGCAGTTGCGTTTTCGAGTACATCAGCGCGCAGTTCGGCAGTGGTTTTTTTGTCGCTTTTTTCACCATAAGCCTCAGCAAACGCGCGCTCAAAGTCGGCGTGGGTGCGGGCGTTGGCAGAAAAAGGCGCCCAGCGGATTGCGGGTGCGCCGTTGAAACGAATAAATCCAGTCATGGCAATTTTCCTTTGAAGATTTGCGCCGAAATCTGAATTGATTAATCAGCGCCATGACATCGAAAGTGTGTGCCCAGCGCAGGCTTTCAAGCAATTTGCGCGGACTATATTTTTGTGAGTCAGCGCTTGAAATTTGTTGTTGGCACCCTATCGGCGGAGGGGCCATGCTGGCGCTTGCGACCCTCGCCGCGCTCGCAATTCGCTGAGCTTATGTCGCCTGATTTTGTGGCTGACTTCGATGCGTGACACGCCGCCAGATCGCCAAATCCAGCGCCTGCCGCCGCGTCTCCACCACGTGATCGAGACCGAAAGCGTGATCGGCCCCGGTCCGCGCGAACAGCGATCTGGGCTGCTCGCCGAGCCCGAAAATGATGACATCGATTCCCGACTTGCGGCAATCATCACCAAACCGTCGCATCGCCTCCAGTGCGGTGGAATCAAGGTAGATGACTTCAAGGCAATCGAGCACGACGAGCGTTCCAGCGTCATGAAGAGACAACGAGGCAAAGCCCGCTTCCAGACGATCCACAACGCCGAAAAACAACGCGCCGCGCAGCCGCAGCGCCATCACGCCGTCCGGCAAAAACATTGGCGGCGCGTCCGGATCTTTTGCGAGGTTGTTGATGCGCTGCACAGACGCCGCCTCGGTCAGCCGCTTGATCAGCAACAGCGTGGCGAACACCATGCCGACCTCGACGGCGATGGTCAAGTCGAACAAGACGGTCAACAAGAACGTGCTGATCAGCGTGGCATTGCGCAGCGGTGTGTATTGCCGCAGCGCCTTGAATTCCCGCCATTCGCCCATGTTCATCGCGACCCACATGAGGATCGCGGCGAGCGCGGGCAGTGGCACGTGTTTCGCGAGCGGGCTCGCGACGAGCAACACCAACAGCACCGTCAGTGCGTGCACACAGCCTGCCACCGGCGTCGCCGCACCGTTTTTAATGTTAGCGCTGGTGCGCGCCAACGCGCTCGTCGCGGCGAGTCCGCCAAACAGTGGCGATACGATGTTGGCGATGCCTTGCGCGATCAGCTCCTGATTCGGGTCCGCGTGATCGTTGGTTTGCTTGTCGGCGACCACCGCGCAGAGCAGCGATTCGATCCCCGCCAGCAGCGCGATGGTGAGGGCGGGCGGGATCAAGCTGCCAAGCTGCTCGATGGTGAATTCGGGCAGGCGTGGCGCGGGCATCACCGCGTTAATCTCGCCGAATTTCGAGCCAATCGTCGCAATTCCCGTATCGAAAAAGACCGTTGAAAGCGTAGCGAACACGAGCACCAAAAACGGCGATGGCACATAGCGCGACAGCCGCGCAGGCCAGAGATTCAGGAACAAAAAACAGCACAGCGCAACCAAGATCGACGGCAAGTGCGCGCTGGGTAGGGCAGCCGCCAATGCCTTGACGATACCGAAGAATTCTCCCGGCATTTTTGCAATCGACAAACCGAAAAAATCCCGGATTTGCGACAGCGCAATCAGCACCGCGATGCCATTGGTAAATCCGATGATCACCGAATTGGGAACGAAGCGAATCAGGCGACCCAGCTTCATCGCGCCCATCACCACGAGCATGACACCGGCCATCATCGTGCAGATCATCAGATTGGCCCAGCCGTATTTGGCGAGGATCGAATACAGCACGACGATGAACGCGCCGGTTGGCCCGCCAATGCATAGCCGCGATCCACCGAGCGCGGAGATGATGAGGCCCGCGACGACTGCGGTCACGAGGCCTTGCTCCGGCGTCACACCGCTGGCAATCGCGAAAGCCATCGCGAGCGGCACAGCCACGATGCCAACGGTCAGTCCTGCCAGCAGATCAGCGCGAAATTTTTCAGCGTTGTAGTGGGCGAGCTCGCTAACGAGTCGCGGCCGGAAGGCCAGAGTAAGCATAAGCGTGTTTTACGCTCCTAGCCGACGACCTTACACATACGGATCGGCTGCAATGCGCTCGCGAAAACCGTCGAAAACGTGCGGTCCGCATCGACTGAAAAGCCCATTTTTTCAAAATATGCGCGGTATTGCGGCGAATACGTGTCGACCGGAATCCGGATCGCGCGAACCTCCTCGTTATGCGCGAGCTTTTCAAGGGTGTTGAGCAACAGGCTAGTGAAGCCCCGACCGGAAAACGAGCGAGTCACGCCGAGGCGACGTAACTCCCAGCTGCCGTCGCGTGCGCGCACGTAGGACAGCGCCGCGACTGGCAATTTGTTGCGATAGAGCACCAGACCACCGCCTGCCCGCAGATCGTCGGCAATCTGCGTCGGGTTGGCCACTTTTTTACGGCTCGAAATCGCGACCCGCTCCGACCAGTCGCCGTTGGTGAGCGCGGACACGATCGGCGCGTCACGCGAGCTCGCCTTCAATATCTTGTATTTGTCCTGCTCGAATACCGTGCGCGTCGCAGCAAACATGTTTCTACGTGACTTTCATACCGGCCTGTGCGCCAGCGTGCGGATTCAAAATGTACAGCCCCGACGCATTGTTGCCGTCTTTGTCAGATGCAGCAAGCACCATGCCTTCAGACATGCCGAATTTCATTTTGCGCGGGGCCAGATTGGCCACTACTACGGTCATTTGTCCGACCAGGTTTTCCGGCGCATAGGCGGACTTGATACCCGAGAAAACATGGCGTAGTTTCGGTTGACCCGAAGCGTCAGTTTCACCCACGTCCAGTGTCAGGCGCAGCAACTTGTCGCCGCCTTCAACGTGTTCAGCATTGACGATTTTGGCGATGCGCAGATCGATTTTTGTGAAATCGTCGATGCTGATGAATTCGCCTGATTTTTCTGATGCGTTGGCTTGTAGCCCTTGTGTGGCGGGCTTCGTGGCAGCATTGCCGCCGGAAGCGCCTTTGGATGCGGGCTGTGGCTTGGTGGCCTTTTCGGTTGCTTCTGGGAGGAGGCCGAAGAGTTCGTCGAGTTGCTTTTCATCTACGCGGGACATGAGGTGGGCGAACGCGTTCAGGCGGGTTGTATTGTCCGTGTTGAGTGCCGGAACCTGCCACGCGAACGAATCCACTCCTGCCCATTTCTCAACGCCCTCCGCAAGCGAAGGTAGAACCGGTTTCAGCATTACGGTCAAGTCAAAGAACATATGCAACGCCGCTGAACAAATCTGTTGTAGCGCGACCCAGTCACTGCTCAGATCATCGCTGCCACTGAGTCGCTTAGCAATCGTCCAAGGCGCTGCTTCGTCCACAAAGCGATTGGCTTGGTCGGCGAGCGCCATGATCGAACGGATCGCTTTGCCGAACTCCCTTGCGTCGTAGAGCGAAAGGATTGCTTTAGCGTTCGCCGCAATTTGCTCGAAAACCTGGATGTATTTTCGATCATCGACCGCATTGCCCGACGCAAGAAGCGAGCGTGAGAGCAGCTCTCCGTTGCAATGGCTGGACAGCAATCGCGCGCACCGACTCGCGATGTTGACAAACTTGCCAATCAAGTCCGAATTCACCCGTGCCATGAAATCTTCGGCAGTGAAATCGATGTCCTCCACGTTCGCATTGAGCTTGGCCGCGAGGTAATACCGCAGCCACTCGGGATTCATGCCCAATTGCAGATACTTGAGCGGATCAATGCCCGTACCCCGGCTCTTGCTCATCTTCTCGCCACTCACAGTGACGAAGCCGTGGACGTTCACGCTGTCCGGCACTTTGTAGCCCGAATACTTGAGCATCGCGGGCCAGAACAGCACGTGGAAATACACGATGTCCTTGCCGATGAAATGAATCTGCTCGGTGTCGTCGGCAGCCATGAATTCGGCGAACGTACGCGATTCGCCATTGGCTTTAGCTTTGCCCGTCTCGAAGTAATTTTTCAGTGAGGCGAGGTAGCCGACCGGCGCATCAAGCCAGACATAAAAATATTTACCCGGTTCATCGGGAATCGGGATGCCGAAATACGGCGCGTCGCGCGAAATGTCCCAGTCGCCCATCTTGCCGTCTTCACCGAGCCACTCTTTGGTCTTAGCGATGATTTCCGATTGCAGGCGCTTCTTGCCGTGACGATCCAAACCGTTGGCACCATCCGTCCATTCGCGCAAAAACTCAACGCATTTTGGATCGGAGAGTTTGAAGAAAAAGTGCTCGCTGGAGCGCATCTTGGGGGCAGCGCCGGAGAGCGTGGAGTACGGATTTTTAAGATCAGTCGGCGCGTATACCGCGCCACAGTTCTCGCACGAATCGCCGTACTGATCCTTGGTGCCGCATTTCGGGCATTCGCCCTTAATGTAGCGATCCGGCAGAAACATGCCTTTGACCGGATCGTAAAACTGCTCAATCGTTTTTGTCGCGATGAAGCCAGCCGCTTTCAGCTTGAGATAAATGTCCTGCGCCAGCTCAACGTTTTCCAGCGAATCGGTGGAATGCCAGTTGTCGATGGACAGGTGAAATCCGTCGAGATATTCCCTCCTTGTTGCGGCGATTTCGGCGACAAATTCCTGCGGCGATTTGCCCGCTTTTTCCGCCGCGATCATGATCGGCGCGCCGTGCGTGTCGTCCGCGCAAACCCAATGCACCTCGTGCCCGCGCATCCGCTGAAACCGCACCCAGATGTCTGCCTGGATGTACTCCATCATGTGGCCCAGGTGGAACTTGCCGTTCGCGTAGGGCAGGGCGGTGGTGACGAAGATGCGGCGCTTTGTGTCAGGCGCGGCGGAATGGGTAAGGTCGGCGGTCATGAGTTGTGGTGTTGACAATGGCGTAAGCGCCTAAAACAAGCGGTCGATGGTAACAAAATGCCCTTCTTCTGCCCTTTGTGGGAGGGGTTCCACCCCGAAAGGCTGCGTCAAGGTCACGATGTCGGGGTGGAACCCCGCCCACAAGAACCCGGGCGGCGTTGCGAGCGCGCATGCCAGATAAACTACTCACCATGACTGAATCAGACGTACTTTCCTCTCTCGCCTTTTGTATTGACCCGAACACGGGGCGCGATTTCATTAAAGACAAATCGATCAAACGCGTGGCCATTGACGGTAACGATGTCGCCGTCGAAGTCGTGGTCGGCTATCCGGCGAAGAGCCAGTACGACACGTTGCGACAGGTCGTGACGCAGCATCTGCGCGGCCTTGCGGGCATCGGTAAGGTCACGGTGACCGTGTCGCATCGTGTGGTTTCGCATGCCGTTCAACGCGGCGTAAAACTCAAACCCGGAATTAAAAACATCATCGCGGTGGCGTCCGGTAAAGGCGGCGTCGGCAAGAGCACAACGGCGGTTAATCTCGCACTGGCGCTTGCTGCTGAAGGCGCAAATATCGGCATTCTGGACGCCGATATATACGGCCCGTCGCAGCCGCAAATGCTGGGTATCACTGGCCGCCCGGAAAGCGCTGACGGCAAGACGCTGGAGCCGATGGAGGCGCACGGAATTCAGGCGATGTCGATTGGTTTTTTGATCGACACCGATACGCCCATGGTGTGGCGCGGGCCGATGGTGACGCAGGCGTTGGAGCAACTCTTGTCCGACACCAACTGGCGCGATCTTGATTATCTGGTGATCGACATGCCGCCCGGTACGGGTGACATTCAGCTCACGTTGTCGCAGAAGGTGCCAGTGACCGGGGCCGTGATCGTGACAACGCCGCAGGAAATCGCGGTGATCGATGCGCGCAAAGGTCTCAAAATGTTCGACAAAGTCGGCATTCCGATTGTCGGCATCGTGGAGAACATGAGCACGCATGTGTGCTCCAACTGTGGTCACGTCGAACCGATCTTTGGTGAGGGTGGTGGCAAGGCCATGTGTCGCGATTACAACGTGCCGTTCCTGGGTGCGTTGCCGCTTGAAGGCTCGATTCGCGAGCAGGCGGACAGTGGGCGTCCGACCGTCGTCGCCGATCCTGACGGAAAAGTCGCCGCGATCTATCGCGAGATCGCTCGCAAGGTTGCCATTTTTATCGCGCAAAAGAGCGAAGATCACACTGCGAAGTTTCCATCGATCAAGGTTGTGAATTGACCGCTGGCGTTCAGCGACGTTTTGGCTGCGTAGCAATTGTCCCGGCGGGCGGCAGCGGCGCGCGCTACGGTGCTGCCACTCCCAAGCAATACAGCGTGATCGCTGGCCGCACGGTGATTGAGCACTCGCTTCGCGCGTTGCAATCGTGCGCAGCGATTGAGCACATTTTTGTCAATGTACAGGCTGATGACGCGCGTGCTGACGAGGTTGCAGCCGCTGTTCCCGGCGTCACGTTTTTGCGATGTGCTGGCGCGACCCGGGCGGAAACCGTGCAGAGCGCGCTCGCCGCGATTTCAAAACAGGTCAAGCGTGACGCGTGGGTGTTAGTGCACGATGCGGCACGCCCCTGCGTGTTAGCAAGTGATGTGGGCCGACTCATTGAATCGGCTGGCGCTCATGGCGTCGGTGGTTTGCTGGCAACGCCGGTCGCCGACACGCTTAAGCGCGGCACCGCTGACAACGAAATTGCAGAAACGATTTCCCGCGAAAATATGTGGCGGGCGCAAACGCCGCAAATGTTTCGTTACGAAACGCTCGTTCATGCGCTTAATGCGTCGCCCGACGTGACCGACGAAGCCCAGGCGATTGAAGCGCTCGGCATGACGCCGCTTTTGGTCGCAGGCAGCGCGCGGAACATCAAAATTACACTGCCGGAAGACGCCGAGTTGGCCGAGTTTTATCTAACGAATGCGAGGGGGTAATTGAGCATGGTGCCGTTTCGCGTGGGAACCGGATTTGACGTGCATCAACTGGTGGCCGGACGCGCGCTGATCATCGGTGGCGTGAGTATCCCGTACGAGCACGGCTTGCTCGGACATTCGGACGCGGATGTGCTGTTGCATGCGATTGCCGACGCATTGCTCGGTGCGGCGGCGCTCGGCGACATCGGCAAGCATTTTCCGGATAGCGATCCTACGTACAAGGGCGCTGACAGCCGCACGCTGCTGCGCGCCGTAGTGCAACGCGTACGTGAGGCAGGCTGGCAAGTCGGCAACATTGATGCCACGATCATTGCTCAAGCCCCAAAAATGGCACCGCACATAGTGCAAATGCAGGCAAATATCGCTCTTGACTGTGGTGTGGCGAACGACGCAATCAATGTCAAGGCTACGACGACTGAGCAACTGGGCTTCACCGGGCGTGGTGAGGGAATTGCTGCGCAGGCGAGTGTTTTACTTGCGGTTCTAACGGCTGTTTGACTCCCGCCGGAACCGCAGTCGCACCAGTACAATGGTATTCATATGAAAACGTTTATGTTTCGTCTGCGCTTACAGACTGCTGCATGTGCAGCCGCTGGGTGTTTTGTGCTCGCGGCATCGGTTTCCGCGCAAACTGCGCTGAGCCCGCTTGTGATTGCTCCGTCAACCGAAGTGCCCGACGGCTCGCCCCAGCTGGCACCGGAAAAAGTGATCAGCAATACAACTAGCGGAACCACGGGTGCGGTCGCTTCGGGCCGCTTCGCCAATGCCTCCGGATCGGTGATCGTTAGCGAAGAGCGCATTCAGGGCCGGTTGGCCAGCGCGCACGTGAGTGTGGGCGGTGGCAAGGGCTACACCGTAGTCGATCCCGACGCAGGTCGCACAGACCGGCAATCGGGCAATGGTGTCAAGCGCCTGACGCCTTCTACGTGGGAACTGTTCCGTTTCTAGATCCTGACCGCTCCAGGCACAGGCTTTATTTTTAAAAGCCGTTAAGCTCCAAGTCTGTTCGCCATTGGCGGCCCGCCGCCCCTCATACGATTGTCTACCTGCCTGCATGTCAGTTTTTACCCGAGTTACAGAGTCCGAAGTTTCTGCATGGCTGATACGGTTTTCCGTGGGCAACGTGCGGGCGTTGACGCCGATCTCGGAAGGTATCGAGAACACCAATTATTTTTTAAGCACCGCCGACGGCGAGTTTGTGCTGACGCTGTATGAACGGGTCCCCGCTGAAGACCTACCGTTCTACCTGAACTTCACGGCGCATCTGGCGAAGTCGGGCGTTGCCGTGCCAACACCCATCGCAGATCGCACCGGTGGTTTGTTCTCGATTCTCAATGGCCGACCCGCAGCGCTCACAGAGCGCATCTCCGGTCGTCCCAGCATGCAGCCGTCAGCAATACACTGCGCGGCGGTGGGCCGCGAACTTGGGCTTCTGCACGCGGCTAGCCACACGTTTCGCACGCGTATCAGCAATAAGCGTGGGCCAGCGTGGACGTTGGCGACATCGCGCTCGGTGCGCGCATTTGTGTCGCCAGAACAAAATGCGCTGATCGAAGATGAGCTGAAATTTCAGCGTGAACGTCGCCAGACGCGTCTGCCGAATGGCGCAATTCACGCCGATTTATTCCGCGATAACGTGTTGTTTGACGGAGACCGTCTCAGCGGGTTGATCGATTTTGGTTTTGCCGCGACCGACGAGTTCGCCTACGACCTCGCGATTACCGCAAACGACTGGTGCGTAGATGCAGAGGGGCGGTTTGTCGGCCCGCTGCTCACGGCATTGCTAGCCGCCTACTACGCAGTGCGACCATTGTCTGAAGCCGAGCAAGCGGCCTGGCCGGCGCTTCTGCGTGCGGGCGCGCTTCGGTTCTGGTTGTCGCGATTGTATGACCTGCATTTGCCGCGCGCTGCCGAGATCAACACGCCGCACGACCCTGCGGTATTCGAGCGAATTCTGCGCCTTCGCATTGAGCAACCTGCGCATTGGCCTGCTGATCTTTCCCCCGACGCTCCATGAATCCGCTGAACTTTTCCATCGCACCAGCTGCTGAGGGCTTCGAATGGCTTCGCAGCTCGATGCGAATTTTCCGCTCTCAGTGGCTGCGCTATACCTCGATTGCGGCGTTGTTTCTGCTCATCATGCAGATCGCGTCAGTCATCTCTGGCGGCCTGCTTTTTGTCTTCCTGAAGCCTGTGCTTTCGGTTGGTTTTCTTGCGGCTGCGTGGCATCACGAGCGCGGTGAATTGCCTGAAGCGAGGCATCTGTTTGCCGGATTCAAATCCAATTTGAAGGCGCTTTTGCCGCTGGGCGGTGTGTATCTTCTCGGCGTGTTGATTGCGGCGACGATTGGCCTTTTGGCATCCGGCATCGCACTGGAAGACATTGTTGCGGCCGACGGGCAGCCGAAGCTGGACCCAGTGACGCAGCTTAGATTCATGCTGGTTACGCTGGCACTAACGCTGCCGGTCACGGCGGCGCTCTGGTTCGCACCGGCGCTCATTGTGTTTTCCGACGCCACTTTTTTTCAGGCGCTTGCAACGTCCTGTCGCGCGTGTCTCTCCAACTGGCTCGCCATGCTGGTTTACAGCCTGACGATTTTTTTGCTGCTTTTAGTTGTTGCCGCCTGCGTATCGCCGATGCTTTATGTCTCGAAAAACGCAGCGCTGATGGTCATGATGGTGATTGCTGTCCCGTTGACAGCCGTCCTTATGATTAGCGACTACGTCAGCTATCGGCGCGTATTTCATCGCGACGAGAACATCGCGCGTTCCGTCTAGCGCGACACCGTTGGTCGTCGCGCTCTGCGGCCTCCAACACTGCCTTCTCAAAAAAATAAACGCATTGCGGCATATTTTTTGCGGTAACTGTATTATAGTATTAGTACAGTAGAAAAAGCTCCGAATTCGCAGCGCAAAAAAAGTGTTCCGCCTCACTCTTGTCCCTTCTTCCCCGACCCCGATCTATCGCCAGATCGTTGATCAGGTGGCGCATGCGGTGGCTTCCGGCGCGTTGCGCGCAGGCGACGAGTTGCCCTCTGTTCGTGCCATCGCGCAGCAGCATGTGGTCAATCCGATGACGGTGTCGAAGGCGTACACGCTCCTGGAACAACAGGGTGTTGTCGAGCGGCGGCGTGGGCTCGGCATGATCGTTCGCGCGGGCGAGGCGTCCGCGCTGGATGAGCGGCTTGCGCTCTTGCAACCCGCGCTCGATCACGCAGCGGCGGTGAGCCGTCAGCTCGGTGTCACGCCGAAGCAGGCATTGGCCGCTTTGAAACTTACGCTTGAATCTCTCGATAAGGCATCCTCCAATGAATGAGCAAAGCGCCACTCCAGCCGCGATCACCGTCGATCATTTGAGTCTCGCGTACGGGGGAGTCAACGTGGTAAACGACGTGAGTTTTTCGGTCGCGCCGGGCTCGGTGCTCGGCATCGTCGGGAGAAACGGCGCGGGCAAATCGTCGCTGTTGCAATGCATGCTGGGGCTCACCGTGCCGCAGACGGGAACGGCAGCTTTATTGGGTTGCCCGAGCCTCGCGCTGACCGACGACGTGAAGGCGCGCCTCGGCTATGTGGCGCAAACGCCGGAGCTGTTCGACTGGCTGCGTGTGCGCGAGCAAATTTCGCTGATCGGCGGGCTTTATCCGGGCTGGTCTGAGGCACGCGCTCAGGCGCTCTCCCGACGCTTCGATCTGCCCGACGACATGCGCGTCAGGAAGCTCTCGCCCGGCGAAAAGCAGCGTCTCGCCATCGTGCTCGCCCTGGCGCATCAGCCGGAACTGCTGGTGTTTGACGAGCCCGTCGCGAGCCTTGATCCGGTCGGGCGGCGCGACTTTTTGCGCTCGCTGTTTGAGCAGGAATCGCGGGGCGGCGAGGCGGTCACGGTGGTGATCTCCAGCCACCTGCTGGAAGACCTTGAGCGCGTCGTCACGCATTTGCTGTTTCTCGAACAGGGCCGCATCCAGCTCTACGGGGCGCGCGATGAACTAGCGGAGCAGATTCGTGTTGCGTTCACGTCAGCCCAGTTGCCAGCGCGCGCAGGTCTGATCCACGCGAAAAGACAGGAAGACGGCGTGTGGCAAAGCGTGATCGATTTGCGTTCCTACCCGCTCGATGCGTTGCCTGCAAATGCGCGCGTGCAGGCGCTGGGTTTGGCCGATTTGTTCGTGGCGCTGAACACATGAAGCGCGAGGTCGTGAGCCGCGTGAAAGCTGAGATCAATCTATGGCGACTCGCGGCGGGGCTTCTGGGTGGTTGGTCGATGCTGGCGATGGGGGCAGCCGCGATGGTTTATGGCTGGGGCGCTCTGGCGTATGCTGCAACGCATTCAATTCCTGTTTATCAGGCTGCGGAGACGGTCGCCGGCACGGCAGGAATGTTTGCCGGTGCCACTTTTGTCGGCGCGATACTGGCCATCATCGTCGTGCGACGCGAGTTTCGGCAACACAAGCTACTGCGGCTGTCGCCCAACGTTCGGCCTCTGATCGCCGCGATGAACGCGCGTCTTGTACTGACCGCGCTCTTTTGCCTGCCGCCCGCTGTCGCTTTGCGCGCACTGGTCGCGATCAAGCATCCGTATGAACCATCCAGCGTTATTTCGCTGGCTGATGTTTCGACACAAGGTTTTCTGCTCTCCCTGATTACCCTAGTGACTGTCGTTGCCATGATCGTAATTACGTTTGGCTGGCTGCGCGCCCCCATGCGTTTCGCGACAGTGCCGATTTTGTGGGGTGTCATGCAGTGGAGTAGCTCGACGTGGTACTGGCTGCCGCTCATTGCCTGCATCGTCATTGTTATCGGACACCGCATCTGGCTTCGCACCGACATGGCGGCTGTGGCTCGCGTTAGCCCGTCCGAGCGACGACAGCAGCTCAGTCTGATCGAGCGCATCCGTAGCGGTCGATTGCAACGCGCCGCACGCGTCGCGGGTGGCCGCGGGTCAAGCCAACGGGTCACGGCGTTGCTGGCGACGCAAATGAGCCCTCTGTTCACCGTGCTGACCGTATTTTTTACAGCGATGTACATCGCTATTGCGCCGGGGGTCTTTGACGTGTTCGTGGGCGGCTGGTTCTTTGCGTATCTCGTGGTGGCGCTGCTCGCCACGCCCGCGCCGATTCCGCTCGGTCAAGTCATGTTGCTGCCGCTCGGAGCCGAGCGACGCAACGTCGGGCGCATCCTGATGAGCGTGTGGGTGCGCGACGTGCGGTTTCGACTGCTGCTGGGTGTTGCGCTCGGGCTGGTGCTCCGTGTGACGGTCTGGTGGCTCGAACTACTGAGTTTTATGCGCCCGCCGTTTACTGTTCCCGGCGACGAATTAATGCTGCTGGTCGGAAGACCCCTCATGCATGCAGCGGGGTTGTACGGCGTGGCTTACGCGCTGTGCTGGACGATCAGCGCGTCGCCGCGACTTCTGGCGAAGCCCGGCGTGCTTGCGACGCTGCCGATGTTTGTGGTGATCGGATTTGGTGCAATGGGCGGCGCACTTGGGTGGACGCTTGCGGCGGTTATCCCAGAGCTCGCCAGCCGCGAGATGGGTTCGCTGCGCTTCATGCTGGTGAACGCCGCGATAATTCCGGCGCTCGCGTGGTGGGCCAACCGTCAGTTGCGCCCGCAGTGGCTGAGCGCGAATCTCGGCGCGATTGCCACGGCGATGCAGGCATGGGTCGCGCGGCGGCAAAAGGCGTCCGCGCTATGGTGATTTTTGGCAATGGCTTTTTAATCGAAACGTCTGCGGAATGCGGGGTAGGCGTTATTTTGTTCAATAGTCGACTATTGACAAAATAGAGCCTCAGCCCAAAAGAATCAGACGTTTCAGCCTAAAGCTGATCAATCCTAGCGAGGTGTCGCGCCTTCTGAACTTCATGCAGCCAGCTGGCGCGAATGCTCATGGCGGCGAGGCTTTTTAGCTCCTCGTTCGTCAGATCAAGCGCCTTCGCCGTGGCGCGATAGTTTTCGCCGATATAGCCGCCAAAATACGCCGGGTCATCGCTGTTGATGGTGACGACGACGCCTGCTTTCATGAGCTTTTTAAGCGGATGTGCTTCGAGCGAGGGCACAGCGCACAGCTTGACGTTGGACAGCGGGCAGACCGTCAGCGGCATCTGCGCGCGGGCCAATCGGGACACCAGCGCCTCATCTTCAATCGCGCGAATGCCGTGGTCGATGCGGGCGACTTTCAGGATGTCCAGCGCCTCGTAAATGTATTCCGGCGGGCCTTCTTCACCAGCATGCGCGACAACTGGCAGGCCGCGCGAACGAATCTCGGCGAACACGCGGGCGAACTTGGAAGGAGGATGACCGACTTCACTGGAATCGAGCCCGAAGCCGTGGAAATTTTCCATGTAAGGCTCAAGTTCGGCCAGTGTGTCAATCGCGTCCTGCTCGGAGAGATGCCGCAAGAAGTTCGGGATCAATCGCCACGTAATGCCCAGCTCCGCCTCGCCGTCGTGCAGCGCCTGCACGATGCCTTCGACCACAACTTCGAGGTCGATGCCGCGAGCAGTGTGCGTTTGCGGGTCGAAGAAGATTTCGACGTGAACGACGTTGTCGGCCTTTGCGCGCTGCAAATACGCCCAGGTCAAATCGTAAAAATCATCCTGATCGCGGAGCACGTTAGCGCCGGCGTAATAGAGATCGAGGAAGGCTTGCAGGTTGCCAAAGTTGTACGCAGCGCGAAGCTCGTCAACATTTTTGTACGGCAAGCTGATGCCATGCTTGAACGCCTTCTTGATCATCATCTCGGGCTCAAGCGAGCCTTCGATGTGCAGATGCAGTTCGGCTTTGGGAAGACGCGCGATGAAACTGTCTGTCGAGGCGCGGTCTTTTTGCAGTAGGTCGGCGAATGAGCTCATGGCTGGGAGTTTATTCCGCTCACGGCGATTTCGCTACCCGCGCGATGAATGGCTACAGATCGATCTTCGCCGCCCGCACCACTTTATCGATGCGCGCGGTGTCCGCTGCGATAAACGCCTTCGCCGTTGCCGTGGCGCGATCCGCAGGTTGCGCCATGAGGGTCACACCGGCATCGGCCAATTTTGCCTTGACGTCCGCCGACGCGAGCACTTGCGCGAGCGCAGAATTCAGGCGCTTCATCACAGGCTCCGGCGTGTTGGCGGGCGCGAACAAGCCGAACCACGAGCTGATGTCCACGCCTTCCAGCGCTTTTGTCTCACTCAAGGCGGGGATGTCTGGCGCGACGGCGTTGCGTTTGGTCTCTGTGATCCCATACGCCCGCATTGCGCCGCTTTTGATGTGCGGCAGGGCGGAAGAGAGCACAAAGACACCAAGCTCAATGTTGCCGCCAAGCAGGTCGCTGACCATCGCGCCCGCGCCTTTGTAGGGGACATGCAGGATCTTGATACCAGCCTGCTGATTGACCATTTCGCCGGCAACGTGCAGCGCCGTTCCCACGCCGGAACTAGCGAAAGCGAGCTTATTGCCGGGTTGCTTGGCGTAGGCGATGAGCTCTTCAGGGGTCTTCGGCCCGAGGTTCGGGCGACCGACCAGAACCATCGGTTGCGAGCCGATCAGTCCGATCGGTAGCAAGTCTTTTTGCGGCTCGTAGCGCACGGCTTTGTTGACCAGTTTGGCAATCACGACTTCGTTGTTCGCGCCCAGTAGCAGGGTATATCCGTCGGGCGTTGCATTGACCAGCTTTTGCGCGGCAAGCGCGCCGCCAGCACCGCCGAGATTTTCAATCACCACCGGCTGACCGAGCGCTTCGGCCAGCTTCGGTGCGACCGTGCGCGCCACCAGATCAGTGCTGCCGCCGGGTGGATAGCCAACGAGGAGCGCGATTGCTTTGCTCGGGTACACGTCGGCGCCTGAGTTGACGGCGAGTACTGCAGCGATTGCCGCAGCCGCCAGACGAGTTGACAGCGAAGATTGAGTCATTGAGGCATCCCGGAAATTGAACTGGTTTCCGCGAGTTTATTCGGACTAACCCGTCTTGCGAACCCCGCGCCAAAGCGCCAGCTTCTCGGTAACCACCGGCGCGAATCGCGTCCCTGCGTTTTGCCCAATCTGGATAAACGCCGCGCGAGCATTGAAGTCAGTGCTGGCAAGGCGCGCCAAATCAGGGCGAATCAACACGTCCGCCTGCTCGGCCTCAATTTTCGCAAGCGAGCGACCCATGATGTCAAAACTGTGCATCACTTGCTCGTAAATGCCCACCGGTGTCGTGTTCAATGGGCCGCTGCTGACGTCGACCGCGATCACGAAATCGGCACCCGCATCGCGCGCGATGCGCACGGGAACCGGGCTCACGAGGCCGCCATCGACACAATCAATTTCGTTAATTTTTGGCGGAATGAACACGCCGGGAACGCTGCACGACGCGCGCACCGCGAGGCCCAGATCGCCACTGCGGAACGTCTTCACTTCGCCCGTTCGCAGCTGCGTTGCCACCGCGATGAAGGGAATGTTGAGTTGCTCGATCAGGCGATCTCGCGTTGCCCGATTCACGAACGTCTGCAACGTGTCACCCATCACCATGCCGCGCTTGGCGCCGCTTTGCATATCGACGATGTCGATGTCCTTGACCTTGAGCGCCAGCTCCTCCATCTGCGCGCCGCTAAAGCCCGCTGCGTAGAAAGCACCGATCATCGCACCGGCGCTGGTGCCTACGATCAGGTCGGGCTTGATCTTTGCCGCCTCTAGCGCCTTGATCACGCCGATGTGCGCGAAGCCGCGCGCAGAGCCACTGCCGAGCACAAGCGCGATACGCGGACGGCCCGCTTTTGGCGATTGCGCTGCTGACAAGCCAGATAAAAAAATCGGCAGCGCGGCCAACGCGCGCAGGCTGTCGCGGCGCGTGAAATTGGTTGCGCGATTCATTAGCCCTTGCCCTTCGCTGCTTCGAGTGCCGCCTTCACCCGCGCAGCAGCATCTTCAAACGCGTTGGCCGGTTCACCACGAGTAATGTTCTCGACGGTCTCGTCCAAAACGATCAATTCAGTGCGGCGATTGAGGCGACGGCCAGCATCCACATCGTTTGGTGCCGCAGGTTGCGTGAACGACAGTCCGCGCCGCGAGATGCGATCGGACGGCACCGCACGCGAGATCAGCGCATTGGCGACGGCATCCGCGCGCTGTTCGGAAAGACGCTGATTTAACGCGGCATTTCCGACGTTATCGGTGTGACCCTCCACCGCGATTCGCTTGACCGTCTTTGTCGTCAACAGGACAGCGATGCGGTCGAGATAGGCGGCGCTCTCAGACTCATTCAAGTCAGCTTTGCCGGATTGAAACAACACGTTGTCGGGCAGCACAATCTGCACACCACGATCAATTTGCGCGATGGGCAGCACTACAGCGGGGCGCGTGGCCACTGGCGCGGCCGCGGGTTTTGGCTCCGGCGCGGAGGCACAACCTGCGAGGATCGCGAACGCAGCCGGGGCGAAGGCAAAAAGCACGCGGCGTACGGAAAATTTATTGCGAGTGGAAAAATTCATATCAGGCTCGGGTCCGTCTAGGTAAAAGGGGGCGTCGTCGATGGGTTTCAGTGCGGCTGGGTTCGCTGATCGAATGCAGTGCGGCGCGAAGCGTAGAGGGTTGTCAGCCCGCAAGCAAGCGAGCGCCCATGCCAATGTCGTGAGAACACTGTCGAAGCCGGGGCCCGAGAGCCGTAAGTGGTTGATCTACATCAATAAAACTGATTTATTTGATTCTCTGCCAACGCCGCAAGACTAGAGTTTTCTGAGCCTTAAATCGTGCCAGACCTCTGCTGTCATGCGAGCCACCCGCCCGTTGACTTTGAGCTGCTCGTAAAACCGGCGCCCGACGTCAGAGCGTTGCAAGCAAGTTAAGGCAAACTACGGCCCTATGAACCTGGACATGCTGCGCCGACGCTAAAAGTGACGCCGCCGATGTCAAATCCACCCCTAATCCCGGAGCCCCCGATGACGAAACCGCAGCCGACCATCATTTACACCCTGACCGATGAGGCCCCGCTGCTGGCGACCCACGCGTTTTTGCCCATCATTCGTGCGTTTACTACGCCAGCAGGCATCAACGTCACAACGAGCGACATCTCGGTGGCGGCGCGCGTGCTCGGCGAATTCCCGGAATACCTGAGCGAGGCGCAGCGCGTGCCCGACAATCTGGCTGAACTCGGCAGGCTCACACTTTTGCCTACGACCAATATCATCAAGCTGCCAAACATCAGCGCATCGGTTTCGCAGTTGATGACATGCATCAAGGAGCTTCAGGCCAAGGGCTACCCGATTCCGGATTACCCCGAGGATCCGAAAACCGACGAGGAAAAAGCGATTCGCATCCGCTATTCCAAATGCACCGGCAGCGCGGTGAACCCCGTGCTTCGCGAGGGCAATTCGGATCGCCGTGCGCCACTCGCGGTCAAGAATTACGCCCGTAAAAACCCGCACAGCATGGCGGACTGGAGCCAGGCCTCGCGCTCGCATGTCTCGCACATGCATCACGGCGATTTCTATCACGGCGAAAAATCGATGACGCTCGACAAGGTGCGCGATGTACGGATGGAGCTCATCACCAAATCCGGAAAGACGATTGTTCTCAAGCAGAAAATCTCGCTGCTCGACCGTGAGATTGTCGACAGCATGTTCATGAGCAAGAAGGCGCTGGTAGAGTTCTACGAGAAGGAAATCGACGACGCCTACAAGACGGGCGTCATGTTCTCGCTGCATGTGAAAGCGACCATGATGAAGGTGTCGCACCCCATCGTGTTTGGTCACTGCGTGCGAATTTTTTACAAAGATGCCTTCGCGAAACATGGCAAGCTCTTTGATGAGCTGGGCGTGAATGTCAACAACGGCATGGTGAATCTGTACGACAAAATTGCTACGTTGCCGCAAAGTAAACAGGACGAGATCAAGCGCGACCTGCACGCCTGTCACGAAGGTCGCCCCGAGCTCGCGATGGTGGATTCAGCCAAAGGCATCACCAATTTTCATTCGCCAAACGATGTCATCGTTGACGCGTCGATGCCCGCCATGATTCGTAACGGCGGCAAGATGTGGGGCGCTGATGGTCGTCTGAAGGACGTGAAGGCGGTGATGCCGGAATCGACCTTCGCCCGCATTTATCAGGAGATCATCAACTTCTGTAAATGGCACGGCGCGTTCGATCCGAAAACGATGGGCACAGTGCCGAACGTGGGCCTCATGGCCCAGCAGGCCGAAGAATACGGCTCGCACGACAAAACGTTCGAAATCAGCGAGGACGGTGTGGCCAACATTACCGATCTGGCCACCGGCGAAGTGCTGATGAGCGAAGAAGTGGAAGCGGGCGACATCTGGCGCATGTGTCAGGTCAAGGACGCCGCGATTCGCGACTGGGTCAAGCTCGCCGTCACCCGTGCGCGCAATTCCGGTACGCCGGTGGTGTTCTGGCTGGACCAGTACCGGCCGCACGAAGCGCAGGTCATCACCAAGGTGAAGATGTATCTGCACGAGCACAACACCGCAGGCCTCGACATCCAGATCATGAGCCAGGTTCGCGCCATGCGCTACACCCTCGAGCGCGTGACGCGAGGCCTCGACACTATCAGCGCGACCGGCAACATTCTGCGCGACTACTTGACCGATTTGTTCCCAATCATGGAGCTCGGCACCAGCGCGAAGATGCTCTCCATCGTGCCGCTGATGGCGGGCGGCGGCATGTACGAAACCGGAGCCGGTGGCTCAGCGCCGAAGCATGTGCAACAGCTCGTTGAGGAAAATCATCTGCGCTGGGATTCGCTCGGTGAGTTTCTTGCGCTTGCTGTTTCGCTCGAAGATCTGGGCATCAAGACCGGAAACGCTCACGCAAAGATCCTCGCGAAAACGCTGGATGCGGCGACCGGCAAATTGCTCGACAACAACAAGAATCCATCACCCAAAACGGGTCAACTCGACAATCGTGGCAGCCAGTTCTATCTGGCTATGTACTGGGCTCAGGAACTTGCGGCGCAGACGGATGACATGGAGCTCGCCGCGCGCTTTGCTTCGTTAGCGAAGGCACTGACGGAGAATGAGCAAACCATCGTTGCTGAGCTCTCGGCAGTGCAGGGCAAACCGGTAGACATCGGCGGCTACTACAAAGCTGATGACGCCAAAGTAGAAGCGGTGATGCGGCCGAGCCACACGCTGAATGCGGTATTGGCTGCGGCGGCGTAGCGGGGTTTGTACGGTCTCGCTAGCGGATCGCTAGCGAGACGGAAACCGTCCGCGTGCCTGCCGGGACGCGCTTGGCTTTAACGGCCTAGATCGCGCACTTGTTGGATTTTTGCGCTGCTCTCACCATCTTCAAATCAGCTCGGATTTCGGCCAGCTGAGCATCGGCGTTGCCGTGATCTGCTGTAGACCACCAAGGCCATCCCGTCAGCAAAAAGCCGACTGTGTTTTTGATGGCTGCTTCACTGCTCTTCGTCTTTTTACCGTCGTTGATGGCAGATTCTGCCTTCACCAGCGCGACATTTTCCTTGCCCAACTCGTCACAGGACTGCTTCTGGAAGTAGGCGAAGTCAACGGCGAACGTTGGCGTTGCCGCGATTGCGGAAAGTGCTGCGGCGACGGCGATTGCTGACAGGTTAAGTTTCATGAAAATCTCCTAGGGTGGGTTGATGAAAACTGTACGGTCAGTGTAGGAGCGGCGCGCCGTCCTTGTCCTTAAATATTCTTAAATCTGAGCGTGGAACCGATAAGAAGACCATGCGCGCGAAATTCAGGCGCACAAAGCGAAGTACTACTTTTGGCTACAGCCCAATTGCCACTGGGGATAGATGCGAAAAAAGGCATTAGTCGACTTTCGCTTAAAACGCTGTCTAGCCCCAACAAAACAAGCGATTAAACACAAAGGTGTTGTCCAGTTTTCGAGCGCCCACTGTGCTCTGCCTCTAACCGGACCCTAGCGTTTGCTCCGGATGTGCGGGTTGCGCGAAACGATTTATAAAGCGCGCAGCCAGCGGATACGGATAGAAGTCATCGAGTATTCCAGCGCGAATGCGGGTCTGCCGCTCGCGCCAAAATTCAGCCTTGAGCAGCGCGCTATGGTGTTTCACAAACGCCTTTCGGACGCGAGGAATGGATAACAAATAACTGCCGAACTCTTCCGGGAAAACGTCCATTCGGCCGACCGAATACCACGGCTCGCTCGCCATCTCCGCCTCGTAACTCGGCGCGGGCGGGATGTCGCGAAAGTTGCAATCGGTTAAGTATTCAATCTCGTCGTAGTCGTAGAAAACAACGCGGTCGTAGCGCGTGACGCCAAAATTTTTGTAGAGCATGTCGCCGGGAAAAATGTTCGCTGCTGCCAGTTCGCGAATGGCGTTGCCGTACTCGGCAATCGCCGCGTCAGCGCGCACTTCGTCGACGCGGTCAAGATAGAGATTTAGCGGCTCCATGCGGCGTTCGATGTAGAGATGCTTGAGAATTATTTCGTCGCCTTCTTCAAGAATCACCGAACCGGCGAGATCCTTTAACTCTGCGATCAACGTTGGGTCGAAGCGATCTCGTGGCAGCGCAACGTTCGAAAATTCGAGCGTATCGGCCATGCGACCCACGCGGTCATGCTGCTTCACAAGCAGATACTTTTTCATCACGGTTGGACGATCCACTTCCTTCGGTGGCGCGATTTTGTCCTTGATAATTTTGAACACATACGGGTACGACGGCATGGTGAACACGGCCATCACCAGACCGCGAATGCCCGGCGCAACGACGAACTGATCGTTCGAGTGGCGCAGATGCGCGATCAGGTCACGATAGAACATCGTCTTGCCCTGCTTCTGCAAACCGAGCATCGTGTAGAGCTCGCTTTTCGGCTTGCCCGGCATGATCGAGCGCAGGAACTGGACGTAGGCCGAGGGTACTTCCATATCGACCAGAAAATACGCCCGATTCAGGCTGAATAGTTGACTGATCCGGGCGGGATCGAGCACCACGGTGTCGACAAACAGTTTGCAGTCGGCGTCGTGCAAAACCGGCAGCGCAAAGGGATACTCATGATGACCGTTCACTACCTTCCCGACAATGTAGGCCGCCTTGTTTCGGTAGAAAGGGCTGCCCAGCACCTGCAACTGAAAATTCGCTTGCGCCGCAGGCAACGCGCCGCCCAAATGTTCGGTCGCGGCTTCCTCGATCCAGCGCGCGTCGCGTTCCACGTCGGCAAACGGTGTCGCCCAATTCATATCGCGCAAGAGTCGCGCGAAGCTCGCCGCGAGACCGCCTGCGGCGGGGTAGTAGCTGCGATACGTCGGCGGATCAGCCTCAATCAGCTCCACCGAAATCGCGGGGCGGAAAAAGATAAATTCGTTGTGGAAATAGGAGTGGTGCAAAAGCTTGCAGCTCACGGAATTGAAGAAGGTTTCGGCAAGTTCCGGTTGCTTGTGATCGAGCAATTGCCCGGTGAAGGCAAGCTTGGTTGATCGCCAGATGCCTTCGGTCAGCGCTGCCTCGCCGAATTTCGCTTCAATCGCTACGGTCGTTTCGTTCACGCGATCATCGTAGAAGCGGATTCGCTCCCGTGTGAGCGCTTGGCTCGCATGCCAGTCTGCCGTCTCAAATGCTGTTCGCGCGCGCCGACCACAGTCGCGAAAGAGCGCGTAATGGCGATCAAAGCCCGCGAGCACGGTCGCGGCGATTTCCTGTGCAAGATTGGGGATGGGGACAGGCGAAAGCGGCATAACCAAATGTGAAGGGCGGATTAACTGGAAAGCGTTTTCGCGATAATACCCGGCTGTTTACCGACTTCCCGAGAGGATCGCAACACCATGAGCGCATCACACATCAAAGTCCCCGCCGGTACAAAAATCGTCCCCGGACAACCGACGCCGGACGATCCGATCATCCCGTTCATCGAAGGCGACGGCATTGGCGTCGACATCACGCCAGTGATGCAAAAGGTGGTCGACGCGGCGGTGGCCAAAGCCTACGGCGGCAAGAAAAAAATTGCCTGGATGGAGGTTTACGCGGGTGAGAAATCCACGCGGCTGTACGGCGGTGACGTGTGGATGCCCGCTGAGACTTTGCAGGCGTGCAAGGACTATTCGGTGTCGATCAAAGGCCCAATGACCACGCCGGTCGGCGGCGGCATTCGTTCGCTCAACGTGGCGTTGCGGCAGGAGCTCGACCTGTATCAATGCGTGCGCCCTGTGCGCCATTTCGCGGGCGTTCCGAGCCCACTGAAAGATCCGTCGAAGATCGATATGGTGATCTTTCGCGAGAACACCGAGGACATCTACGCCGGTATCGAATTCATGGCGGGCTCGGATCAATGCAAAAAATTGATGAGCTTCCTGCAAACCGAAATGGGCGTGAAGAAAATCCGCTTTCCGAATACCTCATCACTCGGTATCAAGCCGGTGTCGCAGGAAGGCACCGAGCGACTGGTGCGGGCGGCCTACAAGTACGCGATTGAAAACAACCGTCGCTCGGTGACCATCGTGCACAAGGGCAACATCATGAAGTTCACCGAGGGTGGATTTCGCGACTGGGCGTATGCGCTGGCCGCAACCGAGTTCGGTGCGACGCTGATCGATGGCGGCCCGTGGTGCAAGTTCAAGAACCCGAAAACCGGCGCGGACATCATCGTCAAGGACGTGATCGCCGACGCTTTCCTGCAACAGATTTTGCTGCGCCCGGCTGAGTACGACGTGGTCGCGACGTTGAATCTGAACGGTGATTACATCTCTGATGCGCTGGCCGCTCAGGTCGGCGGCATCGGCATTGCGCCGGGCGCGAATATCTCGCTCGAATACGCGTGCTTCGAGGCGACCCACGGTACCGCACCTAAGTATGCGGGTCAGGACAAGGTTAATCCCGGCTCGCTGATCCTGTCAGCCGAAATGATGTTGCGGCACATGGGGTGGATCGAGGCGGCCGACTTGATCATCAAATCGATTGAAGCCGCAATTGGCGACAAGGTCGTTACCTATGACTTCGCGCGTTTGATGGAGGGCGCGAAAGAGGTGTCGTGTTCCGCGTTTGGCGATGCGATGATTGCGCGGATGTAAATCCGGATCGCTAAAAAAAAGAGGGCCGCGATTGCAGCCCTTTTTTTCTTGCTGTCCCCCAATCCGATTCACTCGAATCGGGGGCTCCCACGGCGTTACTGCGGTGGGTTTTGAATGTTGGATGCCTGCTTGCCTTTTGGGCCTGGCACAACTTCGAAGGCTACTTTTTGGCCTTCTTTTAACGAACGGAAACCGTCCATCTGGATCGCGGAAAAATGCGCGAATACATCATCGGTGCCGTCGTCGGGCTTAATGAAGCCAAATCCCTTGGCATCGTTAAACCATTTCACTGTCCCTGTTGTCATAAAAAATACTCCCTACTGCATAAAGCTTGTTTTGGTTGGTGACACACACATACAGCGCCGGACGGGAACCCCCGCATCCGACGCCAGAGCGCCTGCCTGTTGCCGTTGTACAGTTATACAACCCTATTAGTCAAGCGGATAATTAATATTTCCGGGAATGTTTACAGCTGTACGAGGTTTTACAGCCAGTGGCGGGCTGTTGGCGAAACCGGGATTGGCATGCCGTATGCTCTTGAAATTCGCGTTTCGCAACCGATATTCAGTGGTTAATGAGAAATGACTTTCATGATTCGCGATAGCGCTCGAAAATCACGAAAGTTAGTAACAAGCAAACACAGCATGGCAGTTCACTCCCCCCGCTCTAACCCCAACGATGGCTCTGTTCTCGAAGCCGAGCGCGTCAGCACCAAGCCGCCTCCGATGTATCGGGTGCTGCTGCTGAACGACGATTACACGCCAATGGATTTTGTGGTCGGCGTGTTGCAGCAGGTGTTCATGCTCACCCGTGAGCAGGCCACGCAGGTCATGTTGCAGGTCCATCGCACGGGCGTTGGCACCTGCGGGGTTTTTACCAAAGAAGTCGCGGACACGAAGGTCTCGCAAGTCCAGGAGCTGGCCGAGGCGCATCAGCATCCGCTTCAGTGTACGATGGAGCCTAACTAGTGTTTTCGTTCGCGACGGTCACGTCAAAAACGTAGAGCACGCAGGTAGGCGAATCCACCAACGCTGCTATTGTGCAGCCGTGGATACGGGAGTTACAAGCCGACGATTCGTCGACAGCAAGGCAATTCAAATGATCGCGCAAGAGTTAGAAGTCAGTTTGCACATGGCATTTGTCGAGGCCCGGCAAAAACGCCATGAGTTCATCACCGTTGAGCATCTCCTGCTCGCCATGCTCGACAACCCGAGCGCGGCTGAGGTGCTCCGCGCCTGCGCCGTTGATTTAGACGAGCTGCGCACCGCGCTCGCCAATTTCATCAACGAACACACGCCGCGTCTGCCGCAAAACAGCGAGAGCGACACCACGCCTACGCAAGGTTTTCAACGCGTCATTCAGCGCGCGATTTTGCATGTGCAATCGTCGGGCAAAAAAGAAGTGACCGGTGCGAATGTGCTCGTCGCTATTTTTGGCGAGAAAGATTCGCACGCGGTGTATTTCCTGAATCAGCGCGGCGTCACGCGTCTGGATGTTGTGAATTACATCAGCCACGGCATCAGCAAAGTGCCGAAAGACAAGAACGAAAAAGCCGAGGCTGGTGAAGGCGAAACCGCGAAGGAAGAAGCACCGCAAGGCGCGCTTGAGAACTTCACGGTAAATCTGAACGCGCAGGCCAAAGCGGGCAAGATCGACCCGATGATTGGTCGCGCTAACGAGCTTGAGCGTCTCGTGCAAATTCTCTGCCGTCGTCGCAAAAATAATCCGCTCCTCGTGGGCGAAGCAGGCGTGGGCAAAACCGCCATCGCAGAAGGTCTCGCCAAGCGAATCGTGGACAAGGAAGTGCCGGACGTGCTGGCCGACTGCGTTGTGTATTCGCTCGACATGGGCGCATTGCTCGCGGGTACCAAGTACCGCGGTGATTTTGAAGCGCGGTTGAAAGCTGTGCTCAAGCAGCTGTCTGAAAAAACCAACGGCATTCTGTTCATCGACGAAATCCACACGATCATTGGTGCGGGTGCTGCCAGTGGCGGAACGCTTGACGCGTCGAATTTGCTGAAACCCGCGCTTGCGAACGGCGGCTTGAAATGCATCGGTGCGACCACGTATGCTGAATTCCGTCAGGTCTTCGAGAAAGACAATGCGCTGGCGCGTCGCTTCCAGAAAATCGATGTGGTTGAGCCGTCGATCAGCGAAACCGTCGAGATTCTGCGTGGCCTTAAGCCCAAGTACGAAGCGCATCACAACGTCAAATATTCCCCCGCAGCGATCACTGCTGCTGCTGAATTGTCGGCGCGCCACATCAACGACCGTCACCTGCCGGACAAGGCTATTGACGTGATTGATGAGGCTGGTGCCGCACAAAAAATTCTGCCGAAATCCAAGCAGAAGAAAACCATTGGCAAGAGCGAGATCGAAGACATCGTCGCGAAGATCGCCCGCATTCCAGCGAAGACCGTGTCCACCGATGATCGCAACAGCCTGAAAACGCTGGACCGCGATCTGAGGAATGTGGTGTTCGGTCAGGATAAGGCGATTGAAGCGCTGGCGTCGGCCATCAAGATGGCGCGCAGTGGTTTGGGCAATCCACGCAAGCCGATTGGTTCGTTCCTGTTCTCCGGCCCGACCGGTGTTGGCAAGACCGAAGTCGCGCGCCAACTCGCATTCAGTCTGGGTGTAGAGCTTCTGCGCTTTGACATGAGCGAATACATGGAGCGTCACGCGGTGAGCCGTTTGATTGGCGCGCCACCGGGGTATGTCGGCTACGACCAGGGCGGACAGTTGACCGAAGGCGTCACCAAGAATCCATACTGCGTGCTGCTGCTCGACGAAATCGAGAAAGCGCATCCGGACATCTACAACGTGCTGTTGCAGGTGATGGATCACGGCACGCTGACGGACAACAATGGTCGCAAGGCAGACTTCCGCAATGTGATCATCGTGATGACCACGAACGCGGGTGCGGAGACGCTGACGAAGAACGTGATCGGCTTCAACAACACGAAAGAAGTCGGCGACGAGATGGAAGCCATCAAGCGCATGTTCACGCCCGAGTTCAGGAATCGCCTTGACGCGACGATCAGCTTTGCGCCATTGAACCATGAGGTCATCCTGAAAGTTGTCGACAAGTTCCTGCTCGAACTTGAAGGTCAACTGCATGAGAAAAAAGTCGATCCCGAGTTCTCGCAAGCGCTACGTGATTACCTCGCGAAGAAGGGCTTTGATCCGCAGATGGGCGCACGCCCAATGGCTCGCCTCATCCAGGACACGATCCGTCGTGCCTTGGCCGACGAGCTCCTGTTCGGCAAGCTGGTCGGTGGCGGCAAGGTCATGATCGACATTGATGTCGATGCGAAAGACGCGAAAGACGGGAAGGCGGGCGACGGCAAAGTCAAACTTTCCTTCCCGGAAAGCGACGTGCCGAAAGAGGCAGCGGAAGAGGCAACGGTTTAGGCTGTCACTACAGAGCTCGGGTTCTCATGCGAATAGTCGGAAGCAAAAACCGCGACGAATTTGTACTCGATCCTGTCGAGGCAATACGTCGCGGCGCAACGCTCGACAAGCAGATGAAAATTTTGCTACCGCCGCATCCACGCGGCGTTTGGCGCGGCACTCACGAGTTTTTCAATCGCATGGATGATGGGCGTTCAGCCGCAATGGCTGAGCGTGTCAACGTTGCGCCTCGCGCCTATCCGACGACTTCTGGTTGAGTGAACGATTCTGACCTTCGGCGTTTGCTGCAACGCTTTCATGACGAGGGCGTGGAATACGTTTTGGTGGGTGGATTTGCCGTTCGCATGAACGGATTTCTACGTCTGACCGAAGACATTGATGTGCTGCTGCCGCGTTCGATTGAGAACGGGCGCAAAGTCATCAAATCGCTAAATTTTCTTGAAAGTGCTCAGGACCTTCACCCTGAGTGGTTCGAACCGCCCATCCACGAACCCGAAAATATTAGGGTGGCGGACGAGCTGCTGATTGACCTGCTTTTCGCAGCCAACGGCGAGACATTCGAATCGCTGAAACCGCACATGCGGCGCGTTGATCTCGACGGTACAGAGGTTGTCACACTCGACATCGATGGCCTGCTAAAGACCAAAACTGACTACCGGGATAAGGACAAAATCGACCGGCTCGCACTCGAAGCAGTGAAGCGAAGGTTGCAATAGCTTTTTGCTGAGTGCCTTACGCGACAATTATGGGCGCGCGATCAGATATTTTCATCTGAAGCAGTTCTTCGTGTTGTCCCGAGGCATTTTGTCTCTCGCTTCTGACGTTCCAACCTTGATTCGCGCCAGACCCGTTGAGCTGACGGCTGCCAACGCGAGTTGAACTTCAGCGCGCTGCGGATAGTGTAGAGAGTCGCGGGAGGGATCGTATGCGCGTCAATTGGTCAGCGCTGTGGCAATAGCGCGCGCGACTATAGGGTTGGTTGTTTTGGTGGCAAGTCCTCGGAGGTATCGCACGGTGAATGCCGCATCACGGGAGTAATGGATCGCGAGCCGTAGCGTGTTTGCTGCAGCAACTTCACGAGGCTGCTCAGCAGACGAGAGGCTGGCTAGCGCTAACGAAAAAACCAAACATGAATTCGTGGTCTCTGGCGAAACGGCGAGCGCAATGTAGGCGTGTTTCAGGAGCAGATCACGTTTTCCCAGCTCGTACGCAGCGAGCGCGACGGCGCTGTGGTGCGCTCCCGTAGCAGGGGAGGCCTCCGCCGCTGCGAGGTAGTTTGATAACGCTTCGTCAAGGTTGCCCGAGTTGCGTGCGGCAGTCGCAGCGAGCGTGTACCAGAGCGCTGCGGCATCGTCTGATGCGGGAGCAATCACGCGAGTTTGCGCCAGCTCTTTTAGCTGAGTTAGCGTTGCCGTCATGTCGAGCGTAGGTGATGAAAACGAGGCAAATGTTGCATTTATTTGGCGCGCCGCATCGCCGGACATGATCGCGGCGTCGAATGTGGTGAGGCGTTTTTCGGGGGCGCGATCGGATAGGTATTGTGATGCCGTGAGCGTGTTGAGGCGTCGGGCGTCATCGTGCGGTATCAATAGGTCCTGGGCGACCCAGCCGAGCATACCGTCCGCTAGGCGCACTTGCGTAAATGTTCCGTCTACGCCCAACTTTTGTAGAGGCGCTGCACGTTCGATCGTGCGAACTACGCTGGACTTTGCGCTTGGACCGCTTCGCACATTGGCCGTAACCGCAGCGATAGCCAAATCCGGCCGAAACTCTAGCGAAAGGGTCGGAGGCGCGGTGGGGGCGAGGGGCGTTGCTGTGGGCGAGTTTGCAGGCGTTGCGATGGTAGCGAAATTCCCCGTCGATGATTTCGGGGGCGCTGATGACGCACTTTGGCTGGAGGCGGATGGTGGCGTGCTTTGCATGGGTGGTGTCGTCGAAGCATTGGTTTTATCTGCGCGCTTCGAGATCCAACCAAAAATTAGAACTGTAAATACTAGACCCGCAAGCGGAACGACTGTGCCAATCGACCATGAACTTCCAGTTGCCTGACGTTCAGGCGCTGAACGCGTGTTGCTGGTTGCATTCCAACCGCCCGTCGGAGCCGCAGTGACGATCTGCCTCGCTGAACCGTCAGTGTTCAGCTTGCGGCGTGTCAACGCCACCCATTCATCATGCAACCGACGTGATTCCTGCGATGAAAGCCGTTCGTGAGAAATCGTCAACACTTCTCGCACACGTGCAGCCTCATTATCGTTGGCATACTCGGGCAGGGAGTACTTTGCCATCAGCGCCTCGTACGCAGCATCAATCTGCGCCGGTGTTGCGTTCTCAGAAATGGACAAATTTTTGTAGTGGGTGTGCGGGACAACGCTCATTCAAAATCCTGATTTCTTTACGCCGTAGCTCGCGGCTCTACTTTGAGCGGGGAGCGCATCGCCCCAGCAGCGCGCAAGGCAGTAGGGCTGAGTTCTTCGCTAATCCCACGCTGTGTTGGCGTGGATGGAGCGCCAAACGTTGTTTGCATTGGGAATGCTAGTGAGTCGGGCTCAAAATTCACTTTCATCGAGACCGTGCGTTTGCATATTGCCGTTGCGCACTTTGTAGAGTGTCATCGTCATGTTGCTAAATTGCGTACCGTTGTACGTAGGTTCCTCTTTGAGTTCAAACGGATCAGAGCGCGATAGCTGGCCACTATTCAGGTCACGATAGCGAACATCGTAATTGCCGCGTACGACGCCGGTAGCCCGAAATTGGCCGCCCCGCTGAATGAAAAAATGGCGCACCGCAGTTGGCGATAAAGCAACAAATTTTCTGTAATTTCGCGAAATTTCTTTCGTTACGTGGTGTCGGGGTTGTGGATAAGTTGTTGGTTTTGGCTTGACTATTTCGGTGTGCTTTCCGGTCTCATGGTGAGATAGATTTTTCCGCTGAG
>JANXUB010000026.1 GCA_025352105.1 Burkholderiales bacterium | reverse complement strand
GTTTGATGACTCGTTCCTTGACTACACTTCACGAATTGGCTGCCACCTCCTACGGTAGCGATGAAGCAGGACTAATTTGCGGCTATCTATTCGACGCGGCTGGTCCGCTTTCGACAACTGCCGTGAACTCCGCTCAGGCCGCTTCGTGGCTTGCCGCATCTCCTGAGCGCGTGAGCCCGACGGGCGGCATCTTCATGTGGCTGCACTTTAATTTAAGCCATGTCCGAGCTGAGCCGTGGCTCACGCAACACGCAGGGCTCGCTGATACTTTCTTTGAAGCGCTGCACGACGGGCTCTACTCAACACGCATCGAGCGCGCGGACGATGTGCTGATCGCGGTTATCAACGATGTTCACTTTGATTTCAGCTTCGAGCCATCAGATATCTCCACGCTTTGGATCAGCGTGGGTCCGCATCTGGTGATTACTGCGCGCACGACACCGCTGCGCTCGGTGGATGCTCTGCGCGCGGCGGTAAAAGCAGGTGACGCACCACGTTCCAGCACCGAGCTGCTGGAACACTTGCTGCGTGCCCAAGCCGATGTGCTGGTCAACATCGTACGCGGCGTGACCACTCGCATTGACGACATCGAGGATGCCTTGCTGGCAGGCCGGCTCGACCACAAGCGTGCGCGACTCGGTTTGTTGCGTCGCCTGTTGGTGCGATTGCAACGACTCCTCGCTCCCGAGCCTGCAGCTCTATTCCGCCTGCTGCAGAGTCCACCCTTGTGGATGGGGGCACTGGATGTTCAGGAGTTGCGTGGATCGACCGAAGAATTCTCGCTCGTGCTGCGCGACATGCAGACCCTGCAAGAGCGCATCAAGCTCTTGCAGGAAGAGATTGCCGCCAACATTAACGAAGACAACAACCGCAGTCTTTTTGTACTGACGGTGGTGACGGTATTGGCACTGCCGATCAATATTCTGGCGGGCCTGTTTGGCATGAATGTCGGCGGCGTTCCGCTGGCGCAAGATCCGCAAGGCTTCTGGATTGTGGTGGCGATCATCGTGAGCTTCACTGCCGTTGCTGCCTGGGTTGCTTTTCGCAAGAAGCGGTAGTTCAAAAAAAACGGTGAGATGCATTTAGCGCCCACTGTAAACGCCCTGCAATAGTCGCGGTTCAAACTTTGTGTTTGCACAACGTAGAGCAACGCATGCAGCATGGTCGACTGAATCAATTCGTAACTCTGCTTTTTCTAAGTGGATTACCCCTCTCTATGTGGGCGCATGGCACAACCGCAACTGTCGCGCCGCCCGCCGCGCTGACCGCTACTAACACTTTGGCCGAAGGCGTCGCAGAGTTGAGCCTTCGAGAGCTCTATCAAATGCCAATCGGCCCACGTGGTCTCGTGCCAAGCCCGAAATTGCTCGCGCTCGACGGCAAACAGGTTCGTGTTGTCGGCTACATGGTTGGTGAAGATGAGCCGGTAGCAGGCCGTCTGATCTTGGCTCCAGTGCCGACGCAGCTTGTTGACGAGGACGAGCCCGAGTCCGACGACCTGCCGCCAAATGTCATTTACGTCAATTTTTCGTCCAGCATTCAAGCCCACTCAATGCGCGGACCGATCCGCCTTACCGGCACCTTGCGGCTAGGCGCAACGCCTCAGCCCGATGGCCGTTTGGCTGCCGTCCGCTTGGAGCTGTCGCCCGAATTGGTGCCGCACTTGCCTGTTGTATCAGCGACCCCGACGCAATCTTCACGCTAATTTTTTTCCGTCTTTCAACTAGAGATTCACCATGTTTCGTTTCGCCCCAAAAATTGTGTTTGGCATCATTGCGACCGCGCTCGCAGCAAGCGCCCACACCGCACCGACCGCGTCCCGCCTCACGCCACCAAGCGAGCTCTTCGCCAGCGGTCGCGTTGCGCCGCCGATCATTGCCCGCTTTCTGCCCGATCAGCGATTTGACTTGCAGGCGACCGTCCAGCCTGATGATGGGCAGAGCATCGCCAGTTTTAACTTTGCGGTGGACGGCGTCAAGCTCAAAGTTGATTCAAAACGAATGAGCATGGTCACCACTGATCTGGTGAAAGGCCTTGCTGCAAACAGCGCCGTCGTATCGCTTCGTGGCTACGCGAACAGCAAACCCGGCGTGCACGAATTCAGCGTGACCGCCGTGCAAACGAATGGTCAAATCGTCACCGCCAAAGGCAACTTTGAAGTCGTGGCGTTGTTGGCGGGCAATGGTCGGCCTGCGAAAAATATCATATTCCTCGTAGGCGACGGCATGGGTGCAACCCACCGTACCGCCGCACGCATCATGGCGCAGGGCTACGCTCAGGGCAAAGCTAACAACCTGCTCGCGATGGATACGTTTCCGTTCACCGGCATGGTGATGACCTCATCGCTCAATTCAATCGTCACCGACTCGGCACCGGGCATGTCGAACTACGTTACCGGCAACAAGGCTGCGAATAATCAGGAAGGCGTTTGGCCGGACGACACCATTGATGCGTTCGACAATCCGCGCGTTGAATATCTCTCCGAATATCTGCATCGCAAGCAGGGCAAGGCCTTAGGCATTGTCACCACGGCCGACGTGTTTGACGCGACGCCAGCAGCCAACGCCGTGCACACCGCAAATCGCGGTTTTGGTACGGGTATCGTTGATCAGTATCTCGATGATCGGCATCTGACCGGACTCACTGTTTTGATGGGCGGCGGTCGCAAATGGTTCTTGCCGAATGAGTCTGACAGTGTGAAGCCGCAAGCCATGAACGGCTCGCACCGTCGCGCGGCGAATGATTACGTGCTACCTGATGACATCGTGGCGGGATGGGGTGCGAGCAAGGGTGCGAAGGATCCGGGTCGCGATGTCATCGCTGATTTTGAAAAAGCCGGTTTCGCCTATGCGCCTGACGCGACCGGATTGAAGAAAGTCGCGAGCACCGCAGAGAAATTGCTGGGGCTGTTTAGCTACTCAAACATGAACGTCGCCTTCGACAAAATCAACGGACGACGCGGTGCCAGTACGGTCGTGAACGACTACGGTTTTCCCGATCAGCCGATGCTTGACGAAATGGCCTCTGCCGCTTTGTCGGTACTCGCTAAACAGCGCAAAGGCTTTTTCCTGACGATCGAAGGCGCGTCGATTGACAAGCAGTCGCACTTGATGGATTCGGATCGATGGATTCTGGAGACACTGGAATTTGACCGCGCCGTCAAGGTGGCGCAGGATTTTGCCAAGCGGCACAAAGACACGCTGGTGATCGTCACCGCAGATCACGAGTGTTCCGGCGCAGCCATCATCGGTGCCGCGACGATCAGTGCCGAGCAACTGCGCAGCACGATTGGTACGGGCACAACAGCCGCTCAGCGTGACGGCGTCGTGGGCGTTTATGAAGCGGCCAAGTTTCCGAAGTACGTGATGGTGGCCGACGGCTATCCACAAACGACCGACGTGGATCGCAAGATGCTCATTGGCTACGGTGCCAATGCAGATCGCTACGAAACGTGGCTCGCAAACGATAAGCCGACTCAGGACAGTCAGCAGCCCTTCGTCGGGCAAGCGCCGCTCAACAGCTATCCCGTCGACCCGAATGTGCGCAACAAAGATCGCGGATTTCTCGTAACTGGCCAGGTACCGGGCGACAACGCAGTGCACACCGCAACGGATGTTCCGCTCTCGGCGTTTGGCGTGGGCTCCGAGCGCTTTAGCGGCGTTTTTGACAATACCGATGTGATGTTCAAGATGGGTAGCGTGATGTTGGGAAAGCGATTGCGCTAGCACGCAAGTGCTTCAGAAGTTTTTTGCCTAGCGGCGACATTTGTTCCGGCAGGCTGGTAGTTCACAAACACATTAAACGGGGTTCAATATGACCGATTTAGTCAATGCAAAGCGTCGCGAATTTTTAGTCAATTCGACGTCGGCCGCTGCGGCGCTGGTCGTCGGCAGCGCGCTTGTCGGCTGTGGCAGCGGTGACGAGCCGTTTCCCATTCCGCCGGCGTTCACTTACGGCGTTGCCAGCGGAGACCCACTCAATGACCGGGTGATTCTCTGGACGTATGCCAAAGCACCGGGCAGCGTGCGCAGCGTTCCGCTTGTTTGGCAAGTGGCGCTGGATCAGAATTTCACTTCCATCGTCAGCAGCGGCACCGTTGAAGCAACCGAAGCCAACGGCTTCACGGCGAAGGTCGACGCCACCGGGCTTGTTGCCGGTGCCAGCTATTTCTATCGCTTTCAAGGCCCGCGGGACACCGTGTCCCCCGTTGGGAAAACACGTACATTGCCGGCGGCAAGTGTCGCGTCGCTCAAGTTCGCCGTGTTCTCCTGCTCGTTGTATTCCGAAGGTTTTTTCAACGCCTACGACGACGCGCTGAAAACCGACGCACAGTACGCGCTGCACCTAGGCGACTACATTTACGAATACGGCGCTGGCCCCACGCAGTACGGAAACACGGACGCAGTCTCGCTGGGTCGCGTTGTTTCGCCCGCTAACGACATCGTGTCGCTCTCGGACTACCGCGCCCGCTATGCGCTCTATCGCTCAGACGCAAACGTTCGCGCGCTACATGCCGCGATGCCGTGGATCACCATCTGGGACGACCATGAGTTTGCGAATAACGCCTACGTGAACGGCGCAGAAAATCACAAGCCCGCGACGCAGGGCGACTGGACGACGCGCAAGAACATTGCGGCGAAGGTTTATCACGAGTGGATGCCAATTCGCACGGACACCTCGAACCCGCTGAAGATTTACCGCTCGTTTGATTTCGGCTCGTTGTTTTCGTTGCACATGCTTGACACGCGAATCGAAGGACGCGACCAGCAGTACGACAACTTTGGCGATGCCGATGGTGGCTTCGGTCGCTACATCGCGGGCATTACGCCAAGCGCCAGCAGCGGCGTTCTTCCTGATGCATCGCGCCGCATGATGAGCGCGACCCAGCAATCGTGGCTGGCCTCACAAATGTCCGCGTCGAAGGCGACCTGGCAGGTTCTGGGTAATCAGGACATCATGGGGAAAATGTGGATCCCCGTGTCGGTGACGCAGAATTTCAGCACCGGCAACGCCGCTGGTTTTGCCGCCGCGACGCAGGCGTACCTCACAGCCAAGGCCACGCGCGCGGCTGCGGGTGTTGCCGCGCTAACGCCCGCTCAGGTCGCGCTGCTCGACGCCTCGAAGAACCCGCGCCTGCCCTACAACTTAGACTCGTGGGACGGCTATCCGGCAGACCGCGAACGTGTTCTGCAATCGGTCAAAGCGCTGAACAAAAAGCTGGTTGTGCTGTCGGGTGATTCTCACGACGGCTGGTTCGCCAACTTGACCACGCTGGGTGGCGAAAAAGTAGGCGTCGAATTTGCGGGAACTTCGGTAACCTCGACCGGGTTTGAATCCGTCGGGCTTGGCACCGTCGGCAGTGCACTGGATGGCAGCGCGCTGGTACCGCAACTGGGCAACGCCGCAATCGGAGCTGGACTCGGTCTTATCGATGATCTTGCTTACGCCAATAGCAGCGAGCGCGGCTACCTGCTGATGACAGTCACCGCCAACGACGTAAAAGGCGAATACGTCTACATGAGTACGGTGAAATCGACGACCTATACCCGCCGGATTGGCCGCACCATCACGGTTGATGTCAACGGGAAAACTATGTTCGCGTAGAGAGCCGAACGGCTGACGAACCATGTGGAAACCGCGCGACAGCTTTATTACGTAACCCGTCCTTAGCAGGGGCTGGCGCTTGTTTTTTGCGAAAGTCGTCTTTTACAGAAAACAAGCGCCAGCCCCTAAAAACAGGCGTTATTTGAGTAAAGCTGCTTCGCTCAACGTCCTGCAGCGACTCTTCGAATCGCGAATGTCGCAGCGGATCACGGCTTTGCCCTGAGTATCGTATTCAGTCAGTTTCCAGTGGCTGGCGTCGCCATCGTCGACTTTATCGAGCGTCGCGAAACCGTATTCGGAGCGCGCGATATAGTCATCCACCAAAGCGCCGGGAAAAGCTTCCGTACCTGTTGCAATTCTCTCGGGTGCGCGTCCCTCGTTGGCAGAACCAGAGTTACCGAGCACGAGCGAGGCTGGATGCGCGGTGGCAAAGCTGATTGCTTCGAAAAGGTGAATGTGGCCGTGCATCAACACGCTCACTTTGTCGGGGAACAGGCGTTGCGGATTCACGCTGGCGAAAGCGCTTTGTAGTCCCTGGCTGCCGCCGGCTTTTGCTTCAGCATTTTTCTTTCCGGGCGCGAACGCGAGAAGCGGATGATGACTCAAGAAAAAACTATGCTGCGCAGCATCGGCAAGCGTCGCAACTTTCTGCATTTGCGCCACATAGTTCCGGTACGCGGGATCGGTTACCGCGTAGGATTTTCCGCTGGACTTCGATGAGTCAAAAATGATGAATTGATTGCCGTGGCCCGCGGACACAGCGTATGGTTCCGAGAAATCTGCGATCACGTCCTGCGCCGTCGAATCACAGGTGCGTTCGACCAGTAGCGGCGCTGCGTCGATGAATCGAAACCAGCCTTGACCCGCGCGAAAACAGGACTCATGATTGCCGCGCACAAACACCCATGGCGCGACAGCTAACAATGGTTCGGCGGGTTTGAACAGGTCAGCCTGCCACGCGTCAAATCCGTAGCCCCACGGGCTGCCCGCACAGTCTTTGTTTCCTGCTGGGCAGGGGCTTTCGCGGTAGTGAATATCGCCAATGTGGACGACGAGATCAGGCTTCAGTGCCGCCGCACTTCGCGCCACATCGGCGAACGGCCAGAGTACTTTGTCATTGCACGCCTGAAACGCATTTTCAGATGCCTTCATTCGGCAGCCCGTGTCGGCGATAAGCACGATGCGGCGGATATCTTTGCGCGGCGCTGGCACAGCTTGACCCGCCACGGTTGCACTCGTTGCGCCTGTTACCCAATCGGCCTCGCAGGTCAATACATCAAACACAGCCGGCTTGGCGTCACTCTGGGCGCTGTCGCCGCGCAACGGTATGGTTGCGGGCTGCGCACGTATCTGCATGGTTGATCGCGCGCCGTCGGCCCAGGCAATCTCCGGGCAATCACGCGCGCGCGTGATTGCTCGCACCACTGAGCGGTCACTGGCACCTGTCACCGTGAACAGCGCTTCTAGTGACACCGTGCTGGCGTTACGAGGTGCCGTGCCGCAACCGGCCGCACCGAGCGCGGCAACCATGATTACGAACACGGATTTGAGAACACCATTGATCATCATGGACTGACTCCAAAAGTAAGCTGTCGCTAAAACGAAAAGAGGTTACCGCGCAACGTGCGAGGCAACCCCACTTTATAGGACGTCGTAGCGTGCGCTAGAACGTCAGCTTCGCCGAAATCTGAAAGCTACGCGGGGCCTGAAACAGGTACTGATCACCCGCCAACACTTTACCCGGACTGATCGACGTGACTTTGCCCGAATCGAAGAGGTTGAACACATTGGCCTGAAGCTTCAAACTCTTGCCCAACATGCCCAAACCCGTCAACGTGTAAGAA
>JANXUB010000230.1 GCA_025352105.1 Burkholderiales bacterium | reverse complement strand
AGCCGAAGAAGGTGGCACTGGTGGCCTGCATCAGGAAATTACTCTCGATCATGAATGCCATCCTCAAATCCGGTGTCCCGTGGAATCCCAACTTCAACGCGAACAAATTCGCTTGACTTTCGACACAGTTGCTCTCCCGCGCTGCGGGAGAGGGAGCTAGTGAAGTCCGCGGCGTCCCGCGTTCAGATCATTCCGTTGCGGTCGGCAACCAAACCGTAAACACCGCCCCGCCATTCACCTGATTCGCCGCCTGCACGCTGCCTCCGTGCAACTGGGCAACACGCTGAACGATGGCGAGCCCCAGGCCCGCATGGCCTCGCCCTTCGCGGTGGCGGCTGCCCTGAAAAAAGCGCTCAAACACATGCGGCAAGTCCTGCGGGGCGATGCCGGGGCCCGAGTCGGCAACACGCAGCGCAATGCCGCTACCGTCGGTTTTGGCCGACAGCGTCACCGTGCCGCCCTCCGGCGTATAGCGCATCGCGTTGTCGATCAGATTGGCCACGGCGCGCTCGATCAGCGCCGCGTCGATCTGCACCATTGGCAGACCCTCGGGGTAATCGACGTGAATGTTGATGTTGCGCGAATGCCCGGCGGCAGAAAAGCGGGCCGCCAGATCGTCGAGCAATTCACCGACGGCCGCGAGCGCTTTTTCGACCGGTACCTCGTCGCTATCAAGCCTCGCGAAATCGAACAATGATGCCGAGAGACGATCAAGATGTTTCGCGTTTTGCATCGCGACTTCAAGGAATCGTTTGCGCTCGGCGTCGGTCATTTTTTCGCCGCGCATCTGTACCGTTTCCAGATGACCCATGAGTGAGGTGAGCGGCGTGCGCAGGTCGTGCGAGATGCTGGCGACCCATTCGCGCCTTGTTGCGTCCATGCGGCGCACACGCTGCACCTGCTCCCGAAGGCGCATCACCATCGCGCGAAAGGCGCGCGAGAGACGACCGATTTCGTCATTGCGGGTTTCGTAAGGCATCGGCTTCGAGTCGATGGTGCTCTCGATATCACCCGCGCTCACCGCATCGGCCGCGTTGGTGAGTCGACGCAGCGGGCGCGTGATGAGCGAGAGGACAGCCAGCACGAGGAGCGCGCTGGCAAGCGTTGCGCCGAGCGCAACATAGAGCGCGGTGCGGTTGGCGGAGCTGGACATGAACACGCGATTGGTATCGACGCGCGGTGAGCGCATCAGCACGTAAACATAGCCTGTCATCGTCGCGCCATCCTGCAACGGGGCGGCGGCAAACAGCGATTGTGCGTTCGAGAATTCCGGGTCGTCGCCGAACACGGTTTGCCCGACCGGTGCCGCCAGCAGCTGCTTGATGGGCGCGAGCGAGAGCACGCTCTTGCTGCCGATCGAGCGATCCTTGGTGTAGCCGGCACGGACGCGGCCTTCGTTGTCGAGCAGATAAATCGCACTGCTCGGATCGAGCAGCAGCATCTGTTCAAAACGGTTCTCAACGTCTTCACGGTTGAGCGAATCGAACTTGCCGAGTTCGGGGTACATCTGCGCCACGTTCTGCGCGAAGGCAACGCCTTGACGCTGGCGCAGTTCGTCGTAGTAGGACATATACGCGAAGTTCGCAGCCAGAACAAAGATCAGACCGATCAACACACAAAAAGCAATGACCAGCGCGACGATGCGCGTGCGCAAACTGTTGAACGTGATTTTCACGCGAGCGAGTTTACCCCGTTGAATCAGGCGGGATCGGTGAAGCGGTAGCCCACGCCACGCACCGTGAGTACGTATTGCGGATGCGCAGGGTCGGCTTCAATCTTCGCGCGCAGTCGGTTGATGTGAGTGTTGACGTTGTGCTCATAGCTCTCAAGCGTTGTCGCCCACACGGCGTTGAGTAGCTGCGAACGGGTGTACACGCGGCCTGGGTTTTGTGCGAAGAAGAGCAGCAGGTCAAACTCTTTTGCTGTTAGCGCTACCAGCTTGTCGGCAAGCTTGACTTCGCGCCGCACCGGATCGATGGCCAAGCCGTCGAATTTCAGCGCGTTGCCCACGGGTGTCGTCGCAGGCATTCCCATGCGTTCAGCCCGACGCAGCAAGGCCTTCGCGCGCGCCTGTAGCTCCGGGATTGAGAACGGCTTGCCAAGGTAGTCGTCCGCGCCCATTTCAAGTCCAACCACGCGGTCAATCTCGCCCGCTTTTGCCGTGAGCATGAGGATCGGCGTGTAATGCGTCGGATCGGCACGCAGCGCGCGGCACACGTCAAGACCGTTCATTCCGGGCAGCATCAGGTCGAGCACGATCAGATCGAATGGCTTCGCCAGCGCCTGTTTTTGTGCCATCGCAAGACCCGCCTTACCGTCAGCCGCGCATTCGGCGTGATGACCCAGATCCTCCATGTGCAAACGGATGAGCTGCGCGATTTCCGCGTTGTCTTCGATGACTAATACGTTCGACATGTCCATGCCCTCCCGTCGCCCGGACACCGGTTTCCTGACACTTTTTCGACCTGATCACGCAAAGTCATTTTTTTCGATTGTTATGAAAACGATATGTTGGCGCGATTAGAGCGCGATTTTGGGAAAACAAAATTCATCCCATCGAAACACGCCATTCCCGGCATGACTCAGGAGCCCCACCGTGAACTTATCCGACACCCAATACCTGTTCCCCGCCACCGCTGATTGTGCCGCAGCCGCAACGCTCAGCAAGCTCGATTTGAACGCGCTGGATTCCCTGGCGAAGGAGGCGGCGACTCATCGCGACTATCTCTACAAATTTGCGATGAAAAAAGTGGGCGACGCCGATCTGGCGGACGATCTGGTCCAGGACACGCTGCTGGCGGCGATTCAGTCGGTGGACAGCAAATCGGCGTTCGGCGGACGCTCCTTGTTTCGCGGCTGGCTCACTGGCATCCTGAAACACAAAATCATGGACGCCTACCGTGACCGTTATCGCTTTGTTTCGCTCACGATGGAAGGCGACGATGGCGAGGCGATGGAGCCAACAGAAGATCACCCGATGCTGCGCGAGCGCGACGCCGCCGGGCAGGCCGCTTGTGACCCACAGCGGGCCGCAGAGTTGTCGCAACTCCTTGATCACGTCAATGACGCGGTCGCCGCGTTGCCAGCGGGAGTGGCCGAAGTATTCATGGCGCGTGAGATTGAAGGCGAAAGCACCGCGTCAATCACCGAGCGACTGGGCGTGACCGAGCAGAACATCTGGGTTCGCGTTCACCGTGCGCGCAAGGCGCTGCAAACTCGTTTGCTGGCGGTCGGTGCGGTCGATGGATTGCGCGTTGGCGGGATGTCGATGGCGTAGTTGCTTTGCTTATGGCTTTGCGCTGCATCACATTACGCATCGGGGCTAGACGCGATAATCGCAATATATCGACTTCTGGAATAAATCGCCTTCAGCCCCAATGCAGCCGATATCGCAGAAGAAAGCTGATAGTTTCTATCCGCTACAGATCGAAGCCGTCAGCGCCGCCTCGCAGGCTAGCCCGAGTCCCAGGATGGACTGATCTCTTCCGTGCGCGCCAACCAGCTGCAACCCAACCGGCGCAGCGCCCGCCGCGTGACACGGCATGGTCAGCGCGCAGCCGTCGAGAAAATTCACCCACGCCGTGTTTCGCAAAATGCGTGCGTTGGCTTTGAAGAAACGCTCGTCGTCGGCAACGAGCGGCGCGATTTCCGGCGCGACGCAGGCCACGGTGGGGCAGATCACGGCATCAAATCCGGCGAGCGCTAAATTCATGCGGTCAATCCAGAGTCGGCGATAGGCAAGCAGTCCCCAATAGGCGCCACGCGCCACGTCGCGGCCCAACAAAATGCGCTGCCACACACGCGGGTCGTAGCCTTCGCCGTTCACGTTCACGTTCGCCGCGTGCCAGTCGTAGGCTTCAGCGCCGGACACGCCCGCGCGGTCGAACAATTCATCGAGCAACGGCAGCGGAATTTCAACAATATCTGCGCCCGCGGCACGCAGCTTTTCGGTGGCAGCGTTCGCAGCCGTTTCAACCTCCGGATCCAGCTCGCGCCAGATCAGCGACGCCGGTTTGAGCAGACGAACGCCGCGCAAGGAGCGCAGCGGCGATGGTGCGTAAATTTCGCCCGCCAGCACTGCATCAATCCGCGCGCAACACGCAACCGTTTGGGCAATAGGCCCAACCGAATCAAGCGTCACCGAAAGCGGAATTGCACCGACAACGGGCACGCGCACCGCCGTCGGCTTGAAGCCGCACACACCATTTAGCGCGGCAGGCAGCCGCACGCTGCCCCCCGTGTCCGAGCCAAGCGCGGCGACCGCCATGCCATCGGCCACAGCCACGCCGCCCCCGCTGCTTGATCCACCCGGCACGCGCCCGCCGCCGTCCGCCGTGCGACCCCACACGTTGCGCGGCGTGCCGAAGTGCGGATTGATGCCGACGCCGGAATAGGCGAATTCGACCATGTTGTTGCGACCGAAAATGATCGCTCCCGCGTCGCGCAGGCGTGCCACAGCGGGACAATCCTCCGTTGCTGCGGGACGTGAGCGCAAGACGGTGGAGCCCGCGCCAGTGACCTCGCCTTTTACATCAAACAAATCCTTGATCGCGATCGTGATGCCTTCGAGCGGACGAGCGCGGCCCGCCTTCCATCGCTGCGGCGACGTTTGTGCTGAGTGCGTCACGGCCATCTGATCAAGCGAAAGAAAGACTCTGGATCCCTCGCCCGCTGGATCGGTGGCCCGAGCGAGTTGGCGTTCTACGAGCGCTTCGGCGCTGTCGCTGCCGTCGTTGAAATGGGCGTGGAGACTGGCAATGGTATTCATGAAGGAAACTAAGCCGAACGGTTACGTTTGTTTGCATTATGCGCGGGCTGAAGGGGTGCGCGACGGTGTACATTGCCGCACATGAAACGTCTTGTCGCTTCTCTGATCGGCACCGCCTGCCTGGCGCTCGCTTCAACGATTGCGTTCGCCGCGCCGCAAGTGCTGGACATCGAGTGGAAAGACAGTGCGCGAGAGCGTGCGTTGCCGCTGAGGGTGCGCGTCCCCGACGGTACCGACAAAGTGCCCCTCGTTATCTTTTCGCACGGCCTTGGCGGCTCGCGCGAAGGCGGCAAGGCGTGGGGTGAGCATTGGTCGGCGAACGGCTACCTGGTCGTTCATGTGCAACATCCTGGCAGCGACGAATCGTTGTGGAAAGGGGCGGGCGAAGGTTTGCCGAAGCAACGGTTGATGCGTGGTGCAACCGCTGAGCAATTGCTTGGCCGCGTGGACGACGTGCGCTTTTTGCTCGATGAATTCGCAAGGCAACAGTCGACGCCCGATGCCGCTGTATGGGTCAAACGCGCTGATCTTTCGCGCATTGCGATGACCGGTCACAGTTTCGGGGCGCGCACTACGATGGCGCTCGCGGGCGAGCGCTACCCCGGCCCGATCAAGACATTGGCGGACGCCCGGATCAGCGCATTCATCGCCTTCAGCCCAGCCACGCAGGGGCTCAAGCGAACGTGGCCGGAGCGCTACGGCGAAATGTCGAAACCGTTTTTTACGGTGACGGGAACCATTGATGGCGACGTGCTCGGCGCTGGCAGCAACCCAAAAAATCGGGCGGCACTGTTCGATGCGCAAGCTGCGGGCGAAAAATTTCGGGTGGTGTTTGACGACGGCGATCATGCCGTCTTCAATGGTGGCGAACTGCGCGAGGCGCAGTGGATCAATCGCGTCACTGGCGAAAATCACGAGAGCACGAGCGCGGCAACGGCTCAGGTGATTCGTCAGCAAACCGTGGTGTTGACGCTCAAATTTCTGGATGCTTATGTCAAGGGCGATACCAAGGCCAAAGTCTGGCTGCGCGATGATGCGAAATCAGCGGTGGGCGCGGCGGGCGAATGGAGCGCGAAGTAGTGTCGCCGCGCTAGCCTTATTCGCGCAAAACTGCGGCGATGCGGTCAATCGCGCCACGCGTCTGGCTGTCCGCCAGCCGAATCAGATTTTCGCGATATTCACGCGATGCGCCAGCGTAGTAGGGCAACCGAACGCGGAGCATTAAGTCCGCGCCTTTCGCTTCGGAATCAATAATCGCGCGCCGCTCTGCATCGCGCGCGCGCCAGCTCTCCGGTGCGCGATCCGGGGTGTCTTCCAGAAACGCAGACACATCAACCGCCACGATTCGCGTCGCGCCTAACGTTCGCGCAATCTGAATCGGCACCGGCGACACCACGTCGCCGTCCTCGTACGCGACGCCACCGATGTAGACCGGGCGAAATATCGACGGTAGCGCGGCCGAAGCACGAACAGCAGCGCCGGTATTGCCGCAGGTGAACGCAACCAGTTCGCTTTTGCCAACGGGGGCGGCAACCGCACAGAACCGGCGTGGCAGCGCTTCGATGGCACGTTCGCCGACTACGCTGTTGATAAAGTTTTGCAACGCCCGTCCGATGAATTTGGTGGGCTGCAAAAACGCGGGGTCGGCGATTTCGGTGATGCCCAAATCAAGCGCGCGACGCTCGATTTCCGGCATTGGGATTTTGGCGGCGTAGAGCGCCCCGGCAATCGCGCCCGCACTTGAGCCGACGACGAGGGTGGGCTCGATCCCGGCGGCTTCGAGTACTTTCAGCACGCCGATGTGAGCGAAGCCGCGTGGCCCACCACTGCCGAGGACAAGCGCGGTTTTAGGACGATTTTCTGGCCATTGAATGGGCACGAAGCGCGGCGTTTCTGCCAGCGGATAACCTTCGCCAAATTCGGCGCAGCCTGCGCCCGCACCCAATGCGCCGATGGCAGCGATGCGTTGCAGGGCGGCGCGACGCTCCATCAGTCGACAGACCCCAGCGCTTTGGCCCGCTGCACTTGCTCGCTGAGAGCAGCTGCTGTAGGTGGCGGATTTAGCCAACCCTGCAAATGCGTCAGCGACAGCTCGGTTAACGCATGAATCAACGATGCGTGATCGTTGAGCGCAGAGATGTAGTCGTACTGCTCGCCGCCCGCGTGCATGAAAATTTCTTTGCCTTCCATCGCGATTTCTTCCAGCGTTTCGAGGCAGTCGGCGGGGAAGCCCGGACAGACGAGGTGCACCCGCTTGACGCCCTGAGCAGGAAGACCGGACAGCGTTGCGTCGGTGTAGGGCTGCAACCATTCAGCACGCCCAAAGCGCGACTGAAACGTGAGCATCCACTGCGCGTCCGTCAGCCCAAGCTCCTGCGCCAGCAGTCGCGCGGTTTTGTGGCACATGCAGTGATACATGTCGCCTTTCATGAGCGTCGCCTTCGGTACGCCGTGAAAGCTCATCACCAGCTTGTCGGGGCGACCGTGTTTTCGCCAATAGTCGTTGATGCGCGTGGCCAGCGCTTTGATGAAGTTCGGGTCGTCGTGCCAGCTGCTGATGGTGCGCAGCGCGGGCATGGTGCGATCCTGTGCAAGCGCGGCGAACACCGCATCGCAGGCGGTCGCCGTCGTGCTTGCCGCGTACTGCGGATACATCGGCAGCACCAGAATTCGGTCGCAGTTGGCGGTCTTTAATTTGGCCAGTGCGCTGGCAATGCTCGGATTGCCGTAGCGCATCCCAACTTCCACCTTCACCAGATCGGCAGGCAGCCCAAGCGCCTTCACCCGCTCGCCAAGCGAGCCGCGTAAATACTGGGCCTGGCGCTCGGTCCATACGAGCAAGGGCGAGCCTTCCGGCATCCAGACGCTCGCATATTTCTTGGCACTTTTCGCCGGTCGCGTGCGCAGGATGATGCCGTGCAATATGAGCTTCCAGACCAGCGGCGGAATCTCGACGACCCGGCGATCGCTTAAAAATTCCGCGAGGTAGCGGCGTACCGCTGGCGCAGTGGGCGCATCGGGCGTGCCTAAGTTGGTCAGCAGGATACCGATGCGCGGCGAGCGACCGTGCGCGGGACTGATGACGGGGAGTGAAGACTGCATGTAACTAACAACTTCCTGATACGGACTAGTGTCTCGTTTTAAAATTTATCATTCGAGACACTACGACTCACCCATTTCGCGCTGCATCGCTGAGGACAGCAATTTCGCGGTCAAATCCACGATGGGAATCACCCGATCATAGGCCATACGTGTGGGGCCGATAACGCCCAGCGTTCCGATGACCTGACCGTTGACTTGGTAAGGGGCGGTGACGAGGGAAAACTCATCGAGTGGCACCACCTGTGACTCACCGCCGATAAAAATTTGCACGCCGTCTGCCTTGTTGGCGAGATCAAACAGGTGAAGGAGCTGTGTGCGCTGCTCAAACATGTCGAATAGTTTTCGCAAGCTTTGCATGCTGCCCGACAAGTCCTGCGAATGCAGCAGACGACGCTCGCCTGACACGATCAGCCCATCGCTGGATTGCGAGGCCACTTCGCCGCCGGTTTCAACGGCAATCGTCATCAGCCCGACCATGTCCTCGCGCAGTTGCTTCAAGTCTTCGGTCAAGCGTCCGCGCACCTGTTCGAGTGGCAGTCCGGCGAAATGATCGTTGAAGAAGTTGCCCGCCTCGACCAGTTGCGAAGGCGAGTAATTGCGGTCAGCGTTGAGGATGCGGTTTTGTACGTCACCATCGGGAGCCACCAAAACCATCAAAACGCGGCGCACGCTCAGGCGAACGAATTCGACGTGACGAAACGCGGGAGTCTTGTGCGGTGCCGCGACAACCCCCGCAAATGAAGACAGGTCGGAGAGCATGCGAGCGGCGGCACTGATCAGCTCCTGCGGCTGCTGACCGTAAATCTGTGAATCAGCGTCCTTCATTGCGAGTTGCTGCATGGGCTGCGTAATGAGCAAGGTGTCGACGAAGAAGCGATAGCCACGCGGCGTCGGGATGCGACCCGCAGACGTGTGCGGGCTGGTGATGAAACCGAGCTCTTCCAAGTCCGCCATCACATTGCGGATGGTTGCGGGCGAGAGCTCCAGCCCGCTCTGCTTCGACAGCGTGCGCGATCCCACAGGCTCGCCGTCGGCGATATAGCGCTCAACCAGCGCTTTCAGCAAAATTCGGGATCGAGAATCGAGCATGCGATCCATTGTAAAGACGTGTAGGCCGGTGGGACATTCGTAAATGCCTGGCAGGTCTGAAAGTCGCTTTTTTGGGGCTTGAAGTTTGAGCCGCGTGGCGCGTCGCCGACGGAAATCATCAATTTTCAGACGGCGTTTCGCCGATGGCAGGCGGTGAACAAATGAACGCCGTACTACACGTCTTCAAACACGTCGTCGCGTGAAGCACTGAAGTTGAGCGTCGGTAAAATCAATCCAATTTCGCCGTCGGCAACGGCCAGCAGCCAATCCCCGCTGGGCTGGCGACGATAAATATCAATCGTCTTCAACCCCGGATCGATCAGCACGTATTCCATCAACGACGGCATCAAACGATACTGATTGAATTTTTCGCTGCGGTCGTAGTTCGCCGTGGTGGGGGACAGCACCTCCACAATCACTTTAGGTTGCGTTAGGGTCAGCTCCGCGTTGAGTGCTTCCGCCTCACAACTGACCACCACGTCTGGGTAAAACGAGTTGCCCGAAGCCGTCACCTGCACCTGCATGTCAGCGACGTAGGCGCGGCAGGGCGTATTGCGGAGGTGGCTCTTTAGCAGCGCATAGACGTTTCCGGCCACCGCGTTATGTTCACGACGCGCGCCGCCCATCGCGTACATCTCGAACACTTCGCCTTCGTAGAACTCATACTTCTTTTCTTGCGCATGTTCCCACTGGGTAAATTCAGCGAGGGTCATGCGTTGAACGGGTTGTGGCAAGCCCATGATTTAAACCGATGCAAGGTTGCAAAAAGTAGATCGTACCGCACTATACGCCCGCTCTAGCGGCAACGCTTGGGGTTGGTAGGCCCGACATAAACAGCGGTTCCGCGTCACGCCACATGCACATCGAGATCGGCGAATTCGGGGTTGGATTCGAATTTACTGCTCTCGTGTGGCGTTTGCCACAAGGGCACTTTTCTAGTTCGCACCGTGTGATTAAATCGGCGGATGCCTTCTGCGCTCCCCCCTTGCCCCGTTGCCATCGCCGTACGCCCTTCCCAGCGGGATGGCGTTCGTGACACCACGCGCGACCTGAGCGACACGGCGATTGGGCTGATTGTGCAATTGCAACGCCTGGGTTACGGCCCGATTCTTGAAGAAAACAGCGCCGCTGAGCTTGATGAAGTGGTGCGTTTTTCCGCGCCAGCCAGGTCGATGGACGAAATTGGTGCCACCTGCGGGCTGATTATTGTGCTCGGCGGCGACGGCACCTTCATTTCTGTGGCAAGGCAGGTGGCAGCACACGGTGTTCCGATCATCGGCGTGAATCAGGGCCGGTTAGGTTTTCTAACCGATTTGTCACCGGCGAGTTTGCCAGAATCATTGCCCCGGCTGCTGGCCGGTGAATATCGCGAAGAGCGGCGGATACTGCTCAGCGTAACAAGCTCGACGGTCGGTTCGCCAGGCTACCTTGCTGTGAATGACGTTGTGGTCAATCGCGGCGGTGCGACTTCGCTGGTTGATCTCGAAATTTCGCTCAACGACCGATTCGCTTACGGCTTTCGCGCCGACGGCGTGATTGTGGCGACGCCGACGGGCTCCACGGCGTACGCGCTCTCCGCAGGCGGCCCGATCATGGCACCGTTTGTCAATGCGTTCACCATCGTGCCGATCGCGCCGCATGCGCTAACCAATCGGCCGATTGTGGTGGCCGACGATTCGGTCATTCGAATCACCGTGGCGCGAGCCCGGGAGGCACTGGCGAGCATCGATGGCCATCATGTGATTCCGCTCAACGAGGGTGATTCCGTGGTGCTCAAACGAGCCGATGCGACGGTGCGGCTGTGGCACCCGCTCGATTACGACTACTACCATACGCTGCGCGAAAAACTGGGCTGGACGGAGACACCCGAGGGTTTGGCTCCGATGAAGCGGTAAGCGAGCGTTTGCGGATATGTTGAAACAGCTCTCGATTCGTAACTTTGTCCTGATTGACCGCCTCGATATCGAGTTTGAGTCGGGCATGATCGCGCTCACTGGCGAGACCGGGGCGGGTAAATCCATTGTGCTGGATGCGTTGGGGCTGGCGCTTGGCGCAAGGGCCGAGAGCGCCAACGTGCGCGCCGGACAGAAGCAGGCGGACATCACGGCCGAGTTTGATTTATCGACCAATGCCGAAGCGCGCGCGTGGCTGACTGCACAGTCCGAGGCCGACGCCGACCATGTCGTTTTGCGCCGTGTGATTGACGCAGCGGGCAAGAGCCGCGCGCAGATTAACGGGCGACCCGTGTCGGTGGCGGAAATGCGCGAATTGGGTGCGACACTGCTTGAACTGCACGCACAGCATGAGCATCAGGCGTTGTTGCGTGGCGCGACGCAGCGTGAGCTGCTGGATCGATACGGCGGCGCGGAAGCGGATGTGGTCGCGGTGCAAGCGGCGTTTCGCCATGCTTTGCAGGCGCGAGAAGCGCTGGCACATGCGCGCGCGGCGGCAGACACGATTGCCCGGGAACGCAGCGCGCTGGAGGCGGATTTGCATGAATTGCGCACAGCCAAACTCAATGCCGAGGAATGGAGCGCGCTGACGCAAGAGCAGTCTCGCCTGAGTCATAGCAAAGAGCTGCTGCAAACGGTTGAATCGGCGCGTGCGGCGATTGCTGATGATGACGGCGTCGCGGAATCGCTGGCTTCGTTGACCAGTGCATTGACGAGCGCTGAACGGATTGATCCTGCGCTCGCCGAAGCGCGGATGTTGATCGAATCGGCGGGGGTACAGCTCGATGAGGCGGCGCAATCGCTGCGCCATTACGCGGGCAAATTGAACCTCGACCCTGAGCGCCTGCAGCAGGCCGAGACAAGGTTGTCGATGCTCTTCGGCCTCGCCCGAAAGCTTCGTGTGCGTCCAGAGGAATTGGTCGAGCATTGGCAAAGTCTTGAAGAAAAACTCACCGAGCTCGCTGCCGCACAGGACATCGCTGCGCTGGAGCGGGAGTGCGTTTCCGCTGAAGCAGCGCTGGTGGCCGCTTCGGCGAAATTGTCAACGCGACGTGCAGCCGCCGCGAAAAAATTAGCCGCGGCGGCAACCCGCGAGCTTCCCGATCTAGCCCTGCCCAATGCCGCCTTTTCGGTCACGCTCGCGCCGTATGCCAAAGTCGAATCTACGGGCGCTGAGTCGGTGGAATTTACGTTCCGGTCACATGCGAGCCTGTCGTTCGCGCCGCTTGCGAAGGTGGCGTCAGGCGGTGAGCTGGCGCGCCTGTCGCTCGCGATTTTGGTGGTGTGTGGCGATGCGGCTGCCGTACCGACACTGGTGTTTGATGAAGTCGATGTCGGCGTCGGAGGTCGCGTCGCCGCGCAGGTAGGCCGCAAACTACAAACGCTGGCCGCGCGTCGTCAGGTGCTGTGCGTAACTCACATGCCGCAGGTCGCCGCACACGCCGATCATCATTTCACGGTGTCACGCGATAACGCGCAGAGCCCGACGACGCATGTGAAAACATTGAACAAGAAAGAGCGACTTGCGGAGATTGCGCGCATGCTTTCGGGTCATGAGGTGGGTGCTGCGACGTCTGGGCTGGCGAAGGAATTGTTGGAGACTTCGCGACGCGCTTCTTAGGGACGCGGCGCGGCGCTGGTTGCGTCTACCGGCGCCGCTTTTTGGCGATAACGACTTTGCCGCGCTTGCCCTTGACGGCCTTCCTTACAACCGCTTTTGGCTTTGGAATCGCGAGCACTTCGCCGGTTTCCATCCATGTCTTGACGCGATTAGCGTCGCCCAGACGGGAAAATTTGCCGACTGAATCAAGCAGCACCAGCACCACCGGGCGCTGCGCAATTTGCGCAAGCATCACCACACAGCGGCCCGCTTCACGAATGAAGCCGGTCTTTTGCAACGTGATGTTCCAGCCGTCGGATTTCACCAACGCGTTGGAGTTGTTGTAGTGCAGCGTCTGGCCAGTCGTCGGGATTTGAACGTACTGATCGGGCTGCGTGCTGTATTCGCGAACCAATGGGTAGCGTTGCGCCGTTTGCACGAGCACGGCAAGATCGCGCGCGGTGGAGACGTTCTCAGGCGACAGGCCGGAGGTGTCGACGTAGTGCGTGTTGACCATGCCGAGCGCTTTTGCTTTAGCGTTCATCGCAGCGACGGCGGCGGTCAGTCCACCCGGATAGTGACGACCTAGGGCACTCGCAGCACGGTTTTCTGAAGACATCAGCGCGAGTTGCAACATTTCGCGACGCGATAATTCGCTGCCAATCGAGAGGCGCGAACGGCTGGCCTTGAGGTAGTCGAGATCGTTCAGATCGACCGATAACCGCTCGTCCATGTTCTGCTGCGCGTCAAGAACGACCATCGCCGTCATCAGCTTGGTGATGCTGGCGATTGGGGTGATGGTGTTGGCGTTTTTGGCGTAAATCGGTTCGCCAGAGCGCGCGTCCAGAATCAGTGCGGCGGACGAAAGCAGGTTTGGCCCTTGCGCAAACACGGTCGTTTGAACGACAAAAGTCCCGAACGTCAGAGCGCTCGTCAGAAAAAGTCTAATAAAAACAACGCTGCCGGTCATGTTCTTCATTTTGCACATGAATTCTAAGCTGTTCCACCGAACTCGGTGACAGACGGTGGGCCACCGCAGCAAAAAATAGGCCCCCGCCGCTGCGAGGCGTTGTAAACGCGCTCGAATGGTGCGAAGCGCTCGACGCAGGCCCGTCAATGGGGCCTCGTAGCGCGGCGACCCGCACTTCGCGGCTGCGAAGTTGCGATTAGTCAATCAACCTTGGCGCCGCTCTCCTTGACGATTCGCGCGTATTTCGGCAGTTCCTTGCCGATAAATATCCGGAATTCCTCGGGCGTGCTGGCCGATGGCTCCGCGCCGCTAGCGAGCCATTTTTCGCGCAAATCGGGCGCGGCGAGCGCTTTTGCGGTCTCCAGAGCCAGCCGCTTGACGATTTCCGGCGGCGTGCCTGCGGGGGCAAACAGGCCCCACCAGGTGAACACATCAAAGTCCTTGATGCCGACCTCGGCCATTGTCGGCAAGTCGGGCGCGAGCGCGCTCCGCTTGGGCGTGGTGACGGCAAACGCTTTCAACTTGCCACCTTTGATTTGCGGCGCGCTGGAAGCCATGTTGTCAAACATCATTTGCACCTGTCCGCCGAGCAGATCCGTCATTGCTGGGCCAGCGCCTTTGTACGGGACGTGCGTGATCGGTGCGCCGGTTTGCAGTTTGAACAATTCGCACGCCAAATGCCCGGCGCTGCCATTGCTACCGCTCGCACAGTTGACCTTGCCGCCGCTTGATTTAGCGTAGGCAACGATGCCTGCGACATCGGTGGCGGGTAGCGACTGCGGGTTGGTGACGAGGACGTTTGGCGTCACCACCACCAGCGAAATCGGCGCGAAGTCCTTTACTGCGTCGTACGGCATCTTGGCATAGAGCGACGGGTTAACGGCGTGCGTCGACAGTGCGCCCATGCCCAGCGTGTAACCGTCGGCGCTTGATTTCGCCACCGCATCCATGCCCATATTGCCACCCGCGCCAGGGCGGTTGTCGACGATCACTTGCTGGCCGAGTTGCTCGGACAGTTTTTGTGCGAGCGCGCGCGATGTCACGTCGACCGAGCCGCCTGCCGGGAAAGGCACGACGAGGCGAATCGGCTTGTTGGGGTAGGCAGTTTGCGCAGCGGCAACCGGAACAAACGTGCAATTTACGAGTGCGTTAACGGCGATGGCGAGGGTCAAAAATTGGTGGCTGCGGAGCGACGAGACAAAAGGCATGATTCGTATGATTTATCGAGAGACGACAACTGCTCATGATATGAAATGCTGCATCGCAAGATGTCATCATACGAGCGCATAATCGAGAAAAGATCCGGATGTATTGACGCTTCATGAAGAAAACGATTTACGGCATGGTGGTCGCGGTGCTCGGTGCCGTGTTGGGAGCGGGCG
>JANXUB010000215.1 GCA_025352105.1 Burkholderiales bacterium | reverse complement strand
GTGGACGTGCTCGCGCTCGTGCATGAGAGCGGCATGATCGCCGTGAACGTGGTGATGATTCGCGGCGGTCAACACGTCGGTGATCGCACGCACTTCCCAGTCAAAAACGCCAGCTCGGAGGTCATGCCCACCGAGGAATTGATCGAGGTGCTGGAGAGCTTTATTGCGCAGCACTACATCGGTCGCGAAGTGCCGCGCAGCATCGTGTCAACGCTCGAATTTGATGTCGGCGCGCTCGCTGAAGCGCTGTCGACGCAGGCCAACAGCAAGGTCGATTTGCAGTGCAATCCCATCGGCGAAAAGCGCGTGTGGCTGCGCATGGCGGAGGAGAACGCGCGCCTCGCCATCGCGTCGCGCCAGCGCCAGAGCGACACCGGCAATGATCGGCTGCAAGCGCTGATTGAGGCCATCGGACTGCCCGAAGGCACGCAGCGTCTGGAGTGTTTTGACATCTCGCACACCATGGGCGAAGCCACCGTCGCGAGCTGCGTCGTGTGGGACAACAACGGCATGCAAACCGGGCAATATCGGCGCTTCAATATCGAAGCCGAGACCAATGGCGACGACTACCTCGCGATGAAAGAAGCACTCACCCGCCGCGCCGCACGCATCGCAAAAGAGGAGGTGCTGCGGCCCGACGTCTGGGTCATCGACGGCGGCAAAGGGCAGGTCGGCATCGCCGCCAGCGTGCTCGCCGAAGCGGGGTTGCACGACATCATCCTGTTCGGTTCCGCCAAAGGCGTCGAGCGCAAAAAAGGCATGGAACAAATCATCTTCCCCGACCGCGAAGACGCCATCCGACTCCCCGCCGACCACCCCGGCCTGCACCTCATCCAGCAAATGCAGGACGAAGCGCACCGCTTCGCCATCCAAGGCCATCGCGCCCGCCGCGCCAAGAATCGCGAAGGTTCCGCGCTTGATGATATTGAAGGCATAGGGCCGAAGAAGCGCGCAGAACTGCTACGCACTTTTGGCAGCGTGCGCGGCATCGCAGCGGCGAGTGTTGAAGACATCAAACGTGTGCCGGGGATTTCAGATGAATTGGCTGAGCGGATTTATGGGGTTTTGCATTGATGAACGCACAATTTGAATTCAATCAATCTCAGATCCATTCTTTGCGCTGTTGCGTTTACTTCGAGTTCCCCAATATGCTGCATATCTTTGTTGATCATCGGAGCACACCGGGCGATACTCGCGCTTATTGAATCAGACGTGAGCAATCGGCGTATGGGACTTGAAACACTTACCGACCAGAGGATTAAAGAGTTGCTTAGCATGCCAAAGCGAGTCGAAAATCCAATGGCGCGAGAGCGCACTGAAGGTAAGCATCACCGAAGGGATTTCCGCCTGACTAGTGCGGACGGAGATCACAGTTTTTCAGTATTCACGCGTCAGAGCACCAAAATCGCAGAAGGCTTCAGCGCCGGTTTGATTTGGCATTCGAAAACGGGTGAGGACGTTACGCTCTTGCGTTGTAACGGGAGTGATCACGTGCATCCAAACACAATTGAACGCACGAGAATTGAGAACCGGTGCCACGTACATATGGCTACTGAGCGTTATGTCGCCGCGAACCGTAAAGTTGAAGGCTATGCTGAACAAAGCCAGAGCTACCGAACCCTGTCCGGAGCGCTTCATCATCTGACAAAATTAGGCAATATTCAGGGCCTGCAGACTCAGCCCGACGAATCAGATTTGTTTGAATACCCATGAACTCCGTTGATTTACAGGACAGCCTTTGCCGCACACTTTGTGCGAGCGTGAGCGTTGCTGAGCGTGCGGCGGGAGTATGGCAAGTCAATACGCCGTTTACGTTCCCGGACGGCGATGCTTACAGTTTGTACATCACGGCGCTACCTACTGGTGGCGTGCGCATAAGTGACATGGGCTTGACGATGATGCGGCTGAGTTACGAAAACGACATAGCCAAGATGCGTGACGGAACAAGAGGCCGAATTTTCACTCAGATTCTGGCGGAAACTGATCTTACGGAGGACGACGGCGAGTTTTATTTAGATGCGCCGGCCGATGACCTTGGCAACGGCGTGTTTCGATTTGGTCAAGCCCTTACCCGTATCCACGATCTAACCTTCCTAAATCGAGCTCGGGTTGAAAGCACGTTTTACGAGGACCTGCGAGAAAAGCTAGTCTCGCTGGTTGGGCCAGAGCGTCTCCATAAAGATTATGTAGTTCCAGATGTGCCCCGAGCATCAGACTATCCGGTTGATTACTTTGTTCAGGGCGGTGCTCAGCCTTTGTATCTTTTCGGTGTACCGAATCGAGACAAGGCGCGCCTTGCAACAATCATTCTTCAACATCTCATTGCCGCGAACAAAGACTTCAACTCGATGATCGTATTTCGCAACATGATTGATATCGCGTCTGCAGATTTGAGTCGTTTGACTAACGCAGCAAACGACATGATTGCATCCTTGGACGCAACTGACGATTTTCAGCGGAAGATATTGCGTCGGGTGCGCTAAACACTTGCGCGTTCCTGATTAGTTACGTGCCTCAGATAGACAGCTGTCATCCTGAGCACCGCGAAAGATCAGTATGCATACAAATACGGGCACCACGAGCTTTTTGCGTGCCCCACCGGATGTTTCGCTTCACTCAACATGACAACGTGGGCTGCAGGGCTTCGGTCTGAGGCACGTAACTAATCAGGTGCGCGTTTGATCCTTGGCTTCAGTTTGGTAGGGTGGGCACTCCATGCCCACGCGTCGTCCGGTTCGAGATCATTCTCCGCGTGGGCAACAAGTTACCCACCCTACGAGACTGTTACTACCTATGCCTAAGCCTGCGATCAAAAAGCAACCATCACCGATACGCCCACCGACCGATGCCGAGGATGCAGCGATAATTGCCGCTGCCAATGCAGATCGCGATGCGCTACCGCTTACGGATGAGCAACTTGCGCGGATGGTGCCGCTACGTGCATTACGTAGTGAGCGTAAACGTTGACCCAGCCTACTGCACTCTTGCGGCTGCCTGTTCCTGCTTCGTTGCGATACGGTGATTTGAATGCTAGTATTACCAAGTAATACATCGCGAGAATACTTTGAAATCAATCGCCACCTCAGTCACATCCAAAGGTCAGGTCACCATTCCGCTTGACGTGCGCGAGCAACTGGGCATCCGTGCAGGAAGTCGCATTGCTTTTCGTGTCAAGGGAACGACGGCCGAATTATCGGTGGTGAGCGGAGCCGTCGCGGCGGAGCCTGTTGTGAGCGGATTTGGTTTGGTGAAACCCCGGCGAAATGGCGGCGGCAAGGCGGTTCCGGCCGATTTCGATGTGGCAACGCTGCTCGGTAAATGATTGGTCTTGATACCAACATTCTCGCCCGTTATTACGTCGATGACGCAGCGGACAAGGAGGCCACTCGTCAGCGGCTCGCGGCGCGTGCCTTGATCGAATCGGCGCGGTCGCTCAAGGTGGCGAAAACCGTGCTGCTCGAACTGGAATGGGTGCTTCGGGGTTACTACGGCAACACACGGGCCGAGATTTCACGCGTGTTTCAGCATTGCCTGTCGCTGCCGAACGTGACGGTGGAAGATCGCCCCGCCGTCGTGCGCGCACTGGACGCGTACTCGCTTGGCCTTGATTTCGCCGATGCGCTGCATCAGGCGAGCTATGCCGGTTGCGAATCCGTTGTGTCGTTTGACGACAAAGGCTTCGCGCGCAAAGTCGCGAAGCACCGTCTACTGCCGCCTGTGAAAGTACCAGGCACAGCATGACTGCAAACGCACAAATGATCCTCGTCGCGGCCCCTACCGCTCCGGCACCAACGACGATCCGGTGTTGATCGCGAAGAACGTCGCTGCGATGACAGATGCCTCGCTGGCGCTGTTCCGGGCGGGGCATTTGCCGGTGATGGGCGAATGGTTTGCGTTGCCATTGATCGAGCATGCGGGCAGCGCGCAGATTGGTGATGCAGCGTTCAATAAAATTTTTCATTCCATCTCGCGGCGGCTCGTCGCGAAATGTGACGCGGTATTGCGCATTGGCGGCGCATCGGCGGGGGCGGATTAGATGGTGTCGCTTGCCCGCGAGCACAACAAAGCGGTTTACTTGTCGCTCAGTGACGTGCCCGCTGTGTTACGTTATCAGTCTAATTTCTTTTACACCTCACGACTGAAAGCCATACTGCATTGGGGATAGGCGGCGATTTACGCATAAAGCCGACTTTTTGACTAAACAGGCTCTAGCCCATAAGCCGAAAGGGCTAAACAAAAAAAGCTGTATGAGTTGGTGCGTTCGGCGTGAAGCTCGTTATTGCTGCGGCACGGTGCCACTGAGTTTAAAACGCCGACCCTTGTACGTTTAGCGCTTCCGTCCTACAGCGGCGCGCTCCGCCACCCAATACACTGCGATCCCGCGCACGCTTTCGTGCACACCAGTCTCGTGGAGTTCCCCTTTTTTGTTGAGAAATTATTCGCTTTTGCTCGCGGCAATCGCACCATTCGCTTTTGCGGGCATCTTGCAAGCCCAAACGCTCACTCCAACGTCTCCAGCACCGTCACCGGCGCCGCAAACTCAGGAAAGCACGAAAGCCAAAGCGGCTCGCTGTGCAGACACGACGGGGGCATTCGCTCCGATCAGAAAATATGAGGGCACTTACAGCTTCACGCTGGACAACGATTTGTTTGCCAATCGTGACCGTGATTACAGTGCGGGGTTCAAGGCAGCGTGGTCGTCGCCGAATGTGCGTAGTTTTGCCGATGATGATTGTCTGCCGCAATGGTTGCAGCAGGCAGGACAGTTGTTCACGCGTGTTTATTCGCCGACGGTGGAGCAGGGCAATGTGACGTTCACATTCGGGCAGGCGATTTACACGCCGCGCGACAACGAAGCCACCGCCTTGATCGTCAATGACCGTCCGTATGCGGGCTGGACGTACCTTGGGTTTGGCTACAACACGCGTTCGCCAAACAAGCTTGACTCATACGAGGTGAATCTCGGTGTCGTTGGGCCGTGGTCGCATGCGCGCGAGGCGCAGCGGTTTGTGCATAAGGTGCGCAACCTCGCGCAATTTGAAGGCTGGAGCAATCAGCTGAAAAATGAGTTCGGTGCGCAGCTCGTGTTTGAGCGCAAATACCGCAGTGAATTTATGCAGAACCCCGATAGTCGCGCCGGCTTTGGTTTTGACGTGATTCCGCACGTTGGCTTCTCGCTGGGCAACGTCGCCACGTATGGCAATGCGGGCTTTGAGGTGCGCGCAGGATGGGGCTTGCCGGACGATTTTGGTACGTCGCCGATTCGCCCCGCAGGCGACAACTCAGCCCCGCGAACGGCCGATGGTGTGAGTCAGTTCACCCGACAATTGGGTGCCCATGTGTTCGCTTCCGTCGATGGTCGCGGCGTCATCCGCAATATTTTTCTCGACGGCAACACGATTCGCGATTCGCATTCGGTGAGCAAAGAGCGCTGGGTGGCCGATGCGGCGGTGGGAATTGCGGCGAACTTTGGCGTTTACAAAATTGCCTACGTACGGGTGTTCAGGACGCGTGAGTTTGTCGGACAACAGTCCGCACCGCGCTACGGGTCGATTACGATTTCCGGGCCTTTGTAGCGATCAGACGCCGGGCGTCATCAACGTGCGGTTACGATTCACGCAATGAACGAAGATCAAGTGAAGTCTTTACGCGAAACGCTGGATCGATTTGCGTCAGGCACAGCCTCAACTGCTGTCCGACGTTACGCAGAAACCGTCCTTCATTTCATTGCTGGCGAAACGCGCCCGTGGAGCCGCGCGACGCTCGCGGGTCACATCACCGGGTCCGCCTGGGTACTGGACCGTACTCGAGCGCATGCAGCGCTGATTCATCATCGTAAACTCAATCGGTGGTTGCAACCAGGCGGACATGTCGAACACTCGGACGTCTCGTGGCGCGCAGCTGCGCAACGGGAGGTGACGGAAGAAACAGGACTGGCGCACTTCGTTGCACAACCGGGTCATGATGACTTGTTCGATGTCGATGTTCATCCGATCCCGGCACGAAAGGACGAGCCCGCACACTTTCACTACGACCTGCGCTTTTTGTTTGTGGCCGATGTAGACGCGGCGCACGACGGCGAGCTGATGCTAAACACCGACGAGGTCCACGATTGCCGCTGGTTTCGCCTGATTGATCTTGCAAATGATCCGGCGCTCGAGCCGTCGCTGCGCCGCATGGTTGAATTGAGCACTCATAGCTTTCGCTAACTCTCCGTGCTTTTGAAAATCAGCTTTTCTGGCAGTCTCTGTGCCGCTGCCGCAACACTTGTCCTGTCCGTTGCCGCGCATGCGCAGGCGTGGCCCAACCGACCGATCAAGTTCGTGGTTCCGTTTTCAGCGGGTGGAGCGAATGATTTGATGGCGCGCGCCGCGGCTGAAGGCGCATCGAAGGTGCTCGGCCGGCCAGTGGTGATCGACAACAAGCAAGAGGACTAATCCGTGGCCAATGAGATCAAGCGCATCGTCGTCTATTGCGGCGCGAATGTGGGCAACAACCCTGCCTATAAGGCCGCTGCTGAAGCGGTCGGACGGACGCTCGCGGAGCAGGGCATCGGACTCGTCTACGGCGGCGGTGGCGTTGGCTTGATGGGTGTGGTGGCCGACGCGGCGCTGGCGGCGGGTGGCGAAGTCATCGGCGTGATTCCTGAGGCACTCAAAGTGCTAGAAGTCGGGCACAAAAATTTGACCGCGATGCACGTGGTGCCAGACATGCACAGCCGCAAAGCGATGATGCTTGGTCTGGCCGATGCGGTGATCGCCATGCCCGGTGGCTTCGGCACGATGGACGAGCTGTTTGAAGCTTTGACCTGGAGCCAGCTCGATTACCACCGCAAACTGTGCGGACTGCTGAACGTCGCCGGGTACTACGATCACCTGTTGGCCTGGGTTCGGCATTCGGTGGATGTCGGGCTGGTGAAGGCCGTGAATATGGAGTTGATTGTCAGCGGCGATAGCGTCGGCGAGCTACTGGACGGGCTACGCTCACGCGAATTTCCGTTGTCGCAGAAGTGGATGGGGCGGTAGCGCAGGCCACGCTGTCGGTAATCTGGGGAATCGCGGGTTAATGAATCGTTCGGCCTGAGCCCGTCGAAGGCTACGTCGCATGCAGTTGTTTTAATTGATAGAAGTGACCATGCACTTCGACAGGCTCAGTGCGAACGGATTAAATCTGCAAGTAGCTAGATTTCGGCGGCATGCCAGAATGCGGCTATGGCACTCAACATTCCCACCACGCTCACCTGGATTCGCATCGCGTTGATCCCCGCGTTTGTTGGGGTGTACTACTTGCCGCACGACTGGCTGACCCCTACGCAACAAAACTGGACGGGGGCGCTGATCTTTACAGTCGCCGCGATTACCGATTGGGCGGATGGCTTTGCCGCCCGCAAGCTTGGGCAAACCTCGGCGTTTGGCGCGTTTCTTGATCCAGTCGCGGACAAGCTGATGGTCGCAGCGGCGCTTTTGCTGCTGGTGCAAATGAAGCGCGCTGACGCCGTGGTTGCCTTCGTTATTGTCGGACGCGAGATTGCGGTGTCGGCGCTGCGCGAATGGATGGCCAAAATCGGCCAGTCGAACAGCGTCGCGGTCAGCACCATTGGCAAATTCAAAACGACTGCCCAGCTCACTGCGATCATCGCGTTACTGCTGTACGAACCCTTCTTCCCCGGCATCTCCACGCCGGTGTTGGGCACCATCGCGCTGTGCATCGCAGCGGCGCTCACGCTGTGGTCAATGTTTTATTACCTGAAATTGGCGTGGCCACACATGCGCGACGATGCGAGTCGTCCCCCGCCGCCCGGTGAGTCGGACTAGCGCGTCGCTATTTGCCAAAAAACGGCATTTGTGGCTATAATTTAAGGCTTCGATTCCTCGATAGCTCAGTTGGTAGAGCGCCGGACTGTTAATCCGTAGGTCCCTGGTTCGAGCCCAGGTCGAGGAGCCAATCGAACACGTTTCACGTTGAAGCGACCCAAAAAAGCCTGCCGAGATGCAGGTTTTTTGTTTTTTTGCGTCGTCAGAATAGTCCGTCATGGTGACGGGTTACACGCAGCGCTCACGTTCACGCTACAGTACGTGAATGAACGCGCAAACACACACACCATCCGCTCATTCCAACAACCGTGCCGACCTCGCTCAAATCGCCCGACAGGCGATGATTGATCGCGGGTTGGAGCCGGAATTCTCGCCAGAGGTCGAGAAAGAAATGGCGCAGATATCCGGGCCATCGACTGAATCGTCACCTGACATTCGCGATCTCACACAACTCCTCTGGTGTTCGATCGACAACGACGATTCGCGCGATCTTGATCAGCTCTCTGTCTCGGAGACGCTTGCGAGCGGCGAAGTCAAAATTCTCGTTGCGATTGCCGACGTTGACGCGCTGGTCAAAAAAGGCACGGCGATTGACGACCACGCACACACCAACACGACCTCGGTCTATACGGCAGCGCGCATCTTTCCGATGCTGCCGGAGCGCTTGTCGACCGACTTGACCTCGCTGAACGCCAACGAAAAACGGCTGTCGATGGTCACTGAGATGGTGTTCAACGCGGATGGCGCGATGGTGTCGACGACTGCATACCGTGCGCTGGTGTTCAACCATGCAAAGCTCGCCTACGATTCAGTTGCGGCCTGGCTTGAGGGCAAGGGCGAGCTACCCGCGCCAGCTGCTGCGGTGCGCGGCATGGATGCGCAATTGCGCACGCAGGATGCGGTCGCGCAAAAGCTCCGTGCACGCCGCCGCGAGCAGGGCGCGCTTGAGTTTGAAACCATTCAACCGAAAGCCGTGTTCGAAGGCGATCAGGTGGTCGGCCTTGACGTGCAGGCGCACAACCGCGCGCGCCAGTTGATCGAAGAATTCATGATTGCTACCAATCAGGCGACAGCACGGTTTTTGACCGATAAAGGTTTCGCGTCGCTGCACCGCGTGGTTCGCTCGCCGGAGCGCTGGCTGAAGATTGTGGATGTTGCAAAGACGCTGGGTGAAGCATTGCCACCAGAGCCGGATTCGAGGGCGCTGGAGGAGTTTCTGGTGCGACGGCGTGCGGCTGATCCGGTGCGCTTTCCCGATTTGTCACTGACCATCGTCAAGCTCATGGGCGCTGGCGAATACGTGATTGATAAGCCGGGTAGTACTGGCATCTCGCACTTTGGCCTCGCGGTGCGCGACTACGCGCACTCCACCGCACCAAACCGCCGCTTTCCCGATCTGGTGACGTCGCGCCTCATGAAAGCGGCGATGGTGGGTGCTCCGTCGCCGTATTCCGATGTTGAACTGACGCAGTTGGCCACGCATTGCAGCCAGCAGGAGGACGACGCCAACAAGGTCGAGCGGCAGGTGCGCAAATCAGCCGCCGCGTTGCTGCTGGCGTCGCGCATGGGTGCGCGCTTTGATGCAATTGTCACTGGCGCGTCAGACAAAGGCGTGTGGGTGCGGGTGTTCTCGCCGCCCGTTGAAGGGCGTCTGGTTCAGGGTTTCGATGGTTTGAGAGTTGGTAATAAATTGCATGTTGAACTCGTGGGCGTGAACGTGCTTAAGGGTTTCATAGACTTTGTGCGGCGGGATTAAGATTACTTGCGAAAGCAATCCACATGGATTCCACTTGGATGGTGATAAGATGCGTGTATGCCGCCCAGAACCGCAAATTCCGTTGCCATCGCCAAGCCTGCTGACGAAAAAATCACGATCAATCTTGGTTATGTTGATTTGGGCCAGATTGACCTCTTGGTGCAGGAAGGTTTCTACGCCAACCGCACTGATCTGATTCGCACTGCCATCCGCAATCAGCTGGCGACGCACGCTGACGTGGTGAAGCTGGCGGTAGCACGCAAGACGCTGGTGCTGGGTATTCAGCAATTCACCGCTGCCGATTTGCTGGGTGTGCAAGCGGCTGGTGAACAACTCGACATTCGCGTGCTCGGACTCGCCTCGATTGCTGCGGACGTCACGCCGGAGCTTGCCCTTGCCGCGATCAACTCGGTGGTGGTGCTCGGTGCGCTACACGCGAGTCCGGCGGTCAAGGCAGCACTTGCCTGCCGCATCCGCTAAACAAATTCACCACTTATTCTCATCACAAAGATTGCCCAGAAAAATTAATGAATGACACGTTTCAACGCCTGATGGCGGACGCAACCAAGTTGACTCAATCAGGTGACTTGCGCGCGGCGACCGCGGCGATCCAAGCAGCGCTCAGCGGAGCGGCCACGCCAACACGAGCGAAGTTGGCTGACACGGCAGTGATCGAAGGCGAGGCGCGTGAAGTCAGGGACGACGACGGCGAACGTACGCGATCTGAGTCCGGCACCGGGCAATTTATCGCCAGTTCGTACAGCGACACAAACGGCTCCCGTGACTACAAGCTTTTCATCCCGCCCGGCAGCGCCGACAAGCTGCTGCCGCTCGTCGTCATGCTGCACGGTTGCACGCAAAATCCTGACGATTTTGCGCTCGGCACCAGCATGAATGAGGCCGCGCTGGCGCAGGGATTTATCGTGCTCTACCCCGCGCAAGCACAGAACGCCAACGCCTCGCGCTGCTGGAACTGGTTCATGCGCAGCCATCAGCAGCGCGATCTGGGCGAGCCCGCATTGCTAGCCAACATGACACGGGACGTGATGGCGAAGTACAACGTCGACCCCAGGCGCGTCTATGTTGCGGGCCTGTCCGCAGGTGGCGCGATGGCGGCGATTTTGGGCGACGCCTATCCCGACTTATTCGCTGCTGTGGGCGTGCATTCGGGTCTGGCAACGGGTTCGGCTAAGGACGTCCAGTCCGCGTTTGGCGCGATGAACAGCGGCGTGAGCGCTGGCCGTTCGGCGGGCGGTGGTGATGATGCTGATGATCGCGTTCGGAAAACACCGCCAACGATTGTCTTTCACGGCGATCAGGACACGACGGTAAACCCGGCAAATGGCGTGCGCGTGGCCGCCGTCAGCGCTAACGGTGCTGTGGTGGAATCCGAGCGTGGGCAGAGCGAGCATGGCCGCAGCTTTACCAAAAATATTTTCAGCAAAAGTAATGGAGAAGTGAGCGCCGAGCACTGGGTTGTACATGGCGCGGGGCACGCTTGGTCGGGCGGCAGCGCGCGCGGTTCGTACACTGATGCAAGCGGGCCAAGCGCCACGCTGGAAATGCTTCGTTTTTTCCTTGCACGCACGCTGAAAAAAACGGGCTGAAAATCACACTTTAATCAGGGCCACAGCGGAATGGGAAATCTTTATCTGGTGCGTCACGGTCAGGCCTCTTTCGGCGCGGCGGACTATGACAATTTGAGCGAGCTGGGCCGCAAGCAGGCCGCGCGCTTGGGCGAATATTTTCGTGAGAGCGGGCGCTCGTTCGACACCGTATTTACGGGTACGCTGCGACGTCATGCGCAAACATGGGCGGGCATCGCTGACGGCCTGCAACCGTCGCAGCCCATCGCCTTGAAAGAGCGGCCTGGCCTCAATGAATACGACCCGGTCGCCATCATCCGCGCGATTCATCCGGAACCGCTCGAACATCCGAAAACACCAGAAGGTATTCGCAATCATTTTCGTTTGCTGCGCGATGGTCTCGCAGCATGGATGCAGGGCAAAAGCGTGCCACAGGGCATGTCAAGCTACGCCGAGTTTCTCGCGGGCGTGATCTCAGCGCTAGACGAGATTCGCAACGATCACTTCGGGAAGAACGTTCTGATCGCTTCGAGCGGTGGCCCCATTTCCACAGCGGTCGGATACATTCTTGGCGCGTCGCATGAAGGCACGATTGATTTGAATTTGCGTATCCGCAATTCATCGGTAAGCGAGATCGTGTTTACACCGAGACGGCATTCGCTGGTTACATACAACACGCTGCCGCACCTTGACGGGAAGGCCTATGCAGCCTGGATTACCTACGCATAGGGGCGCGTCATGACAGCACAAAAAATTGAAGCATTGGAAAGCGGCGACGACCATCCGCCCGAGGGCTTTCGCGCGGCGGACGCGGGCAGCGGTTACGCCAGTCGCAACGCGCGTTTTTATGCGAAATGGCAGGATGAGCGCCTGCTGCTGGGCTTCCGCGTTACGCAGCATCACACCAATCTGCGCAACGTGTTGCACGGTGGCATGTTGGCCACGTTTGCCGATACCGTGTTGCCGTATGCCGCGATGTATCAGGCGTTGAATGGCCGTCACTTTCTGCCCACGATCAGCCTGCAAATCGACTACCTTGCACCCGCCGCGATTGGCGCGTGGGTGCAAGGTCAGGCCGACGTTTTGCGCACGACGCGCAATATGGTTTTTATGCAGGGTTTGGTGACGGCGGACGACGTAGCGATTGCTCGTCTGAGCGGCATTTTCAAGCTCGGATCTGCTACCGGTGAGCCGGTTCGCGATTTCTTCAAAATCATGCCGCAATGAGTCGCGTCTAGCGCGGTGCTCATAGCGTACTAACATCTTTGCTTCCGCTTTCCGTTTGCTGTTTCGACCAAGGATTGACATGCTGCTCGCCGCTCAAATTCTCGCCGCCATCGTGCTGTTGCTGCATGTGTACTTCGTGTTGCTCGAAACCGTGCTGTACCGGTCGCGCGGTTACAAAGTTTTCGGCATTCCGAAAGACCAGATGGAAAGCCGCGCCTCGGCGATGTCCAATCAGGGGTGCTACAACGGTTTTCTGGTGGTGGCCATTGCGCTGGGGCTCTTCCGTCCCGACCCTGCGATTGCACGCGCCTTCATGGTCTACGGACTCGTCTGCGTCGTTGTCGCTGGCATCTGGGGCGCGGTCACGGTGTCGAAGCGAATTCTCTTTGTTCAGGCGCTGCCAGCGGCGCTTGCGCTGGTCGCTTTTTTTCTCGCAAAGGCCTGATCGAATCGTTGCAAAATAAACAACAGCTTTCTTTGGTAAGCCACGGTTAAAATAGGGCTACAGGCCGATTTAATAGTTAACCGACTTTTCAATTTTTTCGCTCCTAGCCCATTTGAAACCAAGGTTATAGCGTAAAGCTGATCGAGTCCTTTCACATTCCAACACGCTATGCAAACCGTTCACGTCAGCCTTGCTGATCGCCCTTATCCGATTCACATTGCTCCATCGCTCATTGGCGATTCTGAAGTGTTGGCACCTTTTGTGAACGGCACGATGGTCGCCATCGTGACCAACGAAACGGTCGCACCACTTTTCTTGGCGAAAGTCCGCGAATCGGTTCAAGCGCTCGGTAAGCAAGTTATCGAAATCGTCCTGCGCGATGGCGAAGCTTACAAAACCGCCGCCTCGCTCGACCAAATTTATTCAGCCATGCTCGCGGCGAAATGCGACCGCAAAACAACGATCATCGCGCTCGGTGGCGGTGTCGTCGGTGACGTGGCCGGATATGCCGCCGCGACCTACCAGCGTGGCATTCCTTTCGTGCAAATGCCCACTACGCTCCTCGCGCAAGTCGATTCGTCGGTCGGCGGCAAAACGGCGGTGAATCATCCGCTGGGCAAGAACATGATCGGCGCGTTCTACCAGCCGCAGGCAGTGCTTTCCGACACGACAGCACTCAAGAGTTTGCCGCCGCGCGAATACGCAGCCGGTCTCGCCGAAATCATCAAGCACGCGCTCATTTTTGACGAGCCGCATCTGACCGAGCTTGAGCGCGACGTTGACAAGCTGAACGCCCGCGATGACGAAACGTTGGCTCGCGTAATCGCACACTCCTGTCGCATCAAGGCCGATGTCGTCAAGCGTGACGAACGTGAAATGCTGGGCATTCGTGCGCTGCTGAACCTCGGCCATACGTTTGGCCATGCCATTGAAACCGAGATGGGCTACGGCGCGTGGGTGCATGGAGAAGCGGTCGCGGCGGGCTGCGTGCTGGCGGCACAGCTGTCGCATGAATTGGGGCATCTGAGCGCGGCTGACGTGGCTCGCACTACGCGAATGTTTGCTTCCGTAAGTTTGCCGATCAAACCGCCGCCAACGACTGCGCAGAAGCTCATGTCCCACATGCAGCGCGACAAAAAAAACGAGGGCGGCGTGGTCACACTTGTACTGCTCAAAAAACTCGGTCAGGCGTATCTGGATCGTGCCGTTTCTGAGGCAACGCTCACCGAATTTTTAGCGTCGAAAATCGCGCTGTGAGTTTCGCGCTAACCTCACTCCAGCCTCAAGCGCCGTTTTGTACGTTTGTGTCTTTTTGGGTACACACGGTTCAAAATCACACCAAATGAACGCTTGTTTTCGATTTTGACACCCAGATGACAGGCTGCACGCGCCAAAATCGCGCTTAGCGCACCCAAAGCGGTGCAAGCAACTCGCATCCAAATAAAGGGGAACACATGAAAATTTCACGTTTGACGGCAACAAAAGCTGCTGCCGTTGCGCTCGGCACGCTCGCGCTTTCGGCGCAGGCGCAAAACGCCAACGTCACGCTGTACGGACTGATCGACGCCTCGATCAGTTCGGTCAACAATGCCGATGCCAAAGGCGGTCGCCTCGTGGGTTTTCGCACGCCGTGGTTTAGCGGCAGCCGCTGGGGCTTTGTCGGCAATGAAGATTTGGGCGGTGGTCTCAAAGCCATTTTTCGCCTTGAGAGCGAATTCGTACTTGGCAACGGCGCGCTAGACACGCCGGGCTACCTGTTCATTCGCGACGCCTGGGTGGGCCTCGAAAGCGATGTCTTCGGTAAATTCACCATGGGTCGCCAGAACGCGCTCGGACGTGATTTCGCAGCGACCTATCTTGACCCGTACGGTGCGTCCGAATCGTCCTTGAACGAAGGCGGCGGCACCAACACCAACAACTTCAAGCAACTGATTTTTTACGGCGGCAGCGCCACTGGCACACGTCTCGACAACGGTGTTGTGCTCAAAAAATCGTTCGGCCCCATTGTTGCGGGTATTGCTCATCAGTTCGGCGAAGTCGCGGGCGACACCAGTCGCAACACGACGCAAACAGCGGCGCTTGGCTTCAACGGTGGCGTATTCAACGCGGCTGGCTTTGTCACGCAGGCCAACGTCGCGAGCTTCAAGCATCGCACCGCATCGATTGGCGGCAATGTGAACTTCGGCATGGTTCGCGTCAACGCAGGCTACTTCCACTACACAGCGGAACAGCCAGTGGTCGGCCAGCGCAAAGACGACGCATGGACGATCTCCACCAAAATTGCGCCGCCGGGACCGTTCGACTATGAACTCGGCTATCAGGAGATGAAAGCTACGAACGCGGGCTACAACGCAGCGGCCAGTAGCACGTTGAACGCGTACGCCAGCACGGCCGCCGTAACCAAGGCAGGCAGCGGCAGCCGCAAAACGATCTACGGATCGGTGTTCTATCACCTCTCCAAACGTACCGAGCTCTACGTGGCAGCGGATCGACTGAACCTCACCAGTGGCTACAAAGCCAGCGGCACCAACGGCTTTCCGAATCAGACTGAATTCGCTATCGGCATGCGTACACGCTTCTAGCCCAACGTTTAGCCTGATCTTGTCAGGCTCCGCTCAGGCCGCAGTGGTGAAAACCCTGCGGCCTTTTTGTTGGCTGGGCGTCGGGCAAATGGATCGGCTAAAAGACACGCCTAGAGTTGATCGCGCAGCTGCTCGGCCGCCTCCCGCATCGGTGGTACGAAGCGCTTGATAGCAACGCCCGCAGGCAGCGACGCGCTCGACATCGACACGCTAAGCGCCCCCACAGGAATGCCCGATCCGTCAATCAGCGGCACCGCGATGCCGCGCAAGCCCATTTCAAACTGGCTCTCGCTCAAACCGTAGCCCTGAGTTCGCGCTTTGATGATGTCGCGCCGGATGATTTTTTTGTCGGTAATGGTTTGCGGTGTGTAGGCCTTCAGATCGGCTCCCGCAAGCCATCTGTCCAGCGCCGCATCCGGAAAAAAACTCAGCATCACGCGGCCCGCTGCAACCGTGTGCGCAGGCAGACGCGTTCCAGGCTCAAGGCCCGTGGACATGAGCCTGGGCGCAGTGGCGCGGCTGATGTAGACAGCCTCAAAGCCTTCCAGTACCGCGAGGTTGGTAGATTCACCCAATGCTTCGGTCAGCTTTTGCAGAACAGGTGACACCGTTCGCGGCAAGCGGGCAGAGGCAACGTACGAGTGACCCAATCGCATGACTTTCGGCGTCAGCCAGAATGATTTTCCGTCGGTTGCCGTGTAGCCCAATGCAGTGAGCGTCATCAAGTATCGACGTGCGGCCGCACGGCTCAGATCAAGCCGGTTGGCCAGCTCACTCTGCGTGAGTCGGGGCGTTGAATCATCGAACGCACAAATGACTTCAAGGCCTTTTCGTAAGCCATCAATCATGTCAGCCTTTTGCGTTTCTGCGGGCACCACGGGTATCGGATACGACATCAGGAGATTCGCCATTTTTTTGAGCCTTTGCTTGACTTGTCTTTCGGCCTGTGTTCTATTATCGCACACTTGTGCGTTTATCGCACAAACATTTGCAAGGTAAATATGAATTCGTCGCGACGACAAAGCGAATGTAGTTACAGTTTCAGCGAACAAATCCATTGCAGCAAAAGCGTGCGGTGAATAAATGAACACGACAAATTCTCTCGGTGTTGACGGTATCGAATACGTGGAATACGTCACACTGGAGCCGCAGTCATTCGGCGCGGCGCTAGAGCGCTTGGGCTTTGCTGCGGTGGCGCGCCATCGCTCGCGCGAGATCGTGCTCTACCGTGCGGGGGCAATGAATGTCATCGTGAATGCCGACCCGGCGGTCGCAGGCAGTGCCGACGAAGGTGCGCAGGCGCCACGCCTTAAAGCATTCGCGCTTCGAGTGCGCGACGCTGCCGCCGCGTATTCACACTGTATTGAAAAAGGCGCGTGGCCTATCACCGATAACTACGCAGGCAATGCCTCACCGCGCGCCGGTGCGATGGAGTTGAACATTCCGGGCATCATGGGCGTAGGTGACAGCGTTATCTACTTCGTTGATCGCTACGAAGAATTCTCGATTTACGACGTGGACTTCAAAAAATTGCCCTCAGGCTACGACGCGCCGCCGGCAATTGCGGGCATGCACTTCTTCGGTATCGTCCAAGCGATTGAAGAAGCGCGCACCAAGGAATGGGTCGATTTCTACAAGGAATTGTTTGGCTTCACGGTACTGCCGCAAGGCCAGTATTTCGGGGTGTTGCCGAAGGGAACACTGCTGGAGAGTCCGTGTCGCAAGTTTTATCTGCAACTGGTTGAGCCGCCGGAGCAGGCCGCAGTTTTGGCTTGGCAAGAGAAATTGACGCGTGTTGGATTTGGTGCGCCGGACATCACGGCACTGGTCGCGCAGCTTTCTACTCGCGGCGTGACATTCATAGAAAGTTACAGTGTTCACACCAGCGACAAGGGAGCCGTGACTTACCTCGGCGGCACTTCATTTGAATTTGTGAAGAGTCATCTTGGAGCGGCTGAGGCCGCAGCGTGATTCCATTCTTCGGTGCCAGACGCGTGTTTCTGGTTACTGAATCGTCTGGAGAGTTGGCCAAGGATTCTGCGATTGACAGCACGCAGTTCAACAATGACCGCATTGACAAGATTTGCCGCCTGGAGTTGATATGAATCTCGCCAATTTTTCGATGGACACGATCACGCTTGCAGGTTCGCTGGAGAGCAAGCTAGACGCCAACGTCGCAGCAGGATTCACGAAGATTACGCTGTGGGCCAAAGACCTCGTCGGTCATCCTGACGGCTATGAAGCCGCCCTAAACGAAGTGCGGCTGTCAGGTCTTCGGGTGAACGCCATTCAGGTGATGCGCGACTATGAGGGGCTGTCTGGCCCGCTGCATCGCTACAAAATTGAGACTGTCAAAACCATGCTCAAGTTGTGCGAAGCGGTTGGTGCTGAGCGTTTGCTGATTTGCTCTTCAACCTCGGCCCATGCATCCGGTGACATTGATCATATCGCGGCGGACCTGCGTAAAGTGGCCATGCTTGCCACGCCGCTAGGCATTCGCGTGGGTTTTGAGGCGTTGTCCTGGGGCCGATATGTGAATGATTTTGCGTTGTCGTGGGAGATCGTGCAGCGCGCGGACCGCGACAATCTGGGCGTGTGTATCGATTCGTTTCATGTGCTTGCCAATTGCAGTTTGAACGGCACTGACTTTGATGCGCTGTCGACGATTCCAGGTGAGCGCGTTGCGTTTGTGCAGCTCTCGGACTTCTTGTGGAGCGCTGTTCGCACGCCAGAAGAGCGCATCGAAACGGCGCGCCATCTGCGCGTGTTCCCCGGCGAGGGCGTGCACAGCGCAGAACTTTCCCGGATGATTCGCATGATTGATCGCGCGGGCTACCGGGGTGACTGGAGCTTTGAAGTGTTCAACGACGATTACGTACAGATGCCCGGCGAGGCCGTGGCGTTGCGCGCGCGCAATGCGGCGATGTGGGTCGCTGCGCAGAGTGAGCGGCGCAGTTTGCCGAGAACGGTTTCACGAAGTATCAACCACTGACCCAATAGCCAGAAACACGAGACACATCGTTGCCTGCACGCAACGATAAAAGGAGGAGACCCTATGACCGATTTCATGCAGCTCTTGTTGAGCGGCGTTGCCACGGGGGCCATCTACGCGATGGCGGCTCTGGGCTTCACGCTGTTGTGGCAGGCGGCGGGCACCATCAACTTTGCGCAGGGCGAGTTCGTCATGCTGCCCGCCTTTGCCATGCTGATTGGCATGTCGATGGGTTTGCCGCTATGGGCCTCGTTTATCGTCGCGGTGGCGCTCTCGATACTGGTGCTGGGTGCGGCGTTCAAGAAATGGATTGTGGATCCGATGCGCGGTAGCGGCGTGGTGTCTGTGGTCGTCGCAACGCTTGGTTTGTCAATCGGACTCAAGTCCTTTGTGAAGGCGAGCTACAGCGCTGAGCCTCATCCGTTCCCGAGCATCTTCGGAGATGAAGTGTTCAAGCTGGCGGGCGTGACGATCTCATACAGTGATGTCGGAGCGCTGGTATTCGCGGGCCTGATGGTGGTTGGCTTACAAGCGTTTTTGAATAAAACGATTACGGGTCGCGCGATGCAGGCCGTCGCCCAAAACACGTTCGCCGCAGAAGCGCTGGGCATCAATGTCAAGCGCATGATTTTTTATACGTTTGCAATCAACGCGATTCTGGTGACGGTCACTGCGCTCTTGATCACGCCAACGTATCTCGCCAAATTCGACATGGGCGACAACATAGGTCTGAAGGCTTTTTTCGCAGCAATCATCGGCGGGTTTAACAATTCGCGAGGCGCTCTACTCGGCGGCATTCTGGTCGGCGTCCTGGAGAATCTTGCTGGTGCTTATCTGACGCCTGCGTACAAGGATGGTGTGGCGTTGGCGCTGTTTTTGACGGTGATTCTGATCAAACCGGATGGGCTGCTCGGAACCCCGCAAGAGAGGAAAGTATGAAGAACGTCAAACTACTTTCGACGCAGCACATGGTTTTTTTGGGGCTCGCTCTGGGTGCGCTGTTGCTCGCTCCGTCAATGCTCAAAACTTACGGCCTCTACTTGCTATCACTTTGGCTCGTCTACGTTATCGCGGCAATGGGCTTGAACCTGACGGTCGGATACGCCGGACTGAAATCGTTGTGTCACGCAGGTTTTATGGGGGTTGGCGCATACACGGTTGCGATCATGATGAAGGCGGGAATTTCATTCTGGATTGCCTCGCCGGTGGCTATCGTGATTTGCTTCGTGCTCGGGCTCGCCATCGGATTTCCGGCGCTCCGAGTGCAATTGCATTACCTTGGTTTTGCGACACTTGGATTCAATTTGTTGTTGGTCTTGTTTTTCCGCAACGAAGAATGGCTGACGGGTGGCACGTTTGGAATTCAGAACATCAAGCGTCCTGGTTTTTTCGGCATGACGCTTGAGAGCAATACGAGTTTCTACTTTCTGGTGCTTGCGGTGACGATTGTTTTCGGAGTGCTACTTGCGCTTCTGTTGCGGTCACCGTGGGGACGGGCGTTTGCGGCATTGCGCGACAACCCGATTCGCGCGGAAAGCACCGGCGTGAACATCACGGCATACACGCTGATGTCGTTCGCGATTGGTGCGGCTTACGCGGGCATCGCGGGTGCTTTGTTCGCGCCGCTGGTGAACTTCATCGAGCCGGCGCCATTCGGTATTTCCAATTCGCTCTTGTTTTTGATGATGGTGGTGATCGGCGGTTCCGGGCGGTTTTATGGCCCGGTACTTGGCGCTGCGATTGCGCTCCTTTTGCCGGAGTATTTGCGCTTCCTGAAGGACTGGTACCTCGCAGTGTTCGGATTCACGGCGGTTGCCATGATGATCTGGTTGCCCGGTGGATTGCTTTCGATGAAAGAAGCATGGCAACTCTCGCAGGCAAAGCGTGCAGCGAAGCAAAAACAAATCGCCGAGGCTGCAGCATCGGCAGGTGTGAAAGGAGCGGCCGCATGAGCATCCTTTCCGTCCACGACATCAAGAAAAGTTACGGCGCGATTCAAGCGGTTGGCGGCGTCAGCTTTGAGGTTGAGCCGGGTGAAATCCTGGGCGTCATCGGTCCGAATGGCAGCGGAAAAACTACGCTGTTTAACTCGATTCTCGGCCAGATCAAACCGGATACCGGCAGGGTCGAGTTTGAAGGGAAAGACATCTCGGGCGGATCGCCGCTGGAGTTGTCCCGCCTTGGCATTGGCCGTACGTTTCAGAACCTGCAAGTGTTCGGCAAGCTCTCGTTGCGCGACAACTTAATCCTTGCCGCACAGGAGCACACGGGCACCTTCTGGGGTCGCATGTTCGCGCCACCGGACAACGGCCTCGCCGATCGTGCACAGGAAATGCTCGATCTGTTCCGACTCAATCACGTGGCTGACTTGCCTGCCGGATCGCTGTCCTACGGTCAGCAAAAACTCGTCGACATCGCGATGGCGTTTATGCCAAAGCCACGACTTGTGTTGCTGGATGAACCCTGCGCCGGCGTCAACCCGTCACTCGTCGACGGACTACGCGAGTTACTGGTTGAACTCAACAGAAAGCAGGGCGGCAGTTTCGTCGTGATCGAACACAACATGGATTTCATCATGAAGCTCTGCCATCGTGTGGTCTGCATGGTGGAAGGCAAAGTTCTCGCTGTTGGAAAACCGGAAGAAATTCAGGGCAATCGCGCTGTGCTGGAGGCGTATCTTGGAAATTAGCTCGCAAACTAACCTGAAAACTCCCCCTTTGATCGAATTCGACAAAGTCGTGGCGGGCTACACCCACTTGACCGTGTTAAACGAGATGACGCTGGACGCCAGAAAAGGCGAGATCACGTTGTTGATCGGACCCAACGGCGCAGGTAAATCGACCGTTCTCAAAACGCTCTTTGGGATGCTGACACCGCGCTCTGGCGAGGTACGCTTCAACGGGCAAGTCATTAACGGACGCACGCCGCGACAGTTGCTCTCCAAGGGCATCGCCTTCGTGCCACAGGGCCGCAACCTGTTCGGCTCGCTCTCGGTGTTGCATAACCTTGAACTGGGAGGATTGCATTTGCCGAAGGCTTTGCTCAAGGAGCGAATTGCCGAGGTGATGGAATTGTTCCCACGGCTCGCGCAGCGCACCGACTCGCGGGCCGCGTCTCTTTCCGGGGGCGAACAGAAGCAGCTTGAAGTCGGGCGCGCTTTGCTTGTGAAGCCGGAGGTTCTGTTGATTGATGAACCGTCAATCGGGCTGGCACCGATCATCGTGCAGGACGTGATGACGTTGCTGCGAAAATTGGCGGATTCAGGCAAGAGCGTGCTAATGGTCGAGCAAAATGTGCGCACTGCGCTCAAGTATTCTGACCGTGCGCTGGCGCTGGAGATGGGCACACTGGCCGTCGATAAACCCGCTGCCGAGTTGCTGGATGACCCTAATTTGAACCGGCTTTTTCTGGGTGGCCACGCCGCCAAATAGTCAACGCAACCCACAGATTTCTCGTTACTCACTATCGTTTTCTAAAGGAGGAAAAACCATGAAAACCACAATCGGCCGATCCCTTGGCCAACTCACCGCTGCCGCCGTGGCAGTCGCTGCTGCGCTCGTCGCAGTTTCCGCATCCGCGCAGATCAAAGTCGCGCAAGTTGTTGAGCTCTCGGGCGGCGGTACTGCTGCTGGCAGTCAGTATCGCAATGGTGCCAAGCTCGCATTCGCTGAAATCAACGCCGCTGGTGGCATCATGGGCAAGAAGATCGAGTCGATGGAGATGGACACCCAGTCGCAACCCGCCATCGCCAAAGCGATGACGGTCAAGGCGATTGACGAAAAAGTCACAGCGATTTTCGGGCCGGTATTTTCGGGCTCGATTCTGGTCAGCCAGACCGAAAGCCAGAAGGCGAATATTCCCAACTTCACTGGCGGCGAAGCGTCGAACGTAACGGCTCAAGGCAATCCGTACATCTTCCGTTCATCGTTCAATCAGTCGATGGGTATGCCGAAGGTTGCCAACTACATGGCGACCGAGCTCAAGGCGAAATCGGTGGTGGTTGCTTTCGTCAACAACGATTTCGGCAAAGGCGGTCGCGACTCTATCGTCAAGGAACTCGGCTCACGCAACATTAAAGTGGCTGCCGACATTTCAACCGATCCGGGCCAGGTCGATATGTCCTCGGCCGTGCTCCGCATCAAGCAGGCAAATGCCGATGCGTTGTTCGCGTACCTGAACGAAGAAGAGTCGGCGCGCTTGCTCAAAGAACTGCGCAAACAGGGCTACGACAAACCTATGGTGGGCGAAACTACGTTGATGGGGGCCAAGGTGATTGAGCTTGCCGGCAGCGCAGCCAACGGCGTTCGCGGTCATGTGGGCCTCACGGCCGACGCCCCTGCGTTCAAGGACTTTGGGGCCAAATACGAAAAAGAATACAAAGCGAAGCCCGATCACAACGGCATCAAGGGCTACTTCTCGGCCTACATGCTGAAGGCCGCGATTGAAAAAGCCAAGAGCACGGATGGAACGGCGATTGCCGCCGCGATGAAAAATTCATGCTTCAAAGCTAAAGACAACCCAGGCATCCTGCTTGACGTTTGCTTTGACGACAAAGGCGACATTGACCGCGAAAGCTTCCTCGTAGAAGTGAAAGACGGCAAGCAAGTGGTGACGGCGACTTTGCCGATGTTGAACAAGCGGTAGCCGGTAGTTAATCAGGCGTTGCATTCCAGAGACGCCTGCAACAAAAAAGGCTCACTTCGGTGAGTTTTTTTTTGCGAAATATCTCCGCGAACGATGTTGCAGTCGCACTCTTAGGGCGGGTACTGCCCGCCGTCCTGCGTTCCGGCGACAGCCGCGAATATCACGGCACGTGGCAAGACACTTAGCGCTCTGTCCCCCAACTCGTCGCACGCACTGCGACGACCATCGCCAATCCATAAGCTGCCATCCCCAGCGCCACGAGCGCAAAAATCGTCCATGGCGGCATCTGCGCCGCCGCCAGCATCCAGCCGCCAATCGCGACCACCGCAAGCCTCAGCGTGCCCGCCAGCACGGGGCCACCCACCTTACCCGCGCCGAGCGACGAGAAGTACAGACAAAGACCCAGTCCGAAAAGTCCGTAGGCGGGTCCAGCCCAATGAAAATACACCGCAGCGGAAGACACGACGCTGGCGTCCTGCGTAAATAAATTTGTCCACAAGTCAGGCGCAAGCGCAAGTAGCAGTCCGAGCAGGCCAAGCACGACCGTTGCAACAGCCGCCGCCGTCCACGCCACGCGTCGTGCCCGGGCAATCTTGCCCGCGCCGATGGCCATGCCTACCAAGGGCACGGACGCTACGCCGATTGCGAACGCAATCGGTACCAGTAAAAATTCGAGTCGTGTACCAATGCCGTAACCCGCGAGCGTATTGGTGCCGAACTGCGCCACGAGTCGCGTCAAAATCAAAATCGTCAGCACGGTTTGCACGGGCGATATGCAGGCCAGCGCACCTACCTTGAGAATGTCGCGTAGCAACTCACGCTTGACCGGCGTCGTCGATACAGCGAGCCGCACCCGCGAACCGCTCGAACGCAGATAGAAATACAAAAACACTGCGCCTGCGCCGTACGCAATCACCTGACCCGCAGCGACCCCCGGCATGCCCCAGCGCGGAAATGGCCCCCAGCCCAACCCCAGCGCACCACCGACGAGCACCTGAGTGACCGACACCGCGAGAAAGGTCGCGGACGGTACTTTCATGTTTCCCGAGCCGCGAATGACCGACGAAAACGTGTTCGTAAGCCACACGCCAATGGACCCGACGAATGCAACATTCGAATACGCAACCGCCTGCGTCAAGGCATCACCGCTACCGCCCAGCATCGCATAAATTGTCGGACCGAACACCAGCATCAATGCCATGTAAGCCGCCCCTGCGCCAAGCCCGATCCACATCGCATGGACTGCCAGTGCATTTGCGCGCGAGGTGTCTCCTGCACCAAGAGCTCGACTCACGGCGGACGACACCCCACCGCCCATCGCGCCTGCCGACATCATCTGTTGCAGCATGATCATCGGGAACACCAGCGCCATCGCAGCTAGCGACGCGACGCCAAAGCTGCCGACGTACGTCGTCTCGGCAATCGCTGCCAACGCGGTCGACAACATCGCGGCCATGTTGGGCAGCGCAAAGCGAAGCAGCGTAGGCAGTATGAGCGCGGACAGCAGCGGGTCTGGCGCAGAGGGTTGCTTCGGGGCGGATGCAGCAGTCGAGACGATGGTAGCTGTGGTCACGGGTGACACTCGCGAGTTTCATAATGTAGCTGCAAGTATTGCATATGCAAGTGTTGCGACGCCTGTTTAGCCGTCACCGCTCGGAAGCGGTTCGTGCGGCCCCACCTGGCCGGACTAGGTCATGAAGATTCCCTGCTCGTTTTCCACATCGTCACAAGCATTGACAGTTTGCGTGTTCGGCGGGGCAGAAAGAATCCGAGTGATGAATGTGCCCGCGATACGAACAACGTCGATAACTTGTCCGCTTGTCGGCAGATAAAAGTCGACTTCGATGAAACCAGCCTTGAAGCAAGTTGGCAAGCGACCCGTTTCAAAGCATCAAGCTCGGGCGACGCGCCGCATTATCAAGGCAGCATTTCAGCCATGCTGGCGGAAGCCGGTATCCGCGCCACCAGCAAAATCAACCGCTTGCGACAGGCGTAGGGCCCGGCCTTCGCAGGGGTGGCGACATATTTGGTGCTTCCTTAGGCAGGGTTGAGGCCTGAAGTCGCTTTTCGCGACGATATTTATCTTGCGTCCCGTGCAAGAAGTGAGTTGTCGTTCAGGGCGGGAGTAAACCTGCCAGATAGTTCTCGATAGCCATGAACGTCGTGCGTGTTGCGTCGACGCCAACTGCGCCTGCGATGAGTGCCGGGCCGCGGATGTTTAGCAGGTAACGTGAGATCAGCAGGCCGTCGGTCAGCGGGTCAACCTGGCCGTTGCCATCGATATCGAGCTTGGGTTTCAGATTATCAAGATAGGCGGTAAGTGCGGCAGCAGTGTTGCGCGTCGCATCGCCGGACACCACGTTGCCGCTGACCAGCGCGGCGCCGCTCATGCCCATCATGTAGCGCAGGATCAGGAGGCCGTCGTTGGTTGCTGTTGCTGACGAAACTGGCGCGTTGCCCTCAACGTCCAGATTGAACGGGCCGTTGCTGGTCACTGCGAAAGTGGCGGAGACATTGGCTGAAGCGCTTAATGTCTTCGTGCACGTTGAGGTGCCAGTGCAACCGCCGCCTAGCCAACCGGTGAAGATTGACGCCGCACTTGCTGGTGTTGCGGTGAGCGTGACTACCGTGCCACCGCCAAACGATGCGCTGCACGTCGCTCCGCAGTTGATGCCCGCAGGCGATGAGGTCACCGTGCCGCTGCCAGAACCGTTCTTGACGACATTGAGCGTGACCGGCAAGGACGCGGTCATGCATTGCGAAAACTCCGACGTACTTCCGCCTGAATCCGTCGCGGTTGCACTGACCACTGGTTGGCCGACAGGCAACGCGGCGAACGTTGCGTTGAAGTTTGCGTTACCGCTGCCATCGGTCGTGACTGACTGAAATCCGATGAAGGTTTTTCCTTCGCCATAACCCGATGCGTCGCATGCGGCGTTAGCGAAAAATTCCAGGCGATACGTCCCGCTCGCAACACTGTTCAAAGTGCCCACCACGCTGCCAGCGGACGTGGCTGATGTGATCACCGGAAAATTTTGCTGGCCGTTGACGCCGAAGTCGCTGTCACTGTTGTCGTTGAACGTGACCCCCGAACTGTTTTCGCTGCCGGGTGAGTACAGGTTGATACCCAGTTGCGCGTTCGAAAAGATCGAGTTGCCGAGCATCGAATGACCGTTGCCGATTTGATCGCTGAGCAGCACGCCGGGGCCGGTGTTGAATGCAATGACGTTTCCCGCGCCCGCAGCCGTGCCACCGATCTGGGTGCCGGTGACGGCAACGTTGCCCGTCACATAAATGCCGGGCACACGAAACGCGCTCGGCACAAAACCCGTGGGCGCACTGGTGCCGGACACACCGGTGCCGATCCAATTGCCTTGCACCACGACGTCACGGTTCGCAATCTGCACATTGGCAGTCGTGCCACTTGCCGCGATGACGTTGCCTGCGCCGGGTGCAGTGCCACCGATCACGGCACCTCGACTGCTGGTGGCGATACCGTATTGAACGTTGCCAAGCGCAGCAAGGCCGCTCACGTCAACGCCGATGTAGTTGCCTGAAATCGTGTTGTTGCTGGATGTACCGATGATGAAAGACTCGTCGTAGATGCCCGACGTGTTGCCTGAAATCACATTGCGTGCGGCGGCAGTGCTTCCGCCAATGATTGTGTTCTTGCCGCCGGACTGCACAAACGCAATTGCGACTTCGTTGGCGATGGCGGCTGTACCTGCTGCGTTGGTGCCGATCAGGTTGCCGACGATCTGCGTGCCCACAATGGGAATGCTAGGCGAGGAAATCAGGATGCCGGTGTTGGTGCCGGAGATCACATTTCGTGCAGCAGGCGTTGTCCCGCCGATCAGGTTGTTGTTTGAGTTTGTCGACACCGTCACACCGTTTTGCGCGCCGGCAAAGCCTGCGCTGCCAGCGGCGTTAGTACCGATGAAGTTGCCTTCAACCAAGTGGCCGCCGGTGCCGGTGAGCGCAATGCCGACGCGACGATTGAGGATCAGTCCTCGCACGACGCTGCCGCTCACGCCCAAGACAATGCTGGTGCCCACGCTCGCCAGTGCGCTGATCTCCACTCGTAACGACGCGTTAGTGCCGAGATTCGGCGGATTCGTGTTCGCCGTTGCACCGCTTTGCGTGTAGCCATCAATTACCACGGTTTTCGTGATGAGCGGCAGTGCGGTTAACAATGAAATTGTGCAGACCCCGGACGCCGCAACGCAGTTGGCATCCGATGCGGGAATGTTGAAGGTGATGTTGTGTGGCCCAGCGGCTGGCACCGCATTGATGTCAATGATCGCCTGCCGAAAGCTGCCACTGAGCGCGTCATTGGCATTGGTGACGAAGAATACGGCTGCTGGCGTTGCGGCGGACGCGATCAGAGCCAGGATTGCGACGGCAATTGCGAGCAGATTTTTCATTTGATGCCCCATCAATCCGGAAGTGTTTGCGGTGCCGTGGCCGAGCAGAGCAGCAATTCGTTCGGGCCTACCCAGCCATCAGACGTGGTGAATGCGTTCAACTGAGCCTCCATGTCGTCCCATGCGTCGCGTTGTGCTGGCGCAGGAAGACGAGATAGTATCTCGATCAGTGGCGAGGCCGCTGAGCGCAAAAAATCGATGTAGTGCCTGCTGGTCGGCAGACGAAACGGGGCAGCTACGGCCTGACCATGGACGTCCGAAAAGCCCGCGACATTCAGCAACTGAGCGAGAAGCCCCGGCTTGGCGAGACTCATCAACGTGCCCGACGCAAAAGGGTTGGGCGAGTCGGACGTCAAACCCGCATGCTCGCGCGCGGTACGCAGGGTGATCGTGAGGCAGGGATTGTTGTGCGGACCTGAAAAAACGAGAGCGCTGAAGCGTCCGCCCGTTTTCAAGGCAGCACGAGCGCATCTCAGTGCAGCAAGTGGTTGATCGCAAAACATCAATCCCAGTCGACATACCGCAGCGTCAAAGTTTGCACCCCCAAGCCCGAGCGATTGCGCGTCGGCCACGCGTGTTTCGATTTGCGAAAGGCCTTCAGCTTGCGCGTTGTGCTGCGCCAGTTCGAGGATGCGCGCAGAAATGTCAGTGGCCAGCACGTAGCCGTTCTCACCCACGCGCCGCGCGATATCGAGCGTTTGATCGCCTGCGCCAGCGGCGATGTCGAGAACGCGCGAACCCGGTTTTACATGTGCCGCGTCAAGCATCATCTGGGTCGCTTCATGCAACCATTCGCGAATTATTTTTGTGTGATCGTTCCAACCGGCGGCGGCGTCATCCCAAGGATGATGCGCTGGTCTACCTTCGACAAGCGCCATCATTCCGCGCGAATCCCGGTGCTGCGAATGATCGGCTGCCAGTAGCGTTGTTCGGCTGCGATGCGTGTCGTCAAAGCCGCGGGCGTGCTCGACGCTGCCGCCATGCCTGACTCCGAAAATGCCGCGATCAACTCGGGCCGTGCAATGGCCGTCCGCAGCGCCTGCGAGGTCGTTTCAACGACCGCCGACGGCACATTCGCAGGCATAAAAAACGCGAACCATTCACGCACCACGAGATCACGAAATCCCTGTTCAACCAGCGACGGCACATCGGGAAAATAAGTGCTGCGCTGCGGCCTGGATGTGGCAAGCACGCGAATCTTTCCCGCTGCCTTATGCTGGCGCAACAAACCTTCAGGCAGCACCAGCACCGCAATCTGGCCGCCGAGCAAGTCCACCATCGCCGGTGGCCCGCCCGCATACACGACGTGTTGCCACGGCACATCCGCCTCGCGAAACAACATCGCTTCCAGCAGGTGCGGCAGGGTGCCGGAGCCGGGCGAGCCTGCGTTAGCGAGCTTTGGATTGGCGCGCATCCAGTCGACCAATTCGCGAATGGTCGTCACGCTGGCGGGCACCGCCGGGCCGACTGCCAGCCCCAGCGTCATTTCGCCCGCGAGCGACACCGGTTGCAGATCGAGTACCGGGTCGTACGCGAGCTTGGCGTACAGGTACGGATACACAGTCGACACCGCGCCCTGTGCGAGCAGCACCGTTGAGCCATCGGTGGGTGCGGCTTTGAGCGCATTCACTGCAATCTGACCGGCCGCGCCGGGGCGGTTTTCGACGAAGGTAGCGCGTCCGCTGGTGGCGCTCAACTGCTCGGCAATGCGCCGCGCCACGATATCGGGAATGCTGCCTGCCGGACCGGAACAGAGGATGCGTAGTGGCGGGTTTGATACCTGTGCGCTGACCGATTTGATCAGACTGGCGCTGAGCAGCGTCGCGGTCGCGGCGCAACCGAAGGCGAGGAAATCGCGTCGTGAGTTTTGCGTGGTGATCATGGGGATTTTTTGCGAGAGGAGGGAGTGCTGTGAATGTTTGCAGAACCACCCGGCCTATGGGAAGATGCGTGATGCAGCAAGCCGATGCTTGTTATGCATCACTGAGGGCATAGGGATGCGGCTTCAAAGGATCGAGCAGTTCATCGCCGTGGTCGACACGGGCAGCATTCGCGGCGCAGCGCGGCTGTTGGGCATGTCGCAACCTGCGTTGTCGCGCGCGTTGCAGCAGCTTGAAGAAGAGCTGGGCGTGCAACTGATGCACCGCAGCGGGCGCGGCGCGTCGCTAACGCCAGCGGGCAGCGCGTTTCTCGCACGGGCGCGCGTGGCCGAAGCGGAGTTACGCAAGGCGGCGGACGAGGCGCGCAGTATGGTCGATGACGGTAGCGGACTCTTGGCGCTCGGTTTGTCGCCAGTCGGCGCGAGCCTGTTGCTGCCGGAGTTGTTCATCACGCTGCGCCAAGCGCGGCCCAAAGCACGCATTCGCATTCTTGAAACCACGCCCAGCGCGTTGTTGCCGCTGGTGCGCGACGAGGTGATGGATTTGGCGGTGACACAGCGCACGCGCATCAATCTTGACGCCGGTCTCGACTATCGACCATTGGCCGAAATCAACATGCGGATCGCGGTACGACGCGGGCATCCGTTGCTCGCGTTACGCAAGGCGCGTTTGACCGATCTGGTGAGCGCATCGTGGCTTTACATGACGGCGCACGACAGTTCGGACGACATCGTGAGCCGCTCATTCATCGGCGCCGGCTTGCCGGTGCCACTGCCTGCTGTGCATTGCGGCTCGTACTTCATCGCGCTTGATTTGATTGCGTCCACCGACATGGTCGGCGTGCTGCCGCCCGCGCTGCTGCGCACCTGCATGAGATCAGGGCAGTTGGACGAATTGGTGCTGGCAGAGCCGCTGTTGCCGATTCACTTGGGGCTCGACACCCGCGCGGGATCGCCTGCAACGGCATCCGCAAAATCAGCAGCGGATGCCATCATTGCCATCGCTCATCGAATCGCGCTAACCGGCGAATTGCGTAGCACGACGCCACTCGCGGACTGAACTATTTTTTGATGTTCACAAACAGTTCCGGCTCAACGCTCACGCCGTTGAGATAAACCGACCAGTGCAGGTGTGGCCCGCTCGCGCGACCGGTTGCGCCGGAGCGTGCGACGGCTTGGCCTTTGTGTACGCTGTCGCCAACCTTGGCGGTGTGTTCGCTCAGATGGCAAAACAGGCTGATGAGGCCGTTGCCGTGGTCGATGAACATCGTCTTTCCGCAGAAGTAATAGTCGCCAACGTCGAGCACCACGCCGTCGCTCGGTGCGAGTACCGGCGTGCCGGTGCCGACCGCGACATCGAGCCCGGCATGCGGCGCGCGGGGTTTGCCGTTGAGCACGCGGGAGCCACCGAAGCGACCCGACAGGCGGCCTACGGCGGGCAAGCCGAACGCGGCGCTCGTGGCGTCGCTTTCGCGCCACTGTGAGCGTACTGTTTTGATATGCACCGATTCGCTCTCGATGCGTGCGATCACCTCGGGCGGTGGCTCGACCATCGCGTTGTCTTTGAGCGTGACGTGTTGCACTGGGTAGCGTTTGTTCTGAACGGTGAACGACACGGATTGTGTTGCACCGTTCGTGCCGGTGCCACCGCTACGACTGACGCTGACTGAATGTTCTCCGGGTGCCGTCGACAGCGGTAGCCCGACGACAGCGACCCAGGAGGCACCCCGTTTCACCGTCCACACATTTGCCCCGTCGCGGGTCACGGCGGGCTTGGCCTCGTTCGCGGGCGCGACGGCTACTAGCGCCACGCCACCCGGAACGCGAGATTCGCGCGGCAATACGTCCGCCGCGCTGGCAGCGCTCGCAGCGCTTGCGGCGAAGGACAATGTCGCACATGTAGCGACCACGGCCACCACGAAGCTCAGGAGGCCGAGCTTGCAAGCAGCAAATCTGCTTTGAGCCACGCGGAGGCGCGTTTTATCGGTGCGATTGAATGCCATAGTCCAGCTCACAAAAAGAGAGTCGCTATCCCGGCCTGCGGAAATCGTTCTCAACCCAAGCCGTGGCGCTCGCCACGTTTAACCGGAAATCAGGGCGCACACGCACTTTGGCGACCTCTTCACCGAGCTGATCGGTGGCGGACAGCAGCGCATGCGCGTCGTCGTCATCCGGCACGATCTGGAGCGCGACTTTCCAGCGGGCGTCACCGACGTCAACGGTGACGGATTTATTGAGTTTCGCGAATTGCGATTGCTCATGGCGGGTGATGACTTCGGAGGCGGTTTTGATCAGCGTGTGGAAGGCCGTGACGTCGAGCGGTTTCGGGTCTTTTTTGTTGCGCCCCATCGTCCACGGGCCGACCAGCGCGGGCTCGCGTTCGCCATCTTTGTACATTTCGACCGCCCAGCCTTCGTCGTCTTCGTTCTTGACGACTTTGGCGGTCCAGCCGTCGTCTTGCCAGAAGCGGGGCTCTTTGACGTTGGCGGGTGAATGGGATTCTGGATCGGGAGGTTGGGCGTTTTGCGACATAGCCAGATGCTATCTGGCAGCCGCAAATTAACTCGCATCCAGGTTATAGCTTTTCATTGAAATCCTTCATTTACGCGGGGTAACCGCCAATAAACCACTAGTGTCCGGTTAAAACTGCGGGTACCGAGCTGGAAGCGCCTATGCATGAGCATTTGCACGCGACTGGGGGTGTCTCCGACTTGAACGACGAAAGTGCTTGGGTGCACGCTACGCGCTTTACTCCCGGAGTAGCGCA
>JANXUB010000177.1 GCA_025352105.1 Burkholderiales bacterium | reverse complement strand
AGCGCGCCAACGTAGACTTGTCCACAGGGGCAGCCGAAAGCTTCCCCCTAAAAAGCACGTTTCGGCTGCCCCTGTGCGCAAGTCGGGCAGCTCGCGAAATGTTCACTTTATTTGCTTGCTTTTTAAGACGGTATCTACGATCATCGTCTTCATTTCTTCGCCGCAAACAAAACATCCAGCTTCGACTCAAACGCGTGATAACCGATGCGGTCATAGAGCTCATCGCGCGTCTGCATGATGTCAACGACGGACTTCTGATGACCGTCACGACGAATCGCCTGATAGCTGGGTAGGGTGGGCACCCCGTGCCCACCAAACGGCTGCGTCCGAACCCTCGCTCGTGTTGCGAGGCTTGGTGGGCACAGGGGCCCACCCTACGAAACGGTGTGTCACTGCAGCACCCACGTTCCGTTTGCCTTGATCGCGTCGTACATCGCGTCAGGCGCGAGGTCCACCTGACTGCCAGGCCAGGTGACTGTGCCATGTTCGACAAAGACTTGCCGGAAAAAGGACGGTTCGCGCAGGGCCTCGAATACCCCATGTAGGTGAGATTCCGAAAATCGCACCACGCCCGCGAGTCCGTCGGCGAATATCACGGCGAGTTGGCGGTCACCCGTCGCTTCCACGTGTTGCACATTCCATGGATTCATGTTCGGCTTCCTACCGTAGCGGTTCAATAAGTTTTGGGGGCTGCTTGGCAGCGCACAAATCCCAATCGACCTGCAGTTCGGCCTGATGTAGTTCTGCCCAATCGAGAGTCAGCTCCAGCGCACGACGCGGCAGTGTTCCGCGGACGACCGTGAGGGCCTTGATGTCGATGACTGCCTCGAACTCCCCGTAAATGGCATGAAAATGCGGCGGCGCGTGGTCGTCAAAGTACATGCGGATCAAAATGCCGTAAAAGGCGCTGATGGTTGGCATGTCAGTAGTCTATTTTTTCGCCGCAAACAAAACATCAAGTTTCGACTCAAACGCGTGATAACCGATGCGGTCATAAAGCTCATCACGTGTCTGCATGGTGTCGACGACGGCCTTCTGATGTCCATCACGACGAATCGCCTGATACACGTTCTCCGCCGCTTTGTTCGCTGCACGGAACGCCGACAGCGGATACAGCACGATGCCGCAACCCGCGCTTTTCAACTCTTCAACCGTGAACAGCGGCGTCTGGCCGAATTCTGTGATGTTGGCGAGCACGGGAACCTTGACCGCGTCAACGAACTTACGGTACGTCGGCAAGTCGTACGCCGCTTCGGCGAAGATGCCATCGGCACCGGCTTCCACGCACTTGATGGCGCGTTCGATGGCGGCGTCAACACCGTGCACCTGGATCGCGTCAGTGCGCGCGATGAGGAAGAAATCAGGGTCGGTTTTGGCGTCGGCAGCGGCTTTGACCCGGTCGACCATTTCATCCGTGGTGACGATTTCCTTGCCGGGGCGATGGCCGCAGCGCTTGGCGCCGACCTGATCCTCGATGTGGCAGGCCGCCGCGCCGAACTTGATGAGCGATTTGACGGTGCGGGCGATGTTGAACGCGCTCGGGCCGAAGCCGGTGTCGATGTCCACCATCAGTGGCAGGTCGCACACGTCGGTGATGCGGCGCACGTCGGTGAGCACGTCATCGAGATTGTTAATGCCGAGGTCGGGCAGACCGAGCGAGCCTGCCGCGACGCCGCCGCCCGAAAGGTAGATCGCCTTGAAGCCCGCTCGCTTGGCGAGCAGCGCGTGATTGGCGTTGATCGCGCCAATCACCTGCAACGGCGATTCGGCTTTGAGAGCGGCGCGGAATGCGGCACCGGCGGATTGGACAGACATCAGCTTTTCCTTCAATGCCCCATTGCATTGGGGCTCAGCGCGGTATTGGCCGCTTATCGACTTTGCAGATTTTTTGTATCTAGCCCGTATAAAATTCGGCTTTATACGAAAAAGCTGTATCTTGTTCCGATGCTTAACTTTAAGTCGAGGGACGCACTGCCACGATGAATAGTCGGGGGAATGCAAGCAGTCGCTTGCCATCAGTGCGCACGGAATAAGCAGCGTCAATTCGCCGTTCGTACTCGGCCAGATAGGAAGCTCGCAAATCAGGCGGCAGCGGATCAACAAACGGGCGCAATCCCGTGGCGCTGACCCATTCGACAATGGCGGCGGCGGAATCCATCGGATGCTGGTACGCGGTGCGCCACACGTCAAGCTGCGCGGCGTGCGGTGCGAGCAAATCGTAATACGCGTTCAGTGTGAGCAGCTTGGTGCGCACTGATGCCGCAGGCCCAATGTGGTGTTCCCACGGCGGTACCGACGCGACTTCCCGCATCAGCCGATGCGTGGATTCTTCGCGGTTGTCCGGCATCTGAATCGCGAGCACGCCACCGGGCGCGAGCATCGCAAACAGTTTCGGCAACAAGCTTTCATGATCGCCGACCCATTGCAGCGCGGCGTTGGCGTAGATCAAATCGGGCGCGGTTTCAGGTTGCCAGGTGCCGATGTCGCTTAACTCGAATCGCGCGGCAGGCAAACGTTTTTTCGCGCTGTCGAGCATTGACTGGGAATTGTCAGTGCCGATGACCGTGGCCGATGAAAATCGGGCAACGAGCAACTCTGTCGAATTGCCGGGGCCACAGCCGAGGTCGTAGGCAATGCGCGCAGTGCCGGTACCGAGTGGAACCCGCGCCAGCAGCTCACGGGCCGGGCGCGTACGCTCGTCCTCGAAGCGGCTGTAGAGTGTGGGATTCCAGTCAGACATCGGGCAAATTCCTGGTTCGGTTGACGCCGTGGTTTGACGAGCTCACCACGAACGGCATTCGTTACAGCAAGTGCGCGACAGCGGCTTGCTCGTCGGTCAGTTCCTTGAGCGTTTTGTCCATGCGGGCGCGGCTCGCGTCATCGATTTCGATACCGGTGACGCGGGTGTATTCCCCGTTGGCGCAGGTCACGGCGACGCCGTACTGGATGCCTTCCGGAATACCGTATGAACCATCCGACGGCACGCCCATCGTGACCCATTCGCCGTTGGTGCCGAGGGCCCAATCACGCATATGGTCGATGGCCGCATTGGCTGCGGATGCCGCTGACGACAGTCCGCGCGCTTCGATGATCGCTGCGCCGCGTTTGCCGACGGTCGGGATGAAGACGTCGTTGTTCCACGCATCATCAACTTTGGACTTGAGCGCAACGCCGTTCGCGGTGGCGAAGCGGATATCCGGATACATCGTGGGCGAATGGTTACCCCATACGACCATTTTCTTGATGTCGGCGACGGCCACACCCGCTTTGGCGGCCAGTTGCGACAGCGCGCGGTTGTGGTCAAGCCGCAGCATGGACGTGAAGTTTTTCGCGGGCAGATCGGGCGCCGATTTTTGCGCAATGTAGGCGTTGGTGTTGGCTGGATTGCCAACCACGAGCACCTTGACCGTGCGCTTGGCAACGGCGTTCAATGCCTTTCCCTGCGCCGTGAAGATCGCTCCGTTCACGGCGAGCAGCTCTGCGCGCTCCATGCCTGGGCCGCGTGGACGCGAGCCAACGAGCAGCGCGTAATCGACATCCTTGAATGCGGTCATTGGGTCGCCGTGTGCTTCCATGCCCACGAGCAGCGGGAACGCGCAATCGTCCAACTCCATCATCACGCCCTTGAGCGCTTTTTGCGGGCCTTCAACCGGCACTTCGAGCAGTTGCAGGATGACCGGCTGGTCTTTGCCAAGCATTTCGCCTGAGGCAATGCGGAACAGCAACGCATAACCAATTTGGCCAGCGGCACCGGTGACGGCTACACGAACGGGGGCTTTCATGTTCTTTTTTTCCTTATGGAGGATTGGAGGGCGACTAATAATCGCAACAAGAGGCTACAAAAACGACTCAACCCATAATTCTCGCGCAAACGGCTCCGACACTTTGGTTGTTCCCTGTTTCGCAAATGCTGCACTGCGAAATCTTGCAAGTCCGAATAAATTATTGATCAAAACGACGCTGGCGTCAATAACTCTTATGTCTTATATAAGACACAAGATCACTCGTTGCAAGGATCGCCGATTTAGGCAACAATTCATGCATGAGCGACACCGTCCTGGCATCCGCTGTTTCCTTTCCGGCTCCGGAGACACCGTCGTTTCAGCCCCTATATCAGCAGATCAAGGGGCTTTTGACTCAGCGCCTCGAATCAGGTGAATGGCGTCCCGGCGAGGCGATTCCCAGCGAGCAGGATCTGGCGGGGCAATTCAGCGTGAGTCAGGGCACGGTGAGGAAAGCCATCGATGAACTGGCGAGCGAGAACATCGTGGTTCGTCGCCAAGGCAAAGGCACTTTTGTTGCAACGCACACAGAGACGAAAAGTTCAAATTTTCGTTTTTTGCGGCTGCGACGCAATGACGGTCAATACGAATATCCCGCGAGCGAACTGCTCGACGTGAAGCGCGGTCGCGTCAATGCCGACATTGCGCGTTCGCTCGACATCAAGCCGGGCGACGCCATTCTGATTCTGCGCCGCTTGCTGCGCTACAGCGGCGAGCCCACGCTCCTCGACGAAATCACGTTACCGGCCAATTTGTTCAAAGGCTTGACCAAAGAGCGCTTCGACGCGCACGTGGGCTCGATGTACGGTTTTTTTGAAACCGAGTTCGGTGTGCGCATGCTGCGTGCCGAAGAGCAGGTCAAGGCGGTGACCGCTGACCCGATCACGGCCGAGGCACTGCGCGTTGGCATGGGCTCGCCGCTGTTGTGCGTGGAGCGCATCGCCTACACCTATGGCGACAAGCCTGTTGAATTCCGGCGAGGGCTGTGCACCACGCGCAGTCATCATTACGCAAACACGTTAAGTTAATTTTATTTTTTACGGAGTGCTCTCTCAATGTCCGACACCCCTCTAGCCAAGGCGCGCGCCCGCCCGGTGTATCGCAACATCGGATTCGGCGATTTGGCGCATTACCGTTTGCCGATTCCGGGCATTGCCTCAATCGTGCATCGGGTGACCGGCCTCGCGATGTTCGTATGCCTCTTGTTCCTGCTAGCGATGTTGCAGATGAGCCTTAAGTCCGAGGCGGGTTTTGAGGCATTCCGCAGCGTCGTCTGGGGCAACCCGATTGCCAAACTGGTGCTCATTGGTTTGCTGTTCGCGCTGATTTATCACCTCGTCGCGGGCATTCGACACATGATCCAGGACGCGAACATCTGGCTTGATCTGGCCAGCGCCCGAACGTCCGCGTTTGTGATGTTCGGCGTCAGCATCGCACTCACGGCGCTTGTTGTGTGGAGGCTTGTGTAATGGCATCGTCATCTTCAAAGTTCATTTCTGAATGGTGGCTCCAGCGCATCAGTGCGGTGATTGTGGCGGCCTACGTCTTTCTGGTGCTGGCGTTGCTCATGATGTACGGCACACCAAACGCGATGCAGTGGCAGGGCTTATTCGCCAACGTCGGCTTCAAGCTGGCGACGATTCTCACGATCATCGCCACCGCTTATCACGGCCTCGTCGGCACGCTGCATGTGTGGCCTGACTACGTCAAAAATCGCGCCGTGCTTTCGGTGCTCAACGCATACACCTGGGTCGCGGCAATGGCTGTCGTGCTTTGGGCCGTCTACATTCTGTTTGGTTTGAAATAAGGGCAACGTTTTAATGGCTCTCGCAGTACACAAATACGACGCAGTGGTGATTGGTGCCGGTGGTGCCGGCATGCGCTGTTCCCTTCAATTGGCGCGTGCGGGTTTGCGCGTCGCGGTGCTCTCCAAAGTGTTCCCAACACGCTCGCACACAGTCGCCGCGCAAGGTGGCATCGGTGCCTCGCTTGGCAATATGGAAGAGGACAACTGGCACTACCACTTCTACGACACGGTGAAAGGTTCCGACTGGCTCGGTGACCAGGACGCCATCGAATTCATGTGCCGCGAAGCACCGAAGGTCGTCTACGAACTTGAGCACATGGGCATGCCGTTTGATCGCAATCCCGACGGCACGATCTATCAGCGTCCATTCGGTGGTCATAGCGCAAAGTACGGGGAAAAGCCCGTGCCGCGTGCTTGTGCTGCAGCCGACCGTACGGGGCATGCGATGCTTCACACGCTCTATCAACAGAACGTAAAAAGCAACACCACATTCTTTGTTGAATGGATGGCGCTCGACATCATTCGCGATGCCGACGGCGACGCGGTCGGTGTCACAGCCCTTGAGATGGAAACCGGCGAAGTGTCGATTTTTCATGCCAAGTGCGTGTTGTTCGCCACGGGCGGTGCAGGCCGAATTTTTGCGGCCTCCACCAATGCATTTATCAACACGGGCGACGGGCTGGGTATGGCCGCTCGCGCTGGCATTCCGCTCGAAGACATGGAATTCTGGCAATTCCATCCCACGGGTGTTCACAACGCAGGCGTGCTGTTGACCGAAGGCTGTCGCGGCGAAGGCGCCATTCTGCGCAACAAACAGGGCGAGCGCTTCATGGAGCGCTATGCGCCGAAACTGAAGGATCTCGCGCCGCGTGACTTCATCTCGCGCTGCATGGATCAAGAGATCAAGGAAGGCCGTGGCTGCGGCCCTAACGGCGATTACATCGAGCTCGATCTCACCCATCTGGGCGGCGAAACGATTATGAAACGCCTCCCGTCAGTGCACGAAATCGGCAAAAACTTTGCCAACGTGGACGTGATCAAGCAGGCCATTCCGGTCGTGCCGACGATTCACTACCAAATGGGCGGTATCCCGACCAGCATTCACGGGCAGGTGGTGGTTCCAAAGGGAGACAATCCTTCGAGCGTCGTCAATGGTCTGTATGCAATCGGCGAATGCTCGTGCGTGTCGGTGCATGGGGCCAATCGCCTGGGAACCAACTCGCTCCTCGATCTCCTCGTGTTCGGTCGCGCCGCTGGCAATCACCTGATTGAGACCGCGCTTTCGAGCAAGGCTTTCAAGCCGTTGCCTGCCAATGCAGCCGATTTTTCGCTTAGCCGAATCGCCAAACTGGACAACTCGACCAGCGGCGAATATCCGCAAGATGTCGCCAACGATTTGCGCAAAGCCATGCAGTTGCATGCCGGTGTTTTCCGGACCCAGAAAACGATGGACGAGGGCGTGGTCAAGGTTCTGGCGATTGCTGAACGGGCTGAAAGCCTTGCGCTCAAGGACAAATCAAAAGTGTTCAACACTGCGCGGATCGAAGCGCTTGAAGTCGCGAATTTGATGGAGTCGGCGAAGGCCACGATGGTTTCCGCTGCCGCCCGCAAAGAGAGCCGTGGCGCGCATACGGTTGATGACTATGGCGACACGGAAGCGCACCCGCTCGGCCGCAATGACGATGAGTGGCTGAAACACACGTTGTGGTTCTCGGAGGGCAATCGTCTGGCCTACAAACCTGTCAACATGAAACCGCTCACTGTGGACTCGATTCCGCTAGCGAAAAGAACGTTCTAACAACGTTTAAAGAACTTTGAGCGCACCTTCTAATTTTTGAGTTGAGACCAGAAGTCATGGCTGATACCCGTACTTTCGAAATTTATCGCTACAACCCCGATGTGGACGCAAAGCCGTCGATGAAGACCTACGAGGTTGAGCTGGACGGCTCGGAGCGCATGTTGCTCGACGCGCTGTTCAAGCTCAAAAAACAGGACGAATCGATCAGCTTCCGCCGCTCCTGTCGTGAAGGCGTTTGCGGATCGGACGCGATGAACATCAATGGCAAAAACGGCCTCGCCTGTTTGACCAACATGCTCACGCTGCCGCAAAAAATCACGCTGCGTCCATTGCCCGGCTTGCCAGTCGTGCGCGACTTGATCGTGGACATGAGTCAGTTCTTCAAGCAGTATCACTCGATCAAGCCCTACATCGTCAACGAGACGGTGCCGCCGGAAAAGGAGCGCCTGCAAAGCCAGGAGGATCGCGAAGAATTGAACGGTCTGTACGAATGCATTTTGTGTGCATGCTGCTCAACCAGTTGCCCAAGCTTCTGGTGGAATCCGGACAAGTTCGTCGGACCGGCGGGACTGCTTGCCGCTTATCGATTTGTAGCCGATAGCCGTGACCACGACACGGCTAGCCGCCTAGATAACCTGGAAGATCCGTATCGGTTGTTCCGCTGCCACACCATCATGAACTGTGTTGATGTGTGCCCGAAAGGCTTGAACCCGACGCGCGCCATTGGCAAGTTGAAAGAAATGCTTGTAAAGCGGACGGCTTAGCGCTCAACATGCTGACCGATCTTCAACTCTCAAAACTCCGATGGCGTTGCCGTCGCGGGTTTCTGGAGAACGACTTGATTCTCACGCGGCTCCTTGAGCGTCGCGGCGCGAATTTTTCTGCTACCGAGCACGACCAGTTGCTGTCGCTGATTGCCCTTGATGACAACGACTTGTGGGAAATTATTGCCGGACGCAACGACGCGTTCCCGGCAGGCACAGACAACATGGTGGCGACATTGCGGGAAACGCGCGTCACACATTGAAACTGTTACTGCATTGACACTATAAAAATAGTTCGCGACTTGAGACTAATACCCAAACTGCCCTAAAAACTGACCCCTGATTGATTGAATCGGAGAATCCTAATGACTGCCGCCACCGCCTCCTCGACTGCAACCCTTTCCTTTAGCGACGGCTCGCCGAGCGTTGAATTTCCTGTCCTCAAGGGTACCGTTGGCCCCGACGTCGTTGACATCAAGACGATGTACGCGAAGACCGGAAAATTCACCTACGACCCCGGCTTCATGTCGACGGCGGCGTGCCGCTCGGCGATCACCTACATTGATGGCGACAAAGGCGAGCTGTTGTATCGCGGCTATCCGATTGAGCAGATCGCGACCAATTGCGATTACCTCGAAACCTGTTACCTGCTGCTCAATGGCGAACTGCCGAATCTGGAACAGAAAAATGCGTTTGTCGAAAACGTGACTCATCACACGATGGTGCATGAGCAGATGCAGTTTTTCCTGCGTGGCTTCCGCCGCGACGCGCATCCGATGGCGATCATGACGGGTCTGGTTGGCGCGCTGTCCGCGTTCTATCACGACACTCTCGACATTCACAATCCTGAGCATCGTCACATTGCAGCGATCCGCCTGATTGCAAAAATGCCGACGCTGGTCGCGATGACGCACAAGTATTCTGCCGGTCAGCCGATGATTTACCCGAAGAACGACTTGTCGTATTCGGCAAACTTCATGCGCATGATGTTTGCAACGCCGTGTGAAGAATACAAAGTCAACGATGTGCTGGTTCGCGCACTGGATCGTATCTTCATCCTGCACGCCGATCACGAGCAAAACGCATCTACCTCTACCGTTCGTTTGTGCGGCTCTTCGGGGACCAATCCCTACGCCGCGATCGCGGCCGGTGTTGCCTGTCTGTGGGGCCCCGCGCACGGCGGTGCCAACGAGGCTGCGCTCTCGATGCTGCTCGACATTCAGAAGAACGGCGGTCTTGAAAAGATCGGCGAATTCATCACTGCCGTGAAAGACAAGAATTCACAGGTTCGCCTGATGGGTTTTGGTCATCGCGTTTACAAAAACTACGATCCGCGTGCCAAGCTCATGCGTGAGACTTGCTATGAGGTTCTCGGCGAACTGGGTCTGCAAAACGATCCGTTGTTCAAGCTCGCCATGGAGCTGGAGCGTATCGCGTTGTCGGACGATTATTTTGTCTCGCGCAAGCTGTATCCCAACGTTGATTTCTACTCTGGAATCGTGCAGCGCGCCCTCGGTATTCCGACGGCATTGTTTACTGCGAACTTTGCGCTGGCGCGTACCGTTGGCTGGATCGCGCAGTTGAACGAAATGCTTGCTGATCCCGATCAAAAAATCGGTCGCCCACGTCAATTGTTCACCGGCGCAACGAGCCGCGACGTGATGCCTTTGCATCAGCGCTAGATTGAGTCACAGTTCACACCGATTGATTGCTCACCAGAAACCTAGCGGAACGGAGTTCCACCATGATGAACGAACTGCAACAAACCTCCACCATTTTCGGTGGCAACATGCCTTATATCGAGGAGCAGTACGAGAACTATCTCGCTAATCCTGCTTCGGTCGACCAGAAGTGGCGCGACTACTTTGACGCGATGCGCGCGGGCTCGGCGGACGTCGCGCATCAGCCCGTAATCGACGCCTTTGCCAAAATGGCGAAGTCGCGCAAAGCGGCTACGGCAAGCATTGACGCGAGCCTGATGGACAAGCAGCTGGGCGTTGTGAAGCTGATTCACGCCTATCGTTTCGTCGGCGGGCGTATCGCCGACATCGATCCACTCAAGCGGCAGGAAATCCCGTTCATCAAGGAGCTTGACCACAAACATTACGGTCTGGCCGACACTGACATGGAGACCGAGTTTTCGACGGGCCTGCTGCCGGTAAATGGTCAGAGCCGTGCGAAGCTCAAGGACATCATCGCCACACTCAGGGAAACGTACTGCCGCTCTGTCGCCGTCGAGTACATGTACATGGCCAATGAGGATGAGCGCGAATGGTTGCGCCAGCGTATTGAGTCAACGCGTTTAAAGCCCGCCTACACCGTTGAGCAAAAGCGTCACCTTCTGGAGCGTATCACTGCTGCCGAGGGACTTGAGCGCTACCTTCATACCAAATACATGGGGCAAAAGCGCTTCTCCGGCGAAGGCGGTGAATCCGTCATCGCGGTGCTCGATCACATGCTGCAAAAAGCCGGCGCTGCTGGCGTGCAGGAGACTGTGATTGGCATGGCGCATCGCGGTCGTCTTGGCGTCCTGGTCAATACGTTCGGCAAATTGCCAGCGGATTTGTTCGCCGAATTTGAAGGCAAATACGACACCACCTTATCTGCCGGTGACGTGAAGTATCACAAGGGCTTTTCGAGCGACATCACGACGCCCGGCGGGCCGATGCACATCACGCTCGCATTCAACCCGTCCCATCTGGAAATTGTGAATCCGGTCGTTGTAGGCTCGGTGCGCGCGCGCCAGCATCGTCGCGGCGACGTGTCAGGCAAGCAGGTGCTCGGCATCCTGCTGCACGGCGACGCCGCACTCGCAGGTCAGGGCGTGGTGCAGGAGACGCTGGCATTGTCGCAAACGCGGCACTACGGTACCGGTGGCTCGATGCACATCGTGGTTAACAATCAGATCGGGTTCACGACGAGTGATCCGCGCGACGTGCGCTCCACGCTCTATTGCACGGACATCGCAAAGATGGCCGAAGTGCCGATCTTCCATGTCAACACGGATGATCCTGAAGCCTGTCTGCTTGTCACGGAGATCGCGCTCGATTACCGCACCATCTTCCACAAGGATGTGTTCGTCGACATCGTTTGCTTCCGAAAGCTCGGTCATAACGAGCAGGACGAGCCGATGGTGACGCAGCCCTTGATGTACAAAAAAATTCATCAGCATCCTGGCACGCGCAAGCTCTACGCCGACAAACTTGAAGCCGAAGGTGTGATCAAACCGGGTGAAGGCGACGTGTACGTCACCGCGTTTCGCGACGCGATGGACAAGGGCACACACACCAACAAGACCATTCTGTCGAATTTTGTTGCACCGTATCAGCAGGACTGGGCGAAGTTCGTCAATCGCAGCTGGACGGATCACGCGGATACCGCGCTTCCGTTGAAGACCGTCAAGGAATTGGCGAAAAAACTGGTCACGATGCCGGAGGGTTTTGTACTGCATTCGCGCGTCGAAAAAATGATTGCCGATCGCAAGGCGATGGGCGAGGGCAAACTTCCGCTTGACTGGGGCATGGCCGAAAATCTTGCCTACGCAACGCTGGTGAACGAGGGCGTTGGCATTCGTCTCTCAGGTGAAGATTGCGGGCGCGGCACTTTCTCGCATCGCCACGCCGTGTTCCACGATCAGGATCGCGAAAAGTGGGATAGCGGCAGCTATACCCCGCTGCAACACATCAAGCCCAAGCAAGGCGATTTCACCGTCATCGACTCCATCCTGTCGGAAGAGGCGGTGCTAGGGTTTGAATACGGCTACTCAACGTCGGAGCCGAACCAGCTGGTGATCTGGGAAGCGCAGTTTGGTGACTTTGCCAACGGTGCTCAAGTAGTTATTGACCAGTTCATCAGCTCAGGCGAAGTGAAGTGGGGACGCGTGTGCGGACTCACGCTGCTCTTGCCGCATGGCTATGAGGGACAGGGCCCGGAGCATTCTTCCGCGCGCCCTGAGCGCTTCCTGCAGCTCTGCGCAGAGCACAACATGCAGGTCGTTGTGCCGTCCACGCCAGCGCAGGTTTATCACATGCTTCGTCGGCAAATGGTGCGCGACTGGCGTCGTCCACTCATTGTGATGACTCCGAAGTCATTGCTGCGCCACAAAGAGGCCGTTAGCTCACTGCAAGAGCTGGCCGAGGGCACGTTCCAGAGCGTGATCGGCGAGACCGAAAAGATCGTTGCCAAGAACGTCAAGCGCGTGATCGCCTGTTCGGGCAAGGTGTACTACGAACTGCTCGCGCATCGGCGCGAACAGGACATCAAGGACGTAGCCATCATCCGTCTGGAGCAGCAGTACCCGTTCCCGCATGATGACTTCAAAGCACAGCTCAAAAAATTCCCGAACGCGCACGAGATCGTGTGGTGTCAGGAAGAGCCGCAGAACCAGGGTGCCTGGTATCGCCTGATGGCGTATTTCCGCGCAGACGTGAAGCCAGAGCAAGTGCTGCTCTACGCAGGCCGTGCCGTGAGCGCATCTCCTGCAGTTGGCTATTTGTCGAAGCACAACGCGCAGCAGAAGGAGCTTGTGGAAAGCGCCTTCAGCTCGAAGTTGGGCACCGGTCAGATGATGACCAATCTTTAATCGTAGTCCTCGTAGGGTGGGCATGTTGCCCACCACAAATTGATACCAACCCACACAAGACAGGGCACAACGACGCACATGCAGTAGTCGTTGTTCACGGAGTAACAAGAAAATGTTGATCGAAATTACAGTCCCGCAACTCGCTGAAGGCACCCCCGAGGGTACGCTCGCCGCATGGCACGTGAAAGTAGGCGACGCCGTTAAGCGCGACCAGAATCTTTGCGATATCGAGACCGATAAAGTTGTGCTCGAAACCCCCGCGCAAGGCGATGGCGTGCTGATTGAAATCAAGGTGCAATCCGGCGCAACGGTGACCTCCGGCGTGGTGCTGGGTGTGATTGATACGGAAGCGAAAGCAGGTGCTGCCGCGCCTGCTGCCACTGCAGCGAGTGCGGCTCCGGCCCCAGCTGCCGCGCCCGCGACGCCCGGTGAAGCGCCCGGCGCGTTGCCTGCCGCGAAAAAGATGATGGCAGATCAGGGTATCGACGCCGCCAGTGTGCAAGGCACTGGGCGCGGTGATCGCATTACCAAGGGCGACGTGATCGCTGCGGTCGAGGCCAAAGCGGTGCCCGCGCCTGTGGCAGCACCCTTGGCCGCGAAGCCGGCACCCATCTCTGCTCCGCCCGTCAACGTTCCGCTGGGCAATCGCCCGGAGCAACGCGTTGCCATGACGCGTCTGCGCATGCGCGTTGCTGAACGCCTCGTGCAAAGCCAATCGACCGCTGCCATCCTGACCACGTTCAACGAGGTCAACATGAAGCCGATCATTGATTTGCGCACGACGTACAAGGACAAGTTCGAAAAGGTCCACGGCGTCAAGCTTGGCTTCATGAGCTTCTTCGTCAAAGCCGCCGTGCATGCGCTCAAGATGTATCCGGTGGTCAATGCCTCGATTGATGGCACTGACATCGTGTATCACGGCTACTACGACATCGGCATTGCCGTCGGCTCGCCACGCGGTTTGGTTGTACCTATCCTGCGTGATTGCGACCAGATGAGCATCGCCGACATCGAAAAGCAAATCGCTGACTTCGGCAAACGCGCGGGTGAAGGCAAGCTTGGCATCGAAGAATTGACCGGCGGCACGTTCACCATTTCGAATGGCGGCACATTCGGTTCGATGCTGTCAACACCGATTATCAACCCGCCGCAAAGCGCGATTCTCGGCGTGCATGCCACGAAAGATCGCGCCGTAGTTGAAGGGGGCCAGATCGTGATTCGTCCGATGAATTACCTCGCGATGAGTTACGACCACCGGATTATTGACGGACGCGAAGCGGTATTGGCGCTGGTAGCGATGAAAGAGGCGTTGGAAGATCCGGCGCGGTTGTTGTTGGATTTGTAGTCGAGGATGCTCACGTGAGTCGATTGTTTTCATTCAACAAGTTCGCTGAGCTACTTACTTCCGCTGTTCTTGCGACGTTTCCGTCGTTTGCGTATTCAGCTGATTTGAGCGGTCATTACATGATCCCTGATCCGCAGGCGGCAGGTGAGAACTCGTCAGGAACATTAGTTGTTACTAATGGTGAGATGAGCGTTGTTTTTCCGACGAATGGGATGGCCTCGGCGCATTCACCAAGTGCCAAGTATCGAGTCGCGGATAAAGCGTTTCTCGATGGATTGCGAAATGAAATGAAAACCAACTTTCGCTATTCTGATGCTGATGGGCTGCCGCTTGATTGTCTTGTCGCGGAAGGCATCGGAGCTGTCTGTAAAACAGATGCTCGACCTAGAACGGGACGACAATTTGAAATTAACCTATCAACAGGATACTTTTTCTTCACATGGGCGGAGCGATGGGCCTTAAGCGGCTGTGAGTAGTCCTGACGTAGATCAGGGTGCGAGAACGACGTTAGCTAGATGTCGGATTTAGTGAGTTTTTGTCATGCACAACATTCCGCTCTCGTTCATGGTGATTTATTTGGCAGGGTACGCTGCATTGTGGGGGGTACCTTTTGCTTTTCTCGGATTTTGCTTCCAAAGACTTCTCAAGTGGCCCACGATTAAGAGTCTGATTGCTGCAATCGTGGTGGCATCAGTCGTCATGGTGCTCTACGCGTCGTACAACGCTTTTTCGTCGTCGAATCCGAGCCTGAAAGACCTAAATGTCCCAAGGATTTTGGTTGAACACGTGCTCGGTTGGATTTATGTACCAGTCTTGAGCGTGCTTCTGTTTTGGTGTCCGACTCATTGGTTGCTTAACAAACGCTATCCGCAATGACTGTTGGTTACACGCTCCAAAGGAGGAGTAGCGTGGGCACGTGATGCCCACACTACGAATTCTTACCGTAATTAGTGGCTGGAAAACAAAAATGGATCAATTTGACGTAGTAATAATCGGTGGCGGCCCTGGCGGCTATGTGGCGGCTATCCGTGCCGCGCAGCTTGGCTTCAAGACGGCCTGTATCGACGACTGGAAGAACGCGGCTGGCAAGCCCGCGCCGGGCGGCACATGCACCAACGTGGGCTGCATTCCATCCAAGGCTTTGCTGCAATCTTCGGAGCATTTCGATCACGCACAGCATCACTTTGCGGAGCATGGCATTACGGCTTCCGGCTTGACAATGGACGTTGCCAAAATGCTGGCGCGCAAGGATGCGGTCGTCAAACAGAACAACGATGGCATCCTCTATCTATTCAAGAAAAACAAGGTCACGTTTTTTCACGGACGTGGCTCGTTTTCTACGAATGGGGGTGCCGCGAAGGATGGCGTCTATCAGATCGACGTGACTGAACCCGCAAAGACCAGCATTCAGGGCAAGCACATCATCATCGCCACAGGCTCCAACGCGCGTGCGTTGCCAGGCGCGGCGTTTGACGAACATTTGATTCTCTCGAACGACGGTGCCTTGCGTATCGGCGACGTGCCGAAAAAGCTCGGCGTGATTGGCGCGGGCGTGATTGGCCTTGAAATGGGCTCGGTCTGGCGTCGCCTCGGTTCCGACGTGACCGTGCTTGAAGGCCTGCCAGCGTTCCTGGGTGCAGTCGACGAGCAGGTCGCGAAAGAGGCGATGAAGCTCTTCACCAAACAAGGCTTGAAGATCAGCCTCGGCGTGAAGGTCCGTACGATCAAAACGGGCAAAAACAACGTCTCGGTGGAATACACCACGGCTGATGGCAAGACCGAGAATGTCACCTTTGATCGTCTGATCGTCTCCATCGGCCGCGTGCCAAACACGAACGGTTTGAACGCTGACGCGGCGGGCGTGAAGCTCGACGAGCGCGGCTTCATCTCGGTGGATGGTGATTGCAAAACGACCGCCGCCAACGTGTGGGCAGTCGGTGACGTCGTACGCGGTCCGATGCTCGCGCATAAGGCCGAAGAAGAAGGTGTGGCCGTCGCTGAGCGCCTCGCGGGCCAGCATCCGCATATCGATTTCAACTGCATCCCGTGGGTGATTTACACCTCACCTGAAATCGCGTGGGTCGGTCAGACAGAACAGCAATTGAAAGCGGCAGGTGTGACCTACAAAGGGGGCAGCTTTCCGTACATGGCGAATGGCCGTGCTCGTGCACTGGGCAACACCGATGGTTTCGTGAAAATTCTCGCTGACGCGAAAACCGACAAAGTACTCGGCATGCACGTGATCGGCGCGATGGCCTCTGAGTTGATTGCTGAAGGCGTGATGGCGATGGAATTCGGCGCATCGTCGGAAGACATCGCGCGTATTTGCCATGCGCATCCAACGCTGTCTGAGGCGACGAAAGAAGCTGCGCTGGCGGTGGACAAGCGTACTTTGAATATGTGAAATAAATCCCCTCTCCCGTAGCACGCGATACGGATAGGGCTAGGGTGAGGGTGATTGATTGACGAGTCTTGGTTTGCTTGTGCGAAAGTTGTTTAGTGAATTGGTGTTGACGCCAACACGTTCTCGTGCGCGACGTCCCTTACCCCAACCCTCTCCCGCGATGCGGGAGAGGGGGTAGATCGAATGCTCCAAACCCTCGAAAAACTCACCGCCGAACGCGGCATGACGCTGGACGACGCGCAGCAACGCGCTGCGGTGCGTTTGGCGCAGTTGAGCGACGAGCTGACCGCGTTCCGCAACAAGCGTGCGTCACTTCTGGGCCGCGTGTTCGCCCGGCCGGAAGTGCCGAAGGGCGTTTATCTTTATGGCGGCGTTGGGCGCGGCAAGAGCTTCCTCATGGATGCGTTTTACGGGGCATCCAAAATTCGTCGCAAGACGCGCGTTCACTTTCACGCCTTCATGCGCAGCGTTCACGCGGACCTGCGCTCGCTGAAGCATGAGGCCGATCCGCTGGTGGCCGTTGCTGAGCATCTGGCTGAGAAGTATCGACTGATTTGCTTCGATGAATTTCATGTCAGCGACATCGCAGACGCGATGATTCTCGGGCGGTTGCTATCGAACTGTTTTGACCACGGTATCGTGTTCGTGATGACGTCTAATTACGCGCCGGATCAGCTCTACCCCGAGGGTTTACAGCGACAGAATTTTGTGCCGACCATCACGCTGATCAAGGACAGCATGGACGTCGTCCAGGTAGACAGTGGCGTGGATTACCGGCGTCGCACGCTGGAGCAAGATAGCGTTTATCACACGCCACTGTCGGCCGACACCGATGCCAAACTGGCGGCCACCTTTGCAAGATTGGCAACCGGTAAAGTCTCCGCTGAAAAATCGATTACGCTGCTGGGTCGCGAAATTACGCTGCGCAAACGCGCTGACGGCGTGATCTGGTTTGACTTTGCGACGCTTTGCGAAACCGCGCGCTCACAAAACGACTATCTCGAATTGGCGGAAGCGAATCACACGTTGATGCTGTCCAACGTCCCCGTATTGGGCCGTAAGGACAGCAACGTCATCCGGCGATTTACCCTGTTAGTCGATGTGCTCTACGATCACCGCGTGAAGCTCATCATGAGCGCTGCCGCGCCACTCGCGGACATTTCAAATGTCGATGATTTGGTGAAGGATAGCGATACGCGGCGCGTTCTAACGGAGTTTTCACGCACGACGTCTAGGCTCACCGAAATGCAGAGTGCGGAATACATGAGGGCACTCCTATAAATTCAGCGCGAAGCAGCCAACGGCAAGCGACGGTTGCTCGTTATAAGTAGAACGCTGAAACGAGACACGATTGCATGCAGACAAGCTTCTTTGACCTCGAAGACCGGTATAGCCAGTTGAGCCG
>JANXUB010000139.1 GCA_025352105.1 Burkholderiales bacterium | reverse complement strand
AAGCGCGCCAACGTAGACTTGTCCACAGGGGCAGCCGAAAGCTTCCCCCTAAAAAGCACGTTTCGGCTGCCCCTGTGCGCAAGTCGGGCAGCTCGCGAAATGTTCACTTTATTTGCTTGCTTTTTAAGACGGTATCTACTGCACCACACGATTGAGCCGACAACAATACAAAGAGGACACTAAAAAAATGATCATAGACTGCCACGGCCACTACACCACGGCCCCGAAAGCGCTGGAAGACTGGCGCAACCGTCAAATCGCGGGCATCAAAGACCCGGCGATGATGCCGAAAGTCAGCGAGCTGAAAATCAGCGACGACGAGTTGCGCGAATCAATCATCGCGAATCAGTTGAAGCTCATGAACGAGCGCGGAAGCGATCTCACGATCTTTTCACCGCGCGCAAGTTTTATGGCGCATCACATCGGCGACTTCAACGTGTCGGCGACGTGGGCTGCGATTTGCAATGAGCTTTGCTATCGCGTGAGCCAGCTCTTCCCCGACAGTTTTGTGCCCGCTGCGATGCTGCCGCAAAGTCCCGGCGTCGACCCGAAAACCTGCATTCCCGAGCTTGAAAAGTGCGTGAAGGAATACGGTAATGTGGGCATCAATTTGAATCCCGATCCTTCAGGCGGACATTGGACGTCACCGCCCTTGACCGACAGGCACTGGTATCCCATTTACGAAAAAATGGTGGAGTACGATCTGCCTGCGATGGTGCATGTGAGCACCAGCTGCAACGCCTGTTTTCACACAACGGGCGCGCATTACCTGAACGCCGACACGACGGCCTTCATGCAGCTGCTTGAAGGCAATTTGTTCAAGGACTTCCCGACGCTTAAATTTTTGATTCCGCATGGTGGTGGCGCTGCGCCCTATCACTGGGGCCGCTTCCGTGGGTTGGCGGACATGATGAAGAAGCCGAGTTTGAACGATCATTTGTTGAACAATGTGTTCTTCGATACCTGCGTGTATCACCAGCCGGGCATCGATTTGCTCGCCACCGTGATCCCGGTCAAAAACATTCTCTTCGCGTCTGAGATGATCGGCGCAGTGCGCGGCATTGACCCGTACACGGGCCATTATTTTGACGACACCAAACGCTACGTTGATGGTGCAAAGAATATTTCCGCCGATGATCGCCACGCGATTTTTGAAGGCAACGCGCGACGCGTTTTTTCGCGCCTCGATACCGCACTAAAAGCAAAGGGCAAATAATCATGTCAATGACTCAATTGGGAATCGTGAAGCGCACCATCGTCCGCGCGGACAAGGCCGCGGTGGAAAAACTCTCGCGCTTCGGCGTCGCCACAATCCATGAAGCCATGGGCCGTGTTGGTCTCATGAAAAACTATATGCGACCGATCTATCCCGGCGCAAAAATGTGCGGCACCGCGGTGACCGTGCTCTTGCAACCCGGCGATAACTGGATGATGCACGTAGCGGCCGAGCAATTGCAGCCGGGCGACGTGGTCGTTGCGGCATGCACGACGGACAACGAAGACGGGTTCTTTGGCGACCTGCTGGCAACCTCATTCAAAGCGCGTGGCGCGCGCGGCCTCATCATCGATGGTGGTTGTCGTGATGTGAAGGACTTGAGCGAGATGCCATTCCCGGTGTTCAGTCGCGCGATCAGCTCAAAAGGCACGGTCAAGGCAACGCTTGGTTCGGTCAATATCCCTGTTGTTTGTGCAGGCGCTTTGGTTAACCCCGGTGACGTGGTGATTGCCGACGTTGATGGTGTGGTCGTCGTGCCCGCCGCAGTCGCGCAACAAGTGGCCGATGCAGCCGAAGCGCGGGAATCGTTTGAAGGTGAGAAGCGCGCGAAGCTTGCTGCCGGTGTGCTCGGGCTTGACATGTACAAGATGCGTGAGCCGCTCGAAAAAGCTGGGCTTACCTACGTTGACTAGTTTCGACATCCAATCTTCAAACGCGCAAGAAACATCAACGATGAAAACATACATGGCGTTGCGACGACAACGTTTCTCGAAAAGCTTCGGTGGCGCGATTGGCGCGACGATGTTGTGCTTTGCCGGACTGCTTCCTGCGTCGGTAGCCGCGCAAACCTACCCGAACAAGCCAGTCAAGATCGTCGTCGGCTACGCTGCTGGCGGCGCGGTCGACATCGTCGCGCGCACGGTCGGTCAAAGTCTGGCTGGGAGCTTGGGGCAGGCGTTCATCGTCGAGAACAAACCGGGCGCAGGCACCAATATCGCCGTGCGTTCGGTCATTGACGCTGCGCCCGATGGTTACACCTTGCTTCTCGCGGCGAACGCGCTCGCGGCCAACATGGCGCTGTATCAACCTGCGCCCTTTGATGCCGAGCGTGATCTTGTGCCCGTGTCGCTTGTGGGCCGCGTGCCAGTGGTGATCGCGGTGAATGCACAGGCGGGTTATCCGTCGCTCGCGAGCTTGATCGCTGCGGCGAAAGCGAAGCCGGGTGTGGTGTCGTTCGCCACGCCGGGCAACGGTTCGACGCCGCATCTCGCGGTAGAACTTTTCGCGCGCGCAGCGGGCATCAAGCTCATGCATGTGCCCTACCGTGGCGGCGCACCGGCGATTACGGACGTGATTGGCGGGCAGCTTCCGCTGGTTGCTGTGAACGCGCTGGAAGCGCAGCCGCATGTGAAGAGCGGCAAGCTCAAAGTGCTTGCTGTGATGAGCCCAACGCGCTCTGCAATCTTTCCGGACGTGCCGACGATTGCCGAGTCCGGTTTCCCCGGTTTTGAAGCGTCGGTCTGGTACGGATTTGTCGCGCCCGCCGCAACGCCCAAGCCGATCGTTGCGCAACTTCACGCAGAAGTGCAGAAAGCATTGCAATCGACGGAAGTGCGCGAGCGCATGGCGAGCGTCGGTGGCGAAGTCATTGCGGGAAGTGCCGAGCTGTTCGGTGCGCTGATCCGCTCGGAACGCGCACGCTACGAAAAGCTCGTGCGTGAGGCCAACATCAAGCCGGACTAAAAACGACAACAGCTTTTTTGTGTAAACCACGTATTTATAAGGGTAGAGAGCAGATTTGGTCGATTATCGATATGCGACAAATTTACGATCTAAGCCCATATGAAACGGGGCGAGTAGCAAAAAGCTGCTCAGAAGAAAACCTGACTCATCCGACGCAACGAACGCTCAACTCATAATCAATCTCAACATGAAATTTGAAAAAACACCCGGCTGGATGGACTGGTACGCCAGCCCGTCGAAACCCAGCTTCAAAGTGCCCGCCGGCGCGGTGGATGCTCATTGCCATGTGTTCGGGCCAGGTGACGAATTTCCGTTTGCGCCGGAACGTAAATACACGCCCTGCGACGCGTCGAAAGCGCAGTTGTTTGCGCTGCGCGATCAGTTGGGTTTTGCGCGAAATGTCATCGTGCAGGCCACGTGCCACGGCGCTGACAACAGCGCGATGGTCGATGCACTCATTCACAGCAACGGCAAGGCGCGCGGCGTTGCCACCGTCAAGCGCGCGGTCACCGATGCCGAGTTGCAGACGATGCACGCGGCGGGTGTTCGCGGCGTACGGTTCAATTTCGTCAAGCGTCTTGTTGACTTCACGCCGAAGGATGAATTGCTGGAGATCGCCCGACGTATCGCGCCGCTCGGTTGGCATGTGGTGATTTATTTCGAAGCGGTTGATTTGCCGGAGCTGTGGGACTTTTTCACGGCGCTGCCAACGACTGTGGTGGTCGATCACATGGGGCGACCGGATGTGACGAAACCCGTTGATGGACCCGAATTCGCGCTGTTCGAAAAATTCATGCGCGAGCATAAAAACGTGTGGTCGAAGGTGAGTTGCCCGGAACGACTTTCAGTGACCGGCCCGAAAGCGCTTAGTGGTGAGCAGAACGCCTACCGCGATGTGATCCCATTCGCCAAACGCATCGTCGAGACGTTCCCAGACCGCGTGCTCTGGGGCACCGACTGGCCGCATCCAAACCTGAAAGATCACATGCCGGACGACGGCCTGCTGGTTGATTTCATTCCGCACATCGCAACCACGACGGAGTTGCAACGCAAATTGCTGGTTGACAATCCGATGCGTTTGTACTGGCCCGAGGAGCAATAAATGTCACTCGACAAACCGTATCTCGACGTACCTGGCACCACGATTTTTGACGCGGAGCAATCGCGCAAAGGCTATTGGTTGAACCAGTTCTGCATGTCACTCATGAAGCATGAAAACCGCGAGCGTTTTAAGGCGAATGAGCGCGCGTATCTCGACGAATGGCCGATGACCGAAGCGCAGAAAGAGGCGGCACTAGCGCGCAACTTGAACTGGTGCATTTCGCTCGGCGGCAACATTTATTTTCTGGCGAAACTCGGTGCGACGCATGGCAAAAGTTTTCAGCAAATGGCAGGCAGCATGACCGGCATGACCGAAGAGGAGTATCGCAACATGATGATCGCAGGCGGTCGTTCGGTCGAAGGCAATCGCGTCGTCGGTGAAGATGGCAACGCGCAAAAGCATCGACAGCCGCAGGGCACTTCGACCGCGCAGGGAAGGCTGTAGTCATGGCAAAAATCACGGCAAGCGTTTTCACGTCGCACGTCCCGGCTATTGGGGCGGCGCTTGACCTCGGCAAGACCACCGAGCCCTACTGGCAGCCGCTGTTCGCGGGTTACGACTACTCCAAACAGTGGATGAAGGACAACAAGCCAGATGTGATTTTTCTCGTCTACAACGATCACGCCACGGCCTTCAGTCTGGAGATGATCCCGACCTTCGCCATCGGTTGCGCGGATTCGTACACGCCCGCCGACGAAGGCTGGGGGCCGCGGCCAGTGCCTGTGGTGAGAGGCCATCCCGATTTGGCTTCGCACATTGCGCAGTCAGTCATTCAGGATGATTTCGATCTCACCATCGTCAACAAGATGGATGTGGATCACGGCCTGACCGTACCGCTCTCGCTCATGTGCGGTCAACCCTCAGTTTGGCCCTGCCCGGTCATTCCGTTCGCGGTGAACGTCGTGCAATATCCGGTGCCGTCGGGGCGACGTTGCTACAACTTAGGCCGCGCAATTCGCAAAGCGGTGGAGACGTACGATGAACCGCTCAACGTGCATATCTGGGGCACGGGCGGCATGAGTCATCAGCTGCAGGGGCCACGCGCAGGACTCATCAATCGTGAGTGGGATAACGCATTTCTCGACCGGCTGATTGCTGACCCGGATGGGCTCGCAAGCGTGCCGCACATTGACTACGTTCGCGAAGCTGGCTCGGAGGGCATTGAGCTTGTGATGTGGCTCATTGCGCGCGGCGCGATGAGTGACAAAGCGCCTACAGTCAAGCACCGTTTTTACCATGTCCCCGCGTCGAACACGGCGGTGGGCCACCTCATTCTGGAGAATAATTAAATGAACAAAACGATCAAAGTTGCACTGGCTGGCGCGGGCGCATTCGGCATCAAACATCTCGACGCAATCAAGCTGATTGACGGGGTGGAAGTCGTCTCTCTCATCAGCCGTGATCTCGACAAAACGAAAGAAACGGCGGCCAAATACGGCATCGGTCACGTCACCACAGACTTAGCCGACAGCCTCGCGCTGAAAGACGTCGACGCCGTGATTCTGTGCACGCCGACGCAGATGCATGCTGAGCAAAGCATCGCTTGCATGAAGGCGGGCAAGCATGTGCAGGTCGAAATTCCGCTCGCCGATTCGCTGGCAGGCGCAGAGGCGGTTGCGGCGCTCGCGAAGACCTCAGGACTCGTAGCAATGTGCGGCCACACGCGCCGCTTCAATCCGAGCCATCAGTACGTTCACAACAAAATCAAGGCGGGCGAATTCAACATCCAGCAGATGGATGTGCAGACCTATTTCTTCCGTCGTACCAACATGAACGCGCTCGGTCAGGCGCGCAGCTGGACCGATCATCTGTTGTGGCATCACGCTGCGCACACGGTGGATTTGTTTGCGTACCAAACCGGTGGCGAGATCGTGAAAGCGAACGCAGTGCAAGGCCCGATCCACCCGGCGCTAGGCATCGCGATGGACATGTCGATTCAGCTCAAGGCCGCGAACGGCGCGATCTGCACGCTAAGCCTTTCGTTCAACAACGACGGCCCACTAGGCACTTTCTTCCGCTACATCGGCGACAACGCGACCTACATCGCCCGCTATGACGATTTATTCAACGGCAAAGACGAGAAGATTGACGTGAGCCAGGTCGCGGTTTCCATGAACGGCATCGAACTGCAAGATCGCGAATTTTTCGCGGCGATCAAAGAAGGCCGCGAGCCAAATTCGAGCGTGGCAAAGGTGTTGCCGTGTTACCGCGTGCTGCATCAGCTGGAACAGCAACTGGCGTCGTAGTTGCACCGATAGCTTTTCGCTAAAGCACTGCCCGCACTTGGGCTGGCCGACAAATTAAGCCAAAGTCGATAAACGTGAAAACGCGCTGCTAGCCCCAATGCCGTGAGGCTGACAGAAAATAGCTGTAAAGTAATTTTTTGAGGAAATCTGGTCGGGGTGAGAGGATTCGAACCTCCGGCCTCTACGTCCCGAACGTAGCGCTCTACCAGGCTAAGCTACACCCCGAAACCGGGCCGAATTTTGTCCAAAAAATTAGCCCGCTACTTCGGCGAAGACCCGCTTAGAAGTTGCGCTTCACCGCGTATTCAGATAATTCTAGCATCCACTTTTTCGCCTCAGAATCCGGCAAATTTGCGATCTCCCGGGCTGCTGCTTGAGCTTCGTGTTGTGCGCGCTGCAAACTGGCGTCAAGCGCGCCGCAGTCCTCAAGCACCGCCATCACCTGCGTGAATTGCTCGCGCTCGACGGCGTGTGGTTTCGCGATGACTTCTCGCACCAGAGCTTTGCCGCGTTCTGACCCGCGCTGCAGCGCGATGATGATCGGAAGCGTGAGTTTTCCTTCGGCCAGGTCGTCGCCAAGGCTCTTGCCCAGCGAGCTGGCGTCGCCTCGATAGTCAAGCACGTCGTCAGCGATCTGGAAAGCGACGCCCAGCCTGCGCGCGTATTCCGAAAGCGCGCGTTCGGCCTGGGGCGCGGCTTCGGCGGCAATCGCGCCCAGCGCCCCGGCGGCTTCGAACAATTTCGCCGTTTTCGCCTCGATCACCTGCATGTAATCCGCTTCGGTCAGGTCGAGTTTGCCGAGCGCCATGAGCTGCATGACTTCGCCCTCGGCGATGCGGTTGGTCGCTTCGGACAAAAGGGCGAGCACGCGCATCTTGCCAGTACCGACCATGACCTGAAACGCCCGGCTGTAGAGAAAATCCCCGACCAGCACGCTCGCAGCATTCCCAAATTCCGCATTCGCCGTCGCCCGCCCGCGACGCAGATCGGACTCGTCGACCACATCATCATGGAGCAGGGTGGCGGTATGAATCAGCTCCACTGTCGCGGCCAGATCAACCACCAGCGCGGACTTCGAATCAGCGCCCAGCGCCTGTGCGGCAAGGAAAACCAGCATCGGGCGCAAGCGCTTGCCGCCTGCCGAAACGATGTAATCAGAAATTGACCGAATCAGGACAACTTCGGAGTCGAGTGTCCTTTTGAGTTGACAGTCGAGGGCAGAAAGTTCGTCGCGGAGGTGGTGCCGGAGGCTGTCGGACGTGCTCAAACCAATGGAAATCATGTCGGGAATTCTAGGTGACGGCACGCTTGCACGCCGCGAGAACTCGGTACAACCGGACAAGGGCTGCACAGTTCAGGCCGAAAACGTGCAAATTCGCACTAATCGGGCTATACTCTCGGGCTCTTCGCGATGAATGCGCTTTTTGCCATTCAATCTCGTGGGGCACATAAATCCATCAAAGGTAAGCTCACAAAATGTATGCGGTCATAAAAACCGGCGGAAAGCAGTATCGTGTTTCCGCTGGCGAAAAATTAAAGATAGAACAGATACCTGCAGACATCGGCGCCACCATCACTTTCAATGAAGTTCTCGCCGTCGGTGCGGGTGCAGATTTGGTGTTTGGCGCGCCTCTGGTCTCAGGGGCGAAAGTCGATGCAACAGTTGTCTCGCACGGTCGCGGCGATAAGGTCACCATCTTCAAGATGCGTCGCCGTAAGCACTACCAGCGTCATGGCGGTCATCGTCAAAACTACACCGAGGTTTTCTTCTCGGCAATCTTCGGTGCCAACGGCACTGAACTGGCCAAGGCAGATATGCCCGTTGTTGTGCCCTATGTTGCAGGCGCTGCGACCCCCGCAGCAGCAGCAACAACAACGACAGCGGCCAAAGCGGCTCCAGCCAAAAAAGCAGCCAAAGTACGCGGCAAAAAGCGCGACGGCAGCGATGATCTGGAGTTGATCGAAGGCGTTGGCCCAAAGATCGCCGGCCTGCTCGTTGACGCTGGCATCAACACGTTTGATGCATTGTCAAAAGCTTCTGTCGAATCCGTTCAGGCGGTTCTCGATGCAGCCGGCAGCAGTTTCAACATGGCCAAGCCAGAAACCTGGGCCGAGCAAGCAGCGCTTGCCGCCAAAGGTGACTGGGCAGCATTCGACAAGCTCACCGAAGAGCTCGTCGGCGGCGTTCGTAAGTAAGTCGAGAGGAGTTAAACCATGGCACATAAAAAAGGCGGCGGATCAACCCGCAACGGTCGCGATTCCGAATCGAAACGTCTGGGCGTTAAACGCTACGGCGGTCAACTGATCAACGCTGGCACCATCATCATGCGTCAGCGCGGCACCACGATTCATCCAGGCGTCAACGTCGGCATGGGCAAGGATCACACCCTGTTCGCCACAATGATGGGCACGGTTCAGTTCGTGGTCAAGGGCGAGAAAAACCGCACTTACGCGAATATTATTCCGTACGTGGCGGCGGTTGCAGCAGCAGAGTAATCTCTGCACTGGTCGCGTAAGAAAAGCACCTTCGGGTGCTTTTTTTATGTCTGGCTGCGCACGACGTTCGAATCGCATGGCATCAACGACTCCGCACTGAACGGTTCGTACTGGGCGATGCTGTGTCGACTCTTAACTGCGCTCACTTGAAATGCCGCCAAAGCACAATTTCATTGCCACCGCATGAACGAAAAAATGCGTGGTGCCGTCATCCTTCAGACCCAGCCCGTTTAAGGGCTCGGCATGCCAATCATCTACCAGCTGTACTGCACCTGCATGTCCTTGCACTTATTGCCCGCTGGCACGTTGTTTTTGCAGAGGCCGCCCGGCAGCGGTGCACAGGTGTACCCCGCTGGACTGCCGGTGGTCACGGCAGCGTGACCGACGGTGAAGCGGCAGGCGATTTTCAGCAAGTCTTTGGTGGTCTCCCAGTCGCCCGTGCCGGACGGATTGTCGCGATCCAGCCAGCCCGTGTGTCCGGGGCCGTGCGCTGGATTCACGCCGGGGCGGCTCGACCCCCACGAGTACATCACCTCCACATCTTTGCATCCGCCCACAACGTTCGCGTTTTTGCAAATCGCGCCCGGATCAGTGCTGCAGGTGTAGCCCACCGGGTTGCCGTTAGTGACGGGAGCATTCGTACCCTTGATGCGGCAGGTCATTTTCAAATGGTCTTTAGTGGTTTCGAATTCACCGACGCCACTGGGTAAATCGCGGTCAAGCCACGGAGACGAACCCGCCGCCATTGCTTGAACGGAGAAGGCAACTGACAATGCGAGCGCGCTGCGAATGATGAGATTTTTCATGGTGTTCCTTTGATTTTGTCTTTGGCGGATAGGGGCTGGGACTCGACGGATGGTTACTGCGCTGAGTGATCTGTCGTACTCACTCAAACGCGCTCAGTTTGCAAAGCCGGCCAATTGATTGAAATGAAATGTTCTTCACGAAAACGACGCGACTGGCAACGAAAACCGCCAGAAATTGCGTCAGCGTTTTTTGGGATCGAACTGAGCGCGACAGCCCGCTTTCGCATCAATGCGACCGCGGTGTCCGGTTCATCGCGAAAGGTGAATCGTTATCCATCCTTCTCGGTTGAAGCTCCCCACAAAGGGGGAGGGGGAGGGTGGCGATTGGGCGATCAGACTCGTCTTGGCTGCCCAGTTTCGTAGGGTGGGCAGCCTCTGCCCACCGTTATTTGCCATGCGGCTACGGAAACCTTCTGAGGGGTTGGTGGGCACGGGGTGCCCACGCTACGCACCGGCCCCTAAACGTAAACGACAGGTCACATGCGACATCGCGGCGAAAAAACATTTTTCATCGCTTTTGGCCGCTTTCTTCTCCGTGCCCCGTTTGAATTGAGTAGAACGGTTTGTAGCGCTCGCCTCCCCTCCGTGGCGCGCGCTGCACAACCGCTCTGACGTAGCTCGATCTGGCCGATGCCTGTGCGATCTGCGGGCGACCCTCAGTAGCTCAAAACGTAGCGCCACTTTTGGCGCAGGGCTTGGTGCGCGCGGTTTCGTCCCGCGTTCGCCGACTCATTTTTAGGCCGTAGTCATTTCAAATTTGAAAGAGAAGTCATCATGAAAGAAACATTCGCAACATCGCTCGGAAAAGCAGCCGCTTTTTCAACCATGGCGCTGGCGGTGGGCGCTGCCGTGGCGCAGGATGCCGAACGCATTCGTCCGCTCGTCGCCGACGTCAAAATTAACAAGCAACTCATCGTCACCGGTCAGCCGCCCGCGAACTTCAATCCGCAATTTACCTTTAATGTCAATGTGACTGAAAACCGATTGCCACCCGCGCCCGAGGGCTGCAAGTGGGAAGAGCCCAAGTACGAGCCCGCTGGCGGCAACACGACAGCTGTGACCGGGAACGGCGTGACAGGCGCGCCTGCACAGGTAACGGTGATCAATCGCCTTGTGTGCGCGCCGCCAGACAAGTGTCAAGGCGCAGGACCTCTCAATATTTCGCTTACAGGCATTAGCCGTTGGGTTCGCACCAGTCCGGCCGGACCACTTTACAGTTGGCCCAGCAATACTTACTCGGGAACGCCAGGAGCGAATTGGGTCAGTGTCACGCCGTCAATCAACACTGACGCTACGGGTGGAGATTTCAAGTCAGAAATCCAGTTTTGCCTTTGCAGTGGCAACATCGCAAGAGCAGATGTGAATACCTACCGTGCCGACAATAGCGCCAAACTGACCTTTGACGCACCAAGCCCGACGGTGTTTGCGCCTCAAAACAGCTTCAATCCGTTGAACGGGCCTGGAGGAACCGGGTCAACTAGCATTGGCCCATTCGGTAGCAACCAAACACATTCGCTTATCAACACGCTGCATAACGACAGTGGCCCGACGGCCTGGAATATGTTCGGAACACTTGACATCCGCAAAGGGTACTGGGGCGCTTGCGAATCGCCACGCAATCCATAGATGCATTTGGTGGGCACTCGGTGCCCACCAAACCTCAGCGAATCAGCGTCATTCCCATAGCAATGGCGCGGTGGATTGAGATGGTCTCACTGATCCCAATCTGCGCTCAGTATTTGATGCGCTTTTTGCGATAAAGCCGTTACAACAATGAAGTCAAAGAACGGTAAGAATTATGGCGTTTGCGTAAGCTTCCAGCTGCCACTCACCGTGTCAAATTCGAATTTGCCTTTGAGCTTGCCGTTGCTGGTGACGGTGAATGGTGTCTGTTGCACCACGGCTTGCGCAGTGGGCGGCGCGTCGGGACTCACCCAGCCGTAAACTTTGTAGCTACCCGGCGCGACGGTCGTGGGCTGATTGTTTGAGTTGACGGCGGTGAATGCACAACTGTTGCTGACATTGACGATCTTTGCTGCGCCGTTGCCGGTGGTCAATTCATAGTGCGCCGCAATCTTCGCGCAGCCCCGTACATTCGGCGTGGTGGTGGTGGTCGAAGACGTACCAGAACTCGGCAAGGCAACCGTTGGCACGCTGATGGCCGATGCCCCACTTAGGCCTGCCGAGCGCGGCGGCGCTTGGGTGCCGCTTGCGGTGATCGTCATCACGGTCGGTGAATTCGGGTTGTCGCATAGGAACTTACCCCGCAGCATGCCATCACTGCCGACCGTCGCATCGGCATACGGGACAACGTTTGGCGTGTAGGCGCGCCAAACGCCGGGGGCGAGATTGCTGTCGGTGAATTCGCCTGCGGCGTTGAGTAGCACATGGTGCAGGTTAGTTGAATTGCCGTTCGGTGTGCTGGGGGCCTTGCCTATTTCTACCGTCCACCCCACACAGGGCACCAGGTTTTGTGCCTGTGCGACGCTTGCGGCACCTGTAAATAGCAGCGCGCACGTCAACGCACACGCCCTTTCAATTTTTGCAGCGATATTTCTCATGAGTCCTTCCAACTATTGTCTGCGCTAAATCGCGATACCCGCAACGGTGATCCGATCACCGACGTTACATGACGATGACGAATTCGACGACGGCCGTGCCCTGCGCAAACAGGCTCACGCGACCACGCGCCGTTTCTTCGGCAGTGAGGCGATGCGTAAAGCTTTGGGTGCTGCCAGCGCGCATTTGATCGAGCGAATGCGCGGAGCCCGTGAGCTGCCTGCCTTGAAACCAGAGTGCGGTGGTTGTTTCGTTATTTTTCTGCGGAGCGTTGTGCATGCGCACCGTCCACGTGACGGTGGCCGTCGTCTTGCTGTCGCACGGTGATTGCCAATCGAGCGTATCGGTAAACACCGCTTTGCCCGCGCTGTCGACCGCCTCGTAGTCCAGCTGATTAAGCGGCGTGCCTGGCGGAAAGCAACGCATATTCGCCTGCGTTTTGCTGGTGTTGGACTTGTTTTTGACGCGGCGAAAGCGTCTCTCGGTGCTGCACGCGGCGGGGCTTATGTCCGGCGTTTTGTCTTGCGCGAAGGTGATCTTCCCGAGCGGTGCGATTGCGAGTGCGGCGAGTAATCGACGGCGGTTGGGGGATGTCATCGTGGGCTACTGATTTTAGAGGGAAAAAATTTGATTTGGAGTGCGGCAACGGGCGCATTTTGCGTAGGGTGGGCAGACTCTGCCCACCGGGACTTTGCATGACAGAAATGGTTGTCTGGGCACGTGTTGGTGGGCACGGGATGCCCACCCTAACTGACTGCGGCGGCGAGTAGGCGTGGGATGAGTTTGGCGGGTGTAGACAGTTTCAGTGGGTACGTGATGATTGCTTCCGAATTCTTGAGAAATTGTGTTCAGCGAACGAGGCGAACGCCCAAGGGGGTTGTTCGTCCTTGTCCGAAGGAGGAGCCGTTTGCGAACTCCACAAATGTACCGGGGTGACTACCCACTTGAAATATCGTAGAAGTCCACAACCAGCCTTGCTGATTTTGAAACCAAACCTGCAGGTCGTTTCCTGATGGGCCTCCGACTGCTACCGATAGGTTTTGCAACTCCGTTCTTGTGGGCAGACGCCAGTCTACGAATCCACATAACGCGGCACTGTTCACATAATTTTTGTAACCAATAGTATTGGTAGACGCAGCCACCTGCGACGGTGTCGGGTTGGTAATTACCCAAACGCCTCCAGAATTATTTGCGACTTGCGCCTGATTGGGATCGTCCAAATTTGAAAACCCGATACCAACCGAACGAGGTCCAGCCAATGTTTTACCCTCCCAGATCAAGCCCGTCACTTTGTCTTTCACGCACTCCTTCACGTCATAAAACCCACCGGCGGTTTTCGACACCAGTGTTACGTCATAAAACCCACCTGCGGCTTTCGGTACCAATGAGAATCGTCCAGGTGTGCACACCACGGCAATGTTGGACACGTTCGCCGTTGCCGTGCCTGCACCCGCCGACACGACGCAGGTGGCCCCGGTCGGCTGCGTCGCAACAGTAACGGCATATGCCCCCGCCACTCCCGTACCAAAGGTGGCCGCACCATTGGCGGATACCGTCAGGTTGTTTGCGCCGTTGTTCTGCAACACGACACTTGCGCCAGACGGCAAGCCAGAGACGACCACACCAATCGTTTTCAAAGGCACGGGGGCGCTCACCGTTAGCGTTGCCGTCGAACATTGCCCCGAGTTGCAGGCCGTGTAATTGACCGTGCAGCTTTGCCCTACGGGAGGGGCGGAGTAGCTCACTACGCCGAGCGCGGTGATGCTGATCGGGTTGCAGGTGCTGCCCGCTGCGAGCGAGTAGACAGATCCCGGTGGTGCGGTGTCGTTGGCGCGCACGTTTTCGCTGCCTGATGCGCCTCCAGTCGCGGTGACCGCTTCGCTGACGGCCTGCACGATTAAGGGAGCAGCCGTGGCATTCACCGTCAAAGTCGCGTTCGAACATTGCCCCGAGTTGCACACGGTGTAGTTCACCGAACAGCTTTGCCCCGCAGCTGGCGCTGTGTAGTTGACGACGCCCAACGCCGTTATGCTCAAAGGTGAACAGGTGCTGCCCGCTGCGAGCGAGTAGACAGATCCCGGCGGTGCGGTGTCGTTGGCGCGCACGTTTTCGTTGCCCGCAGTGCCCGCTGCGGTGGACACCGTTTCGTTGACCGCCTGGACGATCGAGGGCGCGACCGGGGCGGCGCAGTTAACGATAGTGGCACCGGTGGCGGGCATGATGCCAGCGCACGTCCAGTTGTAATTAGTGCCCGACAGCGCGGGAGTGGAGGCTGTGCCGAGTAAGCAGTGGTTTGCGGTGGGTGCGCTAGCGGTGGCGGTGCCGTTGGCCGATCCGCATTGTCCGTTGTATTTTTTGTTGGCGGTGCAGGCCTCGACGGTGGTTAGCACCCAACCGGTAAATCCGTTCACCGCGCACTTCCACTGAAACTGAGTCGCGCCCAGTGGCGTGACCGGCGCGTAAACGGAATAGCCGGCGCTGCACAGGCCCGTGGTGGGCGCTGATGGAAACATGCCACCGGCTGAGCCGCCGCAGTGCGTAAGGGCAAACGCCGAGCCTGCGAACAAGGTGACGCTCGCGACGACCATTGCTGCGAACTTGACGCATTGCCACGGCATGCTCCATCCGCGCCGGCCGGATTTTTCGATTGAAAGGTTCACTGAGTCCATTTTGCGCATTCCTCGGCGTTGAGATTTTGTTGATGCAGGAAGTTTTGCGTGGAGCAAGGGGTTAGCGGCACGTTTGGCTGATGTTTGCGCGGGCGGAAATGCCGGTGGGGTTGACTCTTCCTTGGTTGAATAGCGCCTGCATCACAGAGATCTGCGTCGGCGTCCAGTTTCGTAGGGTGGGCAGCCTCTGCCCACCCTGCCGTTGCTATAGGATTAAGGTTGATTCGACGCGGAATGGTGGACACGGTGTGTCCAACTGCGCAACCGCACTTCGCCCCGCTCGCATTCAAAAACCAGGGAACTTCGGCTCGCCGCCGCGCGGGTTATATGCGCGCGACATAACCTGCAACGGCGAACCAGTGAAGTCAATGCAGCGCATCGAGTCAACGCGCTGCAACACGTCGTCCCAGTCCGAAAATTCGCGTATGCCCCGCTCAGCTATTATTTTTTGTGCTGAGCTAGCGTTGACGCCGGGCACCTTGATCAGATCAATATTGCTCGCCTTGTTGATGGCTACAGGGGGTAAGCCGGGCTTGTTGACGAAGTCGCGACGGACGGCCGCGCACCGGGGCGTGCCTCTTGTTGCAGGTGCGATTTCTGACGTTGGGTTGAATGAGGCAATCGGATTTGAATTCCCTGGTTGAGCGATCGCGGCGTTGCACAGCCATAGGTCACCATTCGCGCCATACCCGATTGGCGACTGCCCCCCCCCAAGCGCCGCGCAAAGGCCTCCGCATGAGGAGCTTGATCCCGTACAGGCCATAATGAGTGTCGCGTAAGCATGGTTGATTAAGGCTGCGAACAGAGTCACTACTAGGGCTTTAATGAATGTTGCGTTCATGATTGGTGACCTTTCATTTCTTAGTCGAAGAACTTGGGACGGATTGATTCGCAGGTCGCGCCGCCTCGACAGAATTTTTTGGGGGAGACGAATAAAGTCGCTCAAGCTCCAACATCGTGGGCCACGTCGGCCTAGTTGCAATCCTTGCTGCGTCGCAACATGAGTTGTCAGTGGATGACCAACTCCCGCCTGCTCCTACGCAGAGCTTTTCGCAAGCGGCCGCGTGCTCTGCGATGCATTTGAAATTGGTGGCGTCCGCCCAGTTTGAAATTCCAAAAAAAAGGATGCCGGCTATCTGTATGCTGAACAGTGTTTTTTTCATGTTTGATCTCCGTTTATGTTGTGTTTAAGGTTCGGTACGAGGTGTCCTAGTGTGAGATCCAGTCCTCACTATTTCGTGTTGTGCAACCGGTTGGTTTAGCGGCGTCGCCATCTGCGCGGGGTGCCTTAAGCAAGCTTCGCTCCCTCTATAACGCAGTGGAAAGTAAAAACCGGCCATCCGAGAAAAATCTGTTTATTGAGCGATCAGCGCACGCCACGGGCTTTCGCCCACCGGCTGCGATGTTTCATCGATTGCCTGCACGCGCCACTGGCTGCCGGGCGCTGCGGAGAGACCGGGCAGCGCGCTGTAGCTGCGTTCGGAGTCGCGCACGATGGCGCTGTAGGTCACGGTGTTGTTGCGGTCGGCGACTTCTACGCGGTAGTAGCGGGCTTGCGCCACCGGGCTCCAGTTGAATGTGGGCTGTGCGCCGACGAAATTGACGGTGGCGGTGATGAGCGCGATGCGCGCGGCGGGTGCGGTGATGCTGCCGACGAAGTAGCGCAGCAGTGGCATAGCAAAGTTGGCAGCACCCGATTCGCCGCCGTAGATGCTCGGCTCGGCCTCGATGCGCAGCAGCAGTTGATACTGGCCGTCGAAGGCGGTCGCACCGAGCACCGGATTGATTGACGGCAGCTTCAGTTCAGCGCGGCCATTGCCGGGCAGCAGCTGCTCGAAGCGTTGCAGCAAAAAGTACCTCCGCTGCGTGCCGCGCTCGCTTCTGGGCAAGCTGGCCTCGGGTAACAGGTCGCGTTCGGTGGGGGCAACGTCACCGGGCAGCACCAGTTCCCAACGGCCTCGCAACACGCCGGAGCCGGTGTAGAAGAGTGTGGCCGTGACCGGTGGAAGGGCCGCACTGCGCGCCACGAAAACCAGCGACTGCGGGCCTTGCGACGTGTCGAACACGAGGCGGACATCACTCAACGCTATGGGCGCATTCATGATGGCACCGGTGGCGCGAATCTCCACCACCGCGAAGCCGAGTGGTTCAAAGCGGCGCACAAAGTAGAAGGTGGCCGCACCCAGGCTCTGCGCGGTGCGGGTGACCGCTGAGGGAATGCGGATGGTTTCCGTGGCGCGCACGACGCTGCCGTTTTGCTGAACGGTGCGGAAACTGGTTTGATCGGTCGGATGCCGGGCAAACTCTGTGTTGCTAACGCAGGGGTAGCTGCCAGTAGCGCCACTGACAGGCGTGGGTATCGTGAGCGCGGTGCAGAAGATTCCGTCTGCCGCCGCTACTCTGGGTATGCCAGCGCTAAACGAGTACGCGATGAACTGGCTCGTCGTCGCCGTGATTGATGCGGCTATCGCACGCGGATTGGTTGAAATGACCGAGCCGGGGGGCGTTACTACCGGAGTGATTACCGGGGCGACGGCGGTGGCCGTGCCGGTCAGCGCGGCACTCAGCGCTACGGCTGCGTTGGGCGCTGAAGCCGGAGCGGTTACGTTCAACGAACCACTGGCCGTGCCAGCCGCAAGCGGGGCGAATTGAACGTTTATCGTGCAGCTCGCGCCCGCAGCCAGGGTAGTGCCACAGTTGTTGCTTTGGGTAAATCCGGCACTCACCATCACCTGCAACGGGGTTACCGCAGCGGTCGTGCTGTTTTGCACAGTGAATGGCCGCACGGTGCTCTGATTGCCCACGGTTACCGCGCCGAAATTGGCGGTCGTTGGCGCGAGCGTGACAGTGCCGCTAGGCGGGACGGGTGTGCCTGTTGCGACCCCCGTTGCGCTGAGTGGTACGGACGCTGCGCCCGCGCTGGTATTCACCGTAAATGGCGTGTTGACGGTGCCCGCCACGTTGGGTTTGAAGGTGACGGTGTAGGTGCAGGTTTGCGAAGCGGCAAGCGACGCGGCGCAGGTCGTGCTGACCACCGTGAACGCCGGGTCAACGGTGTAGCCGGTCAGGGTGATTGGCTGCGTGTTGGGGTTCTGTATGTTGATCACGACGGGCGCGCTGGTGGTCCCAATCGTCGTGGGAGGGAAGCTACCGCTTGCGATCACTGCGGTGGGCGGCACTGGCGTCGGGGCCGTTGAAAACCCCGTGAGGTTCGCCAGCGCGGCCAGCGTGGGAACGCCCGCCAGAAAGAAACTTGCGGTGCCGGAGTAGGTACCCGGTGTTGGTGGTGCAAAACGGTAGGCTTGGACGCAGGTTTGGCCCGGTGCCAGCACTGTGCCGATGCAGGTGCCCGGCCACGGTACAAACGCACCCGGTACATTCAACGCCAGATTGACGTTAGACACCGTCACATTGACCGCTCCACTATTGCGCACCGTGTAGCTCAACACGCCGCTTTGCAGCCCTGCGACGACATTAGGGAACGCAAGCGTTGACGGCGTTACGGTGATTGCCGGGGTGGGTGGTGCGGCACCGGTTCCGTTAAATTGAACGGGCACGGGGGTCCCCACCGCAGCTGCGGCCGTCGACAGAGTAATGCTGCCAACATACGTTATCGCGGCAGTTGGGGTGAAACTCAAGATCAATGTGCATGGAGCCCCTAATCTGTAGCCCACGGTGCAGGTGCCGCCAGTGAACGCGAACCCTGCGGGAGGTGCCGAAATGCCGGTGATATCCACCGGCACCGCCAAAATCGAGCTCACCGTAAATGTCTGACTGGTAGCGCTGCCGACCGTCTGCGTCCCGAACGAAAATATCGACGGCGGAGTGACCGTGACTTGTGGCACGGCCCATGCGCCAAAGCTTGCTGATATAAACAGGAGCAGTGCAGCGCAGCGCGCCATCGTTTGATTGATCACGTTTAACCGCTTAAAAATATTCATGGCTCGGTCCCCTTAAAACAAACTCAACGTGAAGTCGAGCATGACCACGGAGGTTTTTTGACGGGTGTCGCTGACGACAAACGTGGTCAGATCGGTGGTACGCGTTGTCGTCGTATTGAGCGAGTAGCGCAGCTGAATTTGCCCTGGTAACGGTCGCCCCCAAAACGAGAGGAACAGCATTTTTTTGCCGACAGCGATGTTCGCGCCGAAGGTTTTTCCGCTGGCCTGACCGACGTTGTCGCGGTTCTTTTCAAAGTTGACGTTGCCCAGCAAGGTCCAGCCTTCTTTTGCGGCGGCATCATTGAAATTGGCTCCAAACTGAATCGGGGCCCGAGTGGTCACAATGCGCGTGTCGCGGGCGCTCATGCGGCTGGGCGCGATGTTTGCGTTCAGGCTCCATGTGTCGGTGGGTCGCCACGTGCCGTTGACGGTGTGGGTGAGCGTCACCTGATCTTTGTCTTCCGAGCCGATTTGCTGATTGTCCTGAAGCGTACGCGTTGCGCCGTAGCTTGCTGTCCAGCGCTCGAACGTCCAGTTCACGGTGCCGCCGAGCGTGGTGGTGATGCTGTTCGGCACGGTCTCGGCCTTGACCGCTGCGGGCACGTCGGTTGCAAACATTTTCATGTGCAACGCATTCACCGAAAGGCTGGGAATCAGCGGGTTGGGCTTGGCATCCTTCGCCGCAAAAAGCTGCCCGAAAGGTACGGTCACAGAGAGGTTTTGGCTGTCGGCATCATTGCGAAGTCGCGTCGCATCGCGCGACACGTTGTCGATGCGGCGCATGTCGTTTACGGTTGCGGTTATGGGGCCGAGATTGAAGTTCGCCGCCGTCGTGGTCTGCCGATAGTCGGCCTGCCATTGACCGGCGAGGCTTTTGTAAAACGGGTCGGCATGTTCGACTTTGGCGGTGGTGGTGATCGCCAGCGGCAACCGCTCGGTGACTTTGAAATCTTTCAGGACGTCATAGCCCATGTCGGCCTGCCACGCGCGTTGATTGCTCGACGCGGTGCCCTGCGTGCCAGCGTTGGCAAGGTCTTGGTGGCGGCTGCTGGCCCATGCGAGGTCGGCACGCAGCGCCTGATCTGCGGTGCTGGCGAAGATACGCGCACCCCACCCGCGACTGCGTGAGGCTTGAAAGGCGCCGGACTGGTTTTGCGAGACCGGTGCGATCGCGGTGTTGCAGGTGGTCGTGTTGCCCGATGCGGTGACTTGTTGCACCTCGAACGCATCCTTGCACGGTCGCAGTGTGGAGGTGTGCAGCGGGTCGTTCGCGGGATCAGGCGGCACGGGTGGCGGCAACGCGCTGCTCTGGGATGCGTCGATGATAAACAGCTCGACGCGCATTGCCTTGGCCCGATCCGGCATCAGCTCGACACCGACCACCCCTGCGGCGAAATGATGCGCGGTGTTGTAGAGCCCCAAGGCGTTGGGAAAGCCTACGACTGGCGTCGCGTTTTGCGCCACCAGACCTACGTCGAACATTGAGCCGATTTTTTGCGTGACAAACGCGCCGCGATTGCTGCTGCTCCACAACAGCGGATGCTGGCCAGAAAAATTCGCGTTGCCGAGACCTGCGGCGGTGCCATCGTTTTTCCACTCCAGCGCGTAGGAAGCGAGGTCGATTTTCTCTGCGTTGGCTTGTGCCGTGCTGTAGCGAAGCGCCTGTTTACGATCACTGTTGCCGGTGAGCTGCGCATTGCCTGTCAAGGTGCCGCCTGCCAGTGGCTGATTGAGCTGGGCGCTGGCCTGAAAGCCCGCGCTTTGAATCGTGGTGGTGGTCGTCGTGCGCGTGCCGTCGGCGGCCGTGCTCACTGTACGGGTGCTGCTGAGCGGGGCTGCAGCGTCAAACTTGGGTGTTAACGGCCCCCACGTGATCGGCGCGGGCTCGGCACCTGCGTTCGAACCGGTTTTGCCGATGATTTTTACGTTGATGCGTTTGACTTCAAGCAACTCGCCCGAAATTAATTTGAGCGACACAATCAGTTCGCTTTCACCATCTGCATTGGTTGGCGACGTGGCAAACGGCACCTCGTTGGCGGGATAGACATGCTCAAGCGGCGATACAGTGCGCAGCAAGCCGCTCAAGTCGGCCACGCCGAGTTTTAGAACGACGCTAGCCCCTGTGGGAATCGCATCAAACACCAGCGTCAGCGGCGCGTCGGCCGGAAGCCCGTTGGACGTGAACGCGGGCGCTTTGAGCGTGGGAACAGACGGCTGCGCTTGAGTTTGTGCGGCGGCTAGCAGTGGTACGCCGCACAAGCCAACGGCCAGCAATGCGCTGCAAAGCTCTTTGAGTTGCATGTCGATTCCCCGGAAAAATTATTTAAATAGCGTTGCGTTGAGTGGAAACGCGACGACGAGGTTGAAGGCACACCACGCGACGCGAGCTCAATCACTCAAACGCAGATTCCGCATTTATCCGGCCAAATATTTGTGAAAATTTTGCAGCATGCGAAGCTGCGGGAGCTGCGCCACGTTAGCATGTGCGTCGATACAGCTTTTCTCTGAATCGCTTGTTCGATATGGGCTAAGGCCTTGCTTTTGCCGGTAGTCGACCTAAAACTCATTCAGGACGTTCACCCCAGCCGCCGGAATGACCTTGACACCGGTCGGCATGGTCTGAAGTTGGTGGTCATAAAAAATGGGGCGGCCTGCATGAGCATGCGCCGCCCCGAGGGGAGGATTTCACGTGAACGCACTGCCCAGGTCACCTCGGCGTGACGCCATTGACGGCAGTTCGCTCACTCAAACGCAAGATGCCGAAATCTCCGGCCATACTGGAGCAATATTTTCGAAAAGGACACTGAAGTTGCCCGCGCTATAACTCACTACTGCTGCGGCGTCCCTCCCCAGACTTTTTCCTGAAACTCAACGAAACACGTTACTGGTTGCGTGTTGCCCGGTGCTGTCAGAGTGAGTTGCAAGTGAGGCCGCCTGCGCCAGTCGGTCAGCGTGGTGCACCATGGGCCCGGTGCGGCGGCGGCGCTGTGGGCGAGTACAGGTTGGGTCAACACGCTGGTGCGTGGCGGTGCGCTGACGTGCGGTGGGAACGTCGTCGTGCCATCAAGATTTGCAGGAAATTCCTGCCGGTACGACGCATCGCCAGAGCTCCGATAGTCGTTTAACGTCAGGGTTAACGGCGCGCCTGACGGGATCGCCCCATCGTTGACGACGCCTGCGTTCACGCAGTATTCGAGGCCGTTGTTCGGCAAAATATTCCAGGTGGTCGATGCCGCCGGCAAGAGCAACGCGGACGTCGAAGACCCGAACGGAGGCATTTTTGCAGAACCAGAAGGCGCACCCCGCAACTGCGGCGAAGGCGCCGGTTTGACGGCAGTGGCTGGTAGCGGTTTGCAGGGCCCCGCCGCGATCTTGAATTCCTGTCCGCCCTTTACCTTCATCGTTTGTCCGGTTAACGGCGTGGATGCAGTGCTGAGCACAAGCGCGACGGCACACCCGCAAATTGCCGACCACTCGGCGGGCGCGGGGGCGGCAACAGAAAAGAATTTCATGTGAAGCAGTCCTAGTCAAGAATGGGGAAGACGGCAGCAGGCAGCATGCCTTTTTGGACCAATGCGATTTGTTCGGCCGCGGCCTGTAGCGCCGGTATCAGCAGCAGCTTTTTATTACTGCTCTGGCTCAGCAGTGTTTGCAAGTCGCGCAGCGCTGCGGCTTTCTCCATGCCGCTTTTGCCAGATGAAAGTAGCACCTGATAGGCCTCACAGCGAATCCGGACTGGGTGCGCGGCGCGAAGCTCGCTCAGAAGCTCGCATGACTGCGCCATGTGGACGCGCGCTGCGTCGGTTTTGCCTGCGCGCGCCTCCGCCAGAGCGAGCCACAGATAGGTGTTGGTCATGTTGTTGTGCCGGGCGCCATACTTTGCCGTTTGCGATTGCCGCACGGTCTCGGCCAGATTCAGAGCGTCCATCGGCCGGTCTTCGCGTAACGAGAGCTCGCTCAGCAGCATTTGCAGGCGACTGGACCAGATCGGGTTGGTGGATAGAACCGGCTTCGCTAGGGCAAGCTCAGCGTGCGCGCGCGTAAAGTCTTCAACTTGAACGGCGATACGTGCCCGCGAGTAGTGCGCCAGCGCTGCGCGCATCGGGTGTTTGGAGGCAACCTCAGCGTCTAACGGCTCTGCAACCAGACGAAGTGCTGCGTCGAAATTACCGGCGCGTGCGGCTGAGAAAGCGGCGGTTCTAACCGCTTCCGCAAGATTGGATTTGATGTCGCCAAAGTTGTTTTTGATCAAGTCAATAATGGCCAAGGATTGCCGCAGCGCTGCCTCATAGTCACCATCGGAAAACTCTAGTTGCGCCAAAAAATTAAGCGTCAGACAACGATCTACCGGCCCGCGACCATGCCCCGTTTCGTCAATCGCGATGGCTTTGGCAAAGAATTTTCTTGCGTCATCCAAACGTCTTTGATCGCTGGCGACGACGGCATTGGCTTCGTAGGCTGCTGCCAGAAACCGATTCGGACTGGCGAGCGTCCGCTCGGCATGGCTCAACGCCTTTTCAGCAAAGTCTCTGGCCGACACAAGGTCCTGATCGACGCGATACTGATCCGCAATCAGGCTCAACGCCCATGCCACGCGCTCCGCGCTGGCACCACGCCGCTGGGTGTTCTCGTAGGCCGTTTTAAGCATGGGCATGGCGGCAGCGTTGTCTTTGGCGTCGTTCGTATCGCCCAGCGCGCGCCCCAGTTCGAGCTGGGCATCAATCAGTGCGTTCACATCGGGCGAGGACATGGACTCAACCACAGCGACGCGTCGCTTTTGCGTCGCGAGAAGCTCTTCGAACATGCCCATACGCCGATAAATGTCGGCAATGCGTTCAAGCACAAGTGCGTGCGCCTCGGGATCGTGGGCCAGATCCCGCTCTGCGGCGGCAATGCTGCGGGCGAGTATTTCTTGAGCGGCTGCGCTGCTTGTTTTGCTCTGCTCCGGATCGGCGCTCGCGAACATCCCGCTCAAAAATTTTTGTGCAGTGCTTGCGCGAGCCGCCTCTTTGTTGGCGCGCGTGGCGCTTGCGGTGGCGGTTTGCGCTTGCCAAAGTGCGGTTCCGCTCGAGACTAAAAGGGCGGTCACTCCCAACACTGAAGCAACGACCGCGATGCGATGTCGCGCCACAAATCGGCTGCCTCGATAGGCGAGACTGTCCGGTCGAGCATTGATGGGGAGCCGCGCGATATGGCGTCGCAAGTCATCCGCCAGCGCAGCCGCCGTCGGATACCGCTCATCCGCATTTTTCTTGAGCGCTTTGGCGAGGATGGTGTCTATGTCGCCCGCTAGCGTTCGGCGCAGCGCGACTTCGGTGGTTTGTCTCGCGGTGAGGGTTTCGATGCTTGCGAAGCGGCTGGATGCGTTGGCGGGGTCAACCGTCAACACTTCATCTTCAAGCGCACCTCGCGTGTCGCGTTTAGGTTGGTACGGCGCGTTGCCTGTGAGAAGGCGGTAAAGCATCACGCCGAGGGCGTACACGTCGGTGGCGGTGGAGAGCCGACCATTGTTGATTTGTTCAGGCGCGGCGTAAGCTAAGGTGATGGCAGCACCCGCCATTTCGGTGAGGTCGGTGCCTGCTGAAATTGACGCGGAGGGGCTCACGTTGGCGCTGGTTTCGGGCAAAAGCTTGGCTACGCCGAAGTCGAGCAAGCGCGCTTGACCGTTGCCGTCGACGAGCACGTTGCCAGGCTTTAAATCCCGGTGCAATACGAGCTGGCGATGCGCGAATTCCACGGCGTCGAGCACTTGTAGGTACAGCGTCAGACGTGCTTTGATTGACAGCCGATGTTGGTCGCAGTACGTGTCAATCGGCTCGCCTGCGACGTATTCCATGGCGAGGTACGGCTGGCCCGCATCGCTGACGCCGGTGTCGTAGAGGCGCGCGATATTCGGGTGTTCAAGTTGCGCCAAAAAGTCACGCTCGCGGGCAAAGCGCTCGCGCAGCGACGCCAACGCGGCCGGGTTGTCGGAGGTGGCGGGCAGCTTGACAGCCACGTCGCGTTTCAGGCGACCGTCGGCATAGCGTGCGCGCCACACGCTACCCATGCCGCCGTGGCCCAGCAGTTCGATCAACTCGAACGGGCCGATGTGCGCACCGACTTCGCCGTTGGATTGATGCTGCGCTTTGCGATCAGGTCGTGGCAACGTGGCGAGGATGTCGTTGGTTTCGACCCGTTGATGCGCGCTGAGCAATTTACGCAGCAGCGGGGCCACCTGCGGCTCTGCGGCGGCGATGTCGTCAAGCCAAGCATCTCGCTGCTCAGGCAGCAGCGTGACGGCTGTGTCCATGAGCGCTAAGGCGCGTTGCCAGTGGTCGGCGAGAGGGAGCATTGGGGGCGTGGGCTTTGGTTCGGGCTAACTACTCAAACGCGGTGAGGGGGCAAAACCGGCCAAATAGCTTGTCTGTAGGCGCGCACTTGGGCGCGCTGTGTCACATTGATAACCTAATCGTCCTCAAGCAGCACCAGGAGCGCGGCGCGCGCTTTTTCCCATTCGCGGCGCACAGTGCGCTCGGAGACGCCGAGCACTTCGGCGATTTCGGCCTCGGTCATGCCGCCAAAAAAACGCATCTCGACGAGGGCAGCGAGATCGGGGCTGATGCGTTGCAGGTCCTTCAACGCATCGTCAATCGCGTTGACGTTGCCACCGTGAGGCGTCATATCCGCGATCTCGGTTTTGAGGGTGAGATCAGCCTGTCCGCCGCCACGCCGTTCGGCGTTGGCCTCGCGCACGGCGTCAAGGATGATGCTGCGCATCACTTTGGACGCATAAGCAAAAAAATGGCCGCGATCCGGTAGCGCAAGAGTTTTCTGATTTACGAGTCGAAGGTAGCTTTCGTGCAGCAATGACTCCGTGGCAAAGCTTTGCTTGAGGTTCGCAGCCCATAAACGCGAATGCGCCAAGCGCTTGAGTTCTTCGTAGGAAACGTCAAACAAATGCTTTATGGCGTCGGTCTCTCCAGGCTTGAGCCTAGCAATGGCGTCCGTAATTTCGCTGGTCATACGTAAACATCGCCCCTCTTTTTGATCGCTTTTTAGAGTGACGCGCTTGGAATACAGCGAGCTTCACGATTCAAATTGTTACGCAGGACAATGGTACAGATTATCTGGCGCTGCGCAAGGCAAGACGCTTCGCTGTACTTCGAGCAGATTGAACCTCATCTGTTGGCAGGTGTGCCCGTTGCCTTTGGGTCTGAGTAGGTCCGCCCACAATGCGAATCCGCCTTGCGTTTCAGCGCCGCTCCAGCCGATAAAGCATCACCGCACCCGCTGACAAAAATATGAGCCCCGGCAGCACCGCTCCGAGCACCGGTGGCCACTCGTGCAGCAGCGCTAGATACGAAAACAGCCGGTTGCATACGATGAACACGAGCCCAATCAGAATTCCAACGAAGATGCGCGTGCCAATGCCACTGGCGCGCTGCTGAATCTGCGCAAACGGCATCGCCAGCAGCATCAGTACGCAAGTCGCCAGCGGGTAGAAAAACTTGCCCCACAGCGCGACTTCAAAGCGTCGCGAATCCTGACTATTGTTGCGCAGGTGCGCGATGTATTCCCACAGCCCGGAAATCGACAGCCGCTCCGGCTCAATTTGCAGCACCGACAGCATATTGGGCGTCAGCACGGTGTTCCAGACCATGCGTGGCTGTAGTTGCACGGTCACGCCGCCGCCCGGAGCGAACGACGTTTCGGTTACCCGATCCAATACCCATTGCTGCCCGCTCTGAAAGCTGGCGCCTTCGGCAATCAGCGTGCGCGCCAGTACGGTCGCGTCGGAATACTGGAACACGCGCACCGTTTTCAGCGCGCCGTCGGGCAACACGCTGCCGATGTTGATAAAGGTGTTGCCATCCTTGAACCAGAAGCCGGACTCGAACGCGCGAGCCACCATTGGGCGCGCGCCCGAGAACGCGCGCACGCGCATCACCAGTTGCTCGGCGCGCGGCACGACGTATTCACCGACCACAAACACGATGCCTGCGACCACGAGGCTCACGCTGAGCAACACGCCCGCAACCTGCAGCACCGAAACGCCCGACGTGCGCATCACGCCATATTCGCTGTTCGAGACCAACTGGGCCAGCGCAAACAGCGTGCCGATAAGCGCAGCGACAGGCAGCAATTCGTACAAATGTCCCGGAATCGTTGCCGCAATCAGAATCAGGACCTGCGTCGTGTTCAGCGCCTTAAGCGAGCCCAACTCGGCCAGCACGTCGTAGAACACCCACAGCATGACGAGCGCCGCCAGCACCGAGAGTGTCGACAGCGCCACCTCTTTGGCGAGATAGCGGCCAAGCGTCTTCAAGCCGAGACTTTCAAGGTATCACCCGCGTTCGCCCCGCGCGGGCGCGACCCGAACACCGCACCGCGATAGCGCTTATAGAACACTACTGCAACAACGAGCGCCAGCGCCACGTGAAACAGCAACATCGCGGGTACCAACCCGACGGCCTGCTTTTCGATTTGTGCCTGCATGATGTTTAACAGACTCAGTGAAATCATCGCCAGCAGTATTGCGATGATGATGTTCGAGCTGCGACCTAGCCGAGGGTTGACGTACGCCAGCGGTATGGCCAGAAACACCAGCGTCAGGCCCACCAGCGGCACCGACAATCGGAAAAACAATTGACCGAGTCCTGATGGCGTCGCCTCGCGCAGGAGCGTTGCCGTGTCCTTGGCGCGCTCCTCAAACGGATCGTCCTTGATTTCGCTCGTGTTGGTGCGGATGCCGTAGCGCTCAAAGCTCGCCGTTTCATATTCATTCGGGCCTGCCTTCGCAGAGATGCGTTTGACCCGATGGCCGTTCTCCAGAATGATGTAGCGATCACCATTCGTATCCTGATACAAAAGCCCTTCTTTCGCGCGCGTCAGCGACTGACCATTCGGGTCATCTGCAAACACAAAGACATTTTTTATCTTGCCGCTAATCAGATCAACGCCCTCGACGAAATACACCTGCTTGTTTTTGCGCATTTCCTGGAATAGGCCCGGCGCCACAACTGAGAGCTCGTCCCGCGCCTCCAGCACACGGCGGTACTCAATCGTGCGCCGCTCGGCCCAAGGTGAGAGTGCCGTCGACAGTGCCATCGCAATGACCAAGAGCGGCACCGCAAAGGTAAGCACTGGCCGAATCCACGACATGAGGCTCTGCCCGCTACTCATCCAGATTGCCATCTCGCTGTCGCGCCAAGCCCGTGACAGCGTCAGAAGCACCGCCACAAATGTGGCGATCACGATCAGGGGGGCCAGCAGGGTGACGATGCGAAAGCCCACCAGCGGCACCAGCGCATCAATCGGCACCGAGCCTGCCGAAGCCGCGCCGATGAGTTTGACGAAGATCTGGGCCACAAAGATCGCAACCAGTACGACGAACACAAACATCGCGTTGGTCGTGAGTTCGCGCAGGAGTGCGCGTCGAAAAATCATGTATTGGAGGCCGCCCACGAGTGGGCTTTAGCGATAATTACAGAGTTTACCTACCTACATGAATGCGAAAAGAGCCATGATCGACTTTTCCCTGAAGACTGACCACCCATCCAACACCAAAACCGATGCGGTCGCAGTCGCCGTTCACGAGAGCCAAAAGCTCTCGTGGGCCGCCCTTGATATTGATAAAGCCAGCAAGGGCGCGCTCGCGGTAGCGCTCAAGGCGGCGGCGTTTTCCGGCCGTTGTGGCACGGTGTTGCCGTTGTTCAACCTGACTGGCGTCGCCGCGACTCGCGTGCTGGTTTACGGCGCGGGTGAGGCGTCTGGCGAAAAGACGGCGCTGAATGCCAAAGACGCCCGCGCCACGGGCAGAGCGCTTGCAGCTTGCGCAGTTGACCAAAGCATTGCCGAATTGACAATCTTTCCGCTCGCTGAAGGCGCAATCAACGCCATGCAGCAAATGGTAATGGGCGTGTCTGATGCGACCTACCGCTATGACGAAACCAAGGGCACCAGCGCCAAGCCGAAACCAAGCCTCAAGCGAGTTCGCTTAGGCCTGCCGGATGATGCTTTAAAAGCAGCGCCCGCAGCTTTGAAAGCGTCGGTGGCGACGATTCATGGCATGGAATACACCAAATACCTTGGTAATCTGCCCGCGAATCACTGCACGCCTACGCGCCTCGGTGAGGAAGCCAAAAAACTGGTGAAATCGCACGGACTCAAAGTCACGGTGATGGATCGCAAGGCGATTGAAAAACTAGGCATGGGTTCGTTCCTGTCGGTCACCAATGGCAGCGATGAGCCACCACGCTTCATCGTGTTCGAATACAGCGGTGGCAAAAAAGGCGAAGCGCCAACCGTGTTTGTCGGCAAAGGCGTGACCTTCGACACGGGCGGCGTTTCGATCAAACCTGCTGCCGAAATGGACCACATGAAGTGGGACATGTCGGGCGCAGGCACGGTGTTTGGCGTGATGAAGGCCGTCGCCGAATTGAAGCCAAAACAGAATATTGTCGGCCTCGTGGTCGCTTGCGAAAATCACATCAACGGCAAGGCCACCAAGCCCGGTGACGTATTCACCAGCATGAGTGGACAGACGATTGAGGTGTTGAACACCGACGCCGAAGGCCGCCTTATTTTGTGTGACGCGTTGACCTACGCCGAGCGCTTCAAACCAAAAGCCGTGATTGATATCGCGACGCTCACAGGCGCATGTGTGGTCGCGCTCGGAAGCCACAATGCAGGCCTGTTTTCGACCAGCGACAAGCTCGCCGACGCCATCATCGCCTCGGGTAAAAAGATGAATGATCGCTTCTGGCGCATGCCACTTGAAGAGGATTATCAGGAAGCGCTGAACTCGAATTTTGCGGATATGGCCAACGTCGCGGGACGCGAAGGTGGTGCGATCACGGCGGCCTGTTTCCTGTGGCGCTTTGCCAAAAAATATGACTGGGCGCATCTGGATATTGCTGGTGTGGCCTACAAGGGCTCGGGTAAAGAAAAAGGTGCTTCCGGGCGGCCCGTTGCGGCTCTGGTTGATTACGTTTTGAGTAACGAGTAAGGCGTAGGGCGGGCAGTGCCCGTCCTACCAAGGCAGCGTCCGTCGTGACTGAAATCAATTTCTACACCGCTGTGGCCAACCCGCTTTCCGCGACGGCGCGCCTGGTCGCTAAGGCGTATGCGCAAGGCCGTCGCGTGCGAGTGATCACACCCGACGCGGCGGCCACGCAACTGCTCAACAACATGCTTTGGGAACACCCGGTAGAGGGTTTCCTGCCGCACGTCACGCTATCGTCGCCGCACGCTGCGGCAACTCCCGTGATAATTGATCATTCGATTACGCATGAGGGCGGCAACGACGTGCTGATTAATCTCTGTGCCGAGCCGCCGGCATTTTTCGCGCGCTTCGAGCGCATGTTCGAAATCGTCGGTCAGGATGAAGCAGTGGCAAATGCCGGTCGCGAACGCTGGAAGTTCTACAAGGCGCGCGGTTATCCTATGACGCACACGGTCATGAATAAGTCCTGATCCGACGCCGCGCCCGCCTCCGAAAATTGACAACACGAGCATAATCAGAAAATGAGTACGCCGACTGCCAAAGACCTGCTGGCTCAAGCTGATCGCCTGATGCGGCAGCGCACGCCTGAAGAGTTGCCGGTGCTCACCGATCTGGTGATTGAGGAGATCGAGTTCACGAGTCTGTCTGATCGCATGGACGAGGTCATCCCGACCAGTTCGCGACCGTCGTGGATGCCCGCATCGCGTGCCACGCCTGCGGTGCCAGTGGTTGCGCCGTCCCCCGCGCCGATCTTGCCGGCCGCACGAGCCCCCGTTGCCGCTCCGGTCCCAGTCGCTGCCCAACCGGTCGCTCCAGCCACCGCCACCGTTGCCGCTGCCGTGGCGGCCGCTCCGCGTTCCCCGCCGCTAGCTGAGCTTTTCGCGGGGCGACCGCGCGCGCCGCAGGATTCGCCGGGTGGGCTGGCCTCGGCGGGCGGGCCGACCACGCAATCGGCGCTGGCCAGTGTCCGCGAGCAGTTCAATGAGCAGCTGCTGGCGAAGATGGAAGAGCTGCAGCACAGCGTATTCAGTCAGGTCATGCAAAAGCTGGAGTTGCATGCCGCCGGATCGCTGAAGACTCATCTGCGCGAAACGCTGGAACCCGCGCTGATCGGCATTGCCCGTGACCTCGCGGAGCAGGTTGCTGAGGATACCGCGAATCAGGTGCGCGAAGTCGTTTCCAACGCGGTTGACGCCGAAATTGCGAGACTGCGCGAACAGTTCGCCAAGCGGCGCACCTAGCTGATTAGCTTTTTCGAAAATGCGTTGCTAATCGCGGGGTAGCGGTCAATTTTGCGCATAGTCGACTTGCGCCATATTGTGCTTTTAGCCCTCTATTGAAGGTGGGTTCAGGAAAAAGCTGTTAACTCATTCAGTACAATGCGGGCTTAATTTTTTCGATCTTCTGGCGTCGTTGCCAGACCGCTCTACATCATGTCCGCCCTAATTCCTCAAGGCGCAACCAGCGCCCTCGATTCGCTCGCCAAGTCCTTCGAACCGAAAGAAATCGAGAAAAAGTGGTACCCGGTCTGGGAGCATGCAGGGTATTTCAAGCCCAACGGCGACACGTCGAAACCGAGCTACACGATCCAGCTGCCGCCGCCTAACGTCACCGGCGTGCTGCACATGGGCCACGCGTTCCAGCAGACGCTGATGGACTCACTCGTGCGCTATCACCGCATGAAGGGCGACAACACGAACTGGGTCGTCGGCACTGATCACGCCGGTATCGCCACGCAAATCGTCGTCGAGCAACAGCTGAAGGCGGAAGGCCAGACACGGCACGATCTCGGGCGCGAAGAATTCACCAAACGTGTGTGGAAATGGAAGGAGTCGTCCGGTTCCACCATCACGCAGCAAATGCGTCGCCTCGGCGCGTCGGCAAATTGGGGTTTCGCCGATGACTCGGGGGCGAATCAGGGCTACTTCACGATGGATTCGCACATGTCGAAAGGCGTGGTCGAGACCTTCGTCACGCTGTTCGAGCAGGGCCTGATTTATCGTGGCAAGCGCCTTGTGCATTGGGATCCGGTGCTGCAATCGGCAGTGTCCGATCTTGAGGTGGAATCGGTCGAGCGCGACGGTTTCATGTGGCACATCCTGTACCCGTTTTCTGACGGCCCGCAGCTTGATGTGGATGGCAAGCCGATGGCTGGCATGCACATCGCCACCACCCGCCCCGAGACCATGCTGGCCGATGGCGCGCTCGCTGTGCATCCCGAGGACGAGCGCTACAAACATCTCATCGGAAAGATGGTCGATTTGCCGCTCTGTGATCGCAAAATCCCGATCATCGCGGATGATTTTGTGGATCGCGAGTTCGGCTCGGGTTGCGTGAAGATCACCGGCGCACATGACTTCAACGACTACGCCTGCGCGCTGCGACACAACATCCCGCTGATCACGATCTTCACGCTTGATGCAAAGATCAACGAGAACGGGCCGAAGCAATACTGGGGCCTTGATCGTTTTGAGTGTCGCAAGGTGGTGCTCAAAGACCTTGAAGCGCAGGGCTTTTTGCAGAAGGCCGTGCCCCACAAGAGCATGGTGCCGATGTGCGAACGCACGGGCCAGATTGTCGAGCCGATGCTCACCGATCAATGGTTCGTCGCCATGAGCAAAGCCACGCCGAAGCATGCGGGCGGCATTGCTGGTCGCGCGCTCGACGCGGTCAAAAACGGCGATGTGAAGTTCTATCCCGAGCACTGGACGAGTACGTACAACCACTGGCTCGGCAACATTCAGGACTGGTGTGTTTCGCGGCAACTGTGGTGGGGTCATCAGATCCCGGCGTGGTACGACGCTGACGGAAAAATCTACGTCGCGCGAACGGAAGAAGAAGCGCTCAAACAGAGCGGCGGCAAGCCACTCACGCGCGATCCTGACGTGCTCGACACCTGGTTCAGCTCAGCCCTTGTGTGCCACACGACGCTCGGCTGGCCAGATCAGGTTCGCTTCGAAAAAGACAGCGTGTACTTGCCGAGCAACGTGCTCGTCACCGGTAACGACATCATCTTTTTCTGGGTCGCCCGAATGGTGATGATGACGCTGCATTTCACTGACAAAGTGCCGTTCAAAGACGTCTACATCAACGCGATGGTGCGCGACGCCGAAGGCACCAAGATGAGCAAATCGAAGGGCAACGTGCTTGACCCGATTGATCTGCTCGATGGCATCGCACTGGAGCCGCTGGTGGCAAAATCGACCAAAGGCTTGATGCTGGCCAGCCATCGCGAAAAAGCCGAAAAGTACATTCGCAAAAACTTCGCCAATGGCATCACGCCGTATGGTGCCGACGCCGTCCGCTTCACGTTCGCGTCGCTGTGCACGATGTCAATGACGCTCAACTTCGACTTGAGTCGTTGCGAGGGTTACCGCAACTTCTGCAACAAGCTGTGGAACGCGACGCGCTTTGTGCTCATGAACGTTGAAGGCAAGGACTGTGGCATCGGTACCGACGCCCCACAAACGCTTTCCTTCGTCGACAAATGGCTGCTCGGTCGCCTGCAATTTGCAAAGCGCGACATCGCAGACGGCTTCGATACGTATCGCTTCGATTTCGCCGCAAAAGCGCTTTACGAATTCGTTTGGGACGAATACTGCGACTGGTATGTGGAATGTGCGAAAGTGCAAATCGCCGAAGCGGAAAAAGCAGGCGACCATGCGTCGGCGCGCGCTACGCGCAGTGTGCTGGTGCGCGAGCTGGAAGCCACGCTGCGCCTGGCCCATCCGATCATGCCGTTTGTCACGGAAGAACTTTGGCAAACAGTCGCGCCTATTGCCGGAAAATCAGGCGCGTCAATTTGCACGCAACCGTTCCCTAAATTCGGCGCGGATCGAGTGAATGCCGAGGCCAACGCCAAGATGATTTTGCTGAAGCAAATCGTCACGTCATGCCGCACCCTGCGCAGCGAAATGAAAATTTCCCCCGCAGAACGCGTGCCGATGATTTGCACCGGTGACGCAGCAACGCTCAAGGAATTTTCTCCCTATATCGTCGCGCTCGGAAAACTCTCCGAACTGCGCATCGTCGATACCTTGCCCGGCACCGATGCCCCCGTGCAAATCGTCGGCGACTTTAAACTCATGCTCGAAGTCAAAATTGATCCGGTGCAGGAACGTGCGCGGCTCGATAAAGAGATCGCTCGACTGACCGGCGAAGTCGCAAAAGCCGAAGCCAAGCTGGGCAATCCAGCCTTCGCGGACAAAGCGCCGTCCGCCGTTGTTGCGCAGGAGCGTGAGCGCCTAGCGGGATTTGTTTCGACGCTGGAAAAGGTTTCGGCGCAACGCAAGAATTTGGGGTAGTTTCATCGATGAATAGAAGTGCCGACAAGCTCCCCTCGCCCCTCGTGGGAGAGGGGCTGGGGGAGAGGGGGCAGGTGGATCGGAGTGCAGTCGCTACGGCTCGTGCCACCGCCCCCCTCTCCCCAACCCTCCCCCACCGGGGGGGAGGGGGCCTGAATGGCACGCTCAAAATTCATTCGCTCTCCCTTTCAGGCAGCGTGCTTCCAGATCGCCTCTCCGCCGGCATAACGCGCCTATCCGAGCTAGGCGCATCGGTCACCTCTCCCGACGCCGCCACTGCAACGTGGCGCTACTTCGCAGGCACTGACGACGAACGCCTTGCCGCATTAAATGCGTCACTAAAGAGCGACGCCGACATCGTCATGTTCACGCGCGGCGGCTACGGCCTGTCCCGCCTGTTGCATCGTATCGACTGGCAGGCCGTCGCGGCGTCAAAAAAACTGTTCTGCGGCTTCAGCGACATCACTGCGTTCAATCTTGCCGCGCTCGCCGAAGGCAACTTCGTCACGTTCTCTGGCCCGATGATCGCCAGCGATTTTGCGCAGACGGACGACATCCTCGCCCGTGATTTCACGGAGGCAAATTTCTTCGGCTTGCTGCGCGCAGAAGCGTACGCATACCCGGAATGCGAGAGCGATATCACCTCAAGCGCCCAGGCGATCAACGGCACACTCTGGGGCACCAATCTCGCGATGATCGCGAACCTCGTCGGCACGCCGCACATGCCGAACATTGACGACGGCATTCTGGTGCTCGAAGACGTGGCCGAAGCACCGTATCGCGTCGAGCGAATGTTCTGGCAGTTGAAGCACGCAGGCATCCTCGACAAGCAACGCGCCATCATCCTGGCCGATTTTGCCGATTGCTACCCGGCGAACGGCATGCGCTATCCGTACAGCATGGTCGAGGCGATAGAAACGCTGCGAGACATCGCTCCCTGCCCGGTACTCACTGGCTTTCCTTTCGGTCACGTCCCCAAAAAAGTCACGCTGCCGATCGGCGCGCAGGCGAGCCTCGCGATTGACGGCACACATTACTTGCTCTCGGTGCGCGACTATCTGCGCTAACGGTGCTTCCACACATCGTTACTTCGAAACAGTCGTCCACGGAATTTGAATCGACTGAGCCTGCGCTCGAATAGCGCGCCGTAGACTTGCCTAGAGATGGAGGTGACTTCGACCGCATTGATCGAAGCGCTCCTCTCTGGAGGAAATTACATGTCGTTTGTTTATCGTGCACTTCGCTCGCTATGCGGGGTCGCAAGCTGCGTGGCCGCAAGCCTGATCGCCGTTTCCGTGTCGGCGCAACCCGCAGGCTATCCGGCAAGATCACTCACCTATCTCGTGCCTTATCCCGCAGGTGGTGCAGCCGACGTGTTCGCGCGTTCGCTCGCAGCGGAGCTCGGCAAACGCATTGGACAAACCGTAATCGTAGAAAACCGCGCAGGGGCTAACGGCAATCTTGGCAGCGCCTACGTCGCGCGCACGGCCCCGGCGGATGGCTACACCTTTCTGCTCGGTTCGCTCTCGTCGCTCGCGATCAACCCGCACATTTATTCGAGCATGGGCTACGACGTTCTCAAGGATTTGCAGCCCGTCTCGCTGACGCACCAGATGGCGAATGTGCTGGTGGTCAACCCGGCAACGCCCTACAAAACGGTGGCTGACGTTATCGCCGCCGCGAAGGCAAAACCTGGCGTTTTGGCCTACGCCTCCGCAGGCAACGGCAACACCATGCACATCGCAGGCGAGCAGTTCAAGTCGCAAAGCGACGTTGACATTTCGCATGTACCGTACAAAGGCGGCCCACCTGCGTTGAACGACGTGCTCGGCGGTCAGGTGCCGATGATGTTCAACAATCTTCCGGCCATTGTGGAGCTGGTGAATTCGGGCAAGCTGCGCGCGCTCGCCGTGGGCGACACGCATCGCGCCAAACAATTGCCGCAAGTGCCGACGATGGAGGAGGCGGGCCTCAAGGGCTACACGTCCATCGTGTGGAATGGCGTGCTCGTGCGCTCTGGAACACCGCCCGAGATCGTGCAGTATCTGGCGAAACAAATCGCCGCCGCACTTGACTCTCCGACGCTCAAAAAGCCGCTGGAGGATCAGGGCTACGAGGTGCTCTCATCGACACCGGAGAAATTCTCGGCGCTCTTGAAAGCCGAGCACGCCGCGATGTTGCCGGTGGTCAAGAAGTCCGGCGCGAAGGTTGACTAGCGCACGTTCTCAATCAAGTGCGATGTAGTCAATCTGCATCGTCATTTACCCAAACTCACAACGTTCATCGCCGCCATGTTCACCAGCGCGTCGCCCGTGGTGCGCACGATTTTCCAGTCAGGCATCACTTTCGCCCCCATCGCTTCGTAGAACTCAATCGACGGCGTGTTCCAGTCGAGTACGCTCCATTCGAATCGTCCGCAGTTGCGCTCGACCGCGATCTGCGCGAGGCGCACCAGCAGCGCTTTGCCATAGCCTTTGCCGCGACGTTCGGGTTTGACGTACAGGTCTTCTAAGTACAAACCTTTGCGTCCGAGGAAGGTGGAAAAGTTGTGGAAGAAGAGGGCGAAACCGACTGCTTGTTCGTCCTCTTTCGCAACGATGCACTCGATCACCGCGCCCTTGCCGAACAGCTCACGTTCGAAGTCAGCGGGAGTGCTGACCATCAGGTGTTCAAGCTTTTCGTAGACGGCGAGTTCGCGCACGAGGGCGTGGATGGCGGGCGCGTCGGCGCGGGTGGCGGGGTGGATGGTGAACGCTGTCATGGTGAGGATTATCGCTGGTGTGGCGTGGTTTTAGCCCCCTCTCCCTTGAGGGGAGAGCAACTGTGTCGAAAGTCAAGCGAATTTGTTCGCGTTGAAGTTGGGATTCCACGGGACACCGGATTTGAGGATGGCATTCATGATCGAGAGTAATTTCCTGATGCAGGCCACCAGTGCCACCTTCTTCGGCTTGCCGTTGTTGATGAGTCGTTGATGAAACGCCTTCATCACATCGTTATGTTTCACCGCCGTGAGCGTGCCCATGTATAGGGCTGCGCGCACATCAGCCCGCCCACCCCACGTCGTTCGGCGGCCG
>JANXUB010000130.1 GCA_025352105.1 Burkholderiales bacterium | reverse complement strand
GGTGTTCGATGTGGCGGCTGATCCGCAGGAAATAGCGGCTGCGCTAGGCGAGTTAGCCGAGGGCGCGAACGGGTTGCGGTTGCCGGGCGCGTTTGATGGCTTTGAGTTGGCGCTGCGGGCGATTCTCGGGCAGCAGGTGACCGTGAAGGCGGCGCGCACGTTAGCGACGCGGTTTGTGGATGCATTTGGTGAAGCCATTGCTACCCCATTTGCTGATGTGACGCGTACGTTTCCGATGCCTGCGCGTGTGGCGCAGTTGACGCGGGATGACATCGGGCGGCTTGGTATTGTGGGCGCGCGGGCGGAGGCGATGATCGCAATTGCGCAGGCGGTGACATCGGGCAAATTGATACTGGGCGGTGGTGCTGAGCCATCACAAACTATTGATGCGTTACGCGAGATAAGGGGCATCGGGCCGTGGACGGCGCATTACATCGCGATGCGGGCTTTGGCGTGGCCCGACGCTTGGCCGCCGCAGGATGTGGCCTTGCTTAACGCGATGAACTTGCCGAACACTGCGAAAGGCCAGCGCGAAGCCGATGGGATCGCCGAGGCGTGGCGACCCTGGCGCAGCTATGCGGTGCTGCATACGTGGCGAAAACTGGAAAACGTACCGGTAAAGGCAAAGGTTTAGACATGACGATTTATTACCAATTGCACGATTCGCCCGTGGGCGAGCTGTTGCTGATATCGAACGGCGAGGCACTAACCGCGCTGCATATGACGGCGGGCAAATATGTGCCGTCCGTCAACGTGGATTGGGTTCGTAATGAAAAGTGCACCGTGCTCACGCAAACGCGGCGCGAACTGGATGAATATTTCAGCGGTAAACGGCGCGTTTTCTCCATGCCACTCGCGCTATCGGGCACTGATTTTCAGAAGCAGGCGTGGATTGCATTGACCAAAATCCCGTTTGGTGAAAAGCGCACCTATGGTCAACAGGCCGCGATTGTCGGGCGACCAAAAGCCGTGCGCGCGATTGGTGCTGCAAACGGCAAAAACCCGATTGGCATCATCGTGCCGTGCCACCGTGTGATTGGCGCGAACGGCACACTCACAGGCTATGCGGGTGGGCTGCACAACAAGGAATTTCTGTTGAAACTGGAAGGCATTCTTTGAGCCGCAGTGACATCGTCGACTTTGTTCTGCTGTCTGCGATTTGGGGCGTTTCGTTTCTTTTCATGCGCATCGCAGTGCCGGAGTTCGGGCCGTTTGCGCTGATCGGAATTCGCTGCGGGTTGGCGGCGTTGTGTTTGTTGCCACTCGTGCTGCTGCGTGAGGGGCCGACGCAAATGCGCTCGCACATTCGAGAATTGACGGTGCTAGGTTTCGCCAACGCTTTTATTCCTTTCACGCTGTTGGCCTACGCCGCGCTTTCGCTGACGACGGGGTTTGCCGCGTTGATCAACGCGACGACGCCGCTTTGGGCGGGCGTGGTCGGTTTGCTGTGGTTAAACGCAAAATTAACGCGTTTGCAATGGGTCGGGCTCGCGCTCGGCGTCGTCGGGATGACGGTGCTGACGTGGGGCAAGGTTGACTTCAAACCCGGCGGCACGGGTTTGACGATTGTGGCGGGCCTGACAGCGACGCTGGCTTATGGTTTCGCGTCGCACTTCGCCAAGCGGAAACTCTCGAAGGTGTCACCGCTGGGCGTTGCGACGGGCAGTCAGCTCGTGGGTACGATTTTGGTGTTGCCGCTGGCGATCATTTATTGGCCGGAAACACAGCCTTCAGTCAAGGCGTGGGTGGCGGCGATTTTGCTCGCGGTGTTAGCGACTGCTTTCGCGTTAATCCTCTATTTTCGGCTGATATCGCGGCTGGGCGGTCAAAAAGCGTCCACCGTGACGTTTCTGATCCCGGTATTTGCCGCCGGCTGGGGTGCTGCGGTGCTGGGCGAAATACCGACGACTCCGATGTACGTGGGCGGCGCGATTGTGCTCGTGGGCACGGCTTTGACGCTGGGATTCGGTGCCCGATTTACGAGAAATCCCATTTCGACTGTGCAAAAGCTATAATTCAAGGCTTTTCTGCGAAATCGCGCACTGCATTCATCGCGCATTCTCCGGAAACGTCACTGGGACGACCAATCGCAGTCGTCACCCGAATCACCCCAATATCGCGCAGACAATCATGAAACGTACATTTCAACCCTCCGTTATTCGCCGCAAGCGCACCCACGGCTTTCGCGCCCGCATGGCTACCAAAGGCGGTCGCGGCGTGATTCGCGCCCGTCGCGCCAAGGGCCGCGCCGTCCTGTCGGCCTAATTACCGACATTTGCGCCATTGTCCGCATTGGCGTTCGTTGCGCCCACTGTTCCTGAAGTGTCCGTTATTGCGGACGCGTCAACAGGAGCGGCTTTCCCGCGAGCAGCCCGCCTGCTCCAGCCGGACGATTTCGTTCGCGCGCTGAAAACGCGCGCCCACCGTGGGCGCTTCATCTGGGTTTATCGACGCGCTGAACCAGGTTCGGATACGCAGCTGCCCCGTCCTCGTCTTGGCCTCATGATCGGCAAGAAAAACGCACGCACGGCAGTGCTGCGCAATGCCGTCAAGCGCCGCATCCGCGAGCAATTTCGCCTCCGGCAGATGGCTTTGCCAGCGTCGCAATACGTGGTGCGCTTGAGTGTCGCGATAACGACCAAAGATGTCGGGGCAGTGATTGCTGAATGGACGGGCGCGCTTGAACATGATGTGGCGAAATTGGCTAGGGCTAAGTCTGTCGCTGCCATTTCGGCTGGCGTGAACGCATGAGTCAATCAGCGCTTCAAGCCCGCGCAAATGCGGCCACCAGAACCGCTGCGCTGGGCCTGATCAAGGCCTACCAATACGGTATTCGCCCGATGCTCGGGCAACGCTGTCGCTTCTTCCCGAGCTGCTCCGAATACACCGCCGAGGCTATCGGCGAATATGGTGTGATTCGCGGTTCGACGATGGGTGCGCTGCGTCTCGCCAAATGCCATCCGTGGCATGTTGGGGGTTACGATCCGGTGCCCGAGCCAGCGTCAAAAATTTCTTCCGCTGCGCGACCTGTCGCGCAGCCTGCCTCTTCCAACCCCTAACTGAAAGCCCACGATGGACTTCCAGCGTCTGATCCTGTTCGTTATTTTTTCCATGTCCGGCGTGTTCCTGTTTCAGGCATGGCAGAAGGAAAATGCACCGCCTAAACCCATTGTGCCGATCGTTGCGCCTGCGGAGAAAAAAGGCGACGTACCGACGGCGACTGCTCCCGGCGCGGGCTCGGTTCCGACCGCTTCTGGTGCCTCCGCAGCAGCGCCTGCCTCCGGCGCGGTTCCGGGCGCAACTGCCCCGGCGACGGGTGCGGGCGAAGTCTTCACCGTCAAGACTGATCTCTTCGAAGCCAAAATCAATACGCTCGGCGGCGTGATCGAAGAAGTCGCGCTCAAAGATCACCGCGACGGCGCTGACAAATCGAAGCCGTATTACGTATTGATGAAAACCAAGGATCGCACGCACGTCGCGCAGTCCGGGCTCATCGGCGCGGGTTTGCCGAATCACAACACGACGTACAGCAAGGTTTCGACCAACACTGATATGGGTGCTTCGGCCACGCTTGAAGTGCGCCTGTCCGCGCCAAACACCGGCGGAGGCAAAACGGACCTCGTCTACACGTTCAAGCGCGGCAGCTACATCGTTGACGTCACCTACGACATCACCAACGGCAGCGACGCGGCGATCAGCCCCACCGCTTATTTCCACCTGCACCGCGACATCAAAGTCACCGGCAGCGAAAACGGCATGGTCGGTATCTTCCACGGGCCTATCGTTTACAACGACACCGACAAGTACAAAAAGGTCGACTTCAAGGACATCGAAAAAGCCAAGAAGAACCTCTACACCGCCAATACCGACAACGGTTGGGTTGGCATGGTTGAGCACTATTTCGTGAACGCGTGGCTGCCCAAGGCGGGCATGAAGCGCGAGGTCTACACCACAAAAGAGGAAGGCGACATCTACCGCGCTGGCCTCAAGACCGCAGTGGGTTCCATCGCTGCGGGTACGACCGCCAAGGTTGAAGTTCCGATTTATCTTGGCCCGCAGGAGCAGGACAAGTTGAAGGCCGCCGCGCCGGGGCTGGACATCGTTGTCGACTACGGCATTTTCAGTTTCCTCGCCGCGCCGATGTTCTCGCTGTTGCAGTGGTTCCACGGCCTCGTGGGCAATTGGGGTTGGGCAATCATCCTGCTGACGATCCTCATTAAGGGTGTGTTCTACCCGCTGAACGCGACCGCTGGCCGCAGCATGGGCAAGATGAAGCTTGTCGGGCCGAAGCTCAAGGAGTTGCAGACTCGCTACGCCGACGACAAGGCCAAACTCAACACCGAGATGATGGCGCTCTACAAGAAAGAGAAGATCAATCCGCTGGGCGGCTGCCTGCCGGTTGTCGTGCAGATCCCCGTGTTCATTTCGCTTTACTGGGTGCTGATCGCGGCGGTTGAACTGCGTCATGCGCCCTGGGCTTTGTGGATTCATGACCTGTCCGGGCCGGATCCCTTCTATGTTTTGCCGGTGCTTTATGGCATCACCGCGTTCCTGCAATCGAAACTGCAACCACCGGCGCCCGGCATGGATCCGATGCAGCAAAAAGTGCTGCAATACATGCCGGTTGCATTCGCAGCGATGTTCTTCTTTTTCCCAGCCGGGCTGGTGCTGTACTGGACGGTGTCGAATATTCTGCAAATCGCGCAGCAATGGAATATCAACCGCGTGCTTGAGAAAGAAAAAACGCTGGTGGTTACAGCCGCCAAGCGTTAGTCGACGCCCGCAGGAGCGGCTCTGCCGCGAATGGCTATGCAAGACACCATCGTCGCCATCGCTACCCCCCCCGGTCGCGGCGGCGTCGGCATGGTGCGGGTATCGGGTAAGTCGCTTGCGACGATGGCTGAGGCGATCTGCGGAAAGCCACTCATACGCCGCGTGGCGCAACACACGCGCTTTCTCGATGGCGCGAATCAAGTCATCGACGATGGTCTGGCGCTGTTCTTCGCTTCGCCTGCGTCGTTCACGGGTGAAGATGTACTGGAGTTGCATGCGCACGGCTCACCGATGGTGTTGCAGGCGCTGGTTCGTCGCTGCATTGAGCTGGGCGCACGTCATGCACAACCCGGTGAATTTACCAAACGCGCTTATCTCAACAGCAAGCTTGATCTCGCGCAGGCAGAGGCGGTAGCCGACGTCATTGACGCGGCGACGGAAAGCGCCGCACGTGCTGCAGTGCGCTCCCTCACGGGTGAGTTCTCGTCGCGCATCAAAGTGCTGCAAGACAAGCTCATTCGCTTGCGAATGTTCGTCGAAGCGACGCTTGATTTCCCGGAAGAAGACGTCGAATTTCTTGAGACGGAAAGAGCGCGAGAAAAGTTAGCCGAGACGCGCACTGCACTCGAACACGTCCTCGCAGAGGCGGGACGCGGTCAGTTGCTGCACGACGGCATTCGCATCGTGCTTGCGGGCGAACCGAACGTTGGTAAGTCGAGCCTGCTCAATGCGCTCGCGGGTGATGAGATTGCCATCGTGACACCGATTGCCGGAACGACGCGCGACACCGTAAAAAGCCGCATCAGCATCAAAGGCTTGCCGATCGAAGTGATCGATACGGCGGGTTTGCGTGAAACGAGCGACCCGGTGGAAGCGATGGGGATCGAGCGTACTCGCGCGGCGATCCGCGATGCTGATCTCGCTCTGGTGATCGTTGAATCGGACGCGGTGGTGTCGCCGCAACTTCTGAGCGAACTGCCCGCCACGTTGCCGCGCATTGTTGTGCGCAACAAGATTGATCTGCGGCAACAGGATGCGCATGCCGACGCGGCGGGCGTATGGCTGTCGGCGAAGACCGGCGACGGCATGGCGCTGTTGACCGACGCCATTGCCGACGCCGTGGGCTTCAACTATCGTGACGAGGGCGGCTTCATGGCGCGCGAACGTCATGTCACGGCCTTGCGCGCGGCGCTCGCGCACGTCAGCGATGCTGCGGCACATCTCGATCATGTAGCCCTTGAGCTGTTCGCGGAGGAATTGCGCTTTGCGCATGATGCGCTGGGAGCGATTACCGGCGAGTTCACCGCTGACGATTTGTTGGGTGAAATTTTCAGCCGATTCTGCATTGGCAAGTAATCCACTCGCGCTCGTTGCGCCAACCCATAAAATCACCACTTCGCAATTTTCAACCCGGTTGATCTCGCTTTGAAAGACATCGTTACGCTCTCGGGCGACATTGGCGGCGGCAAATCTTCCGTCGCGCGCATCCTTGCTGAGCGGTTGAAATTTCAGCTCATTTCCGCAGGTGCGATCCAGCGTGAAATCGCGACCGCCATGGGGCTGACCACGTTGCAATTAAACGAGCGCTCGGCAAAAGATCGCAGCGTTGATGACCGCATCGATTCGTACACCCAGCAATTAGGCCAAACGGGCAACCAGATCATCGTGGATTCGCGCCTCGCGTGGCATTTCATTCCGACTGCTTTCAAAGTGTTTCTATCGGTTGATCCCGAAGTGGGCGCAGGCCGTGTGTTCGACGCCTCACGCAGCGACGAGAAGCACAGCTCGCTGGCTGACGCGCTCGAAAACAACCGCTCACGCACACAGCTTGAGACGACTCGATTTCTTGCGTTGTACGGCATTGCGTTGCGCGACTACAGCAACTATGACCTCGTCGTTGACACGTCGTTTGTGTCGCCGGAACAGGTTGCAGAGGTCATCGAATCGAGCTTCCAATCATGGAAAGCACAAGCGCATTTTGCACAGCTATGGATGAGTCCGAAGCGCCTGTTGGCGCTGCAGGACGTGTCCGCGAGTCGCACCGCAAACATGCTCGCCGCGTCAGCGCCCGTGCAACTACGCTCGCATGGCGGGCAGTTTCAGGTTGCGGCTGGCCACGATGTCATTGAAGCCGCGTATCGCGAAGCCAAGCCGTTGCTGCCTGCGCAACTCGTCGCGATCTAGAAAATTTTCTTCTCGCGGAATAGCCGCACCAGCGCTCGCGTATGGCGATCAATATCCTTGATATCGATGTGCGACGTGTCCGGCGTTTCGATGTTTAGCTCGGGATAGTCCCGAAAGTCGATCATCGTCGCAGGCATGATGGCAGCGAGTTTGTCCCAATATTTTTCGCGAGGAAAGTTCGCCTCATCGAGATCGATATGCTCGCCTGACACCGGCTCACGATAAAACACGACCTTGCCGCCGCGTGCGTTGATGCGCTCCACCCAGCGCACAACTTCACGCATTTCGTTGAGCCAACCCTCGGGTGCTGGCGGCGTGTACAGTGGATAATATTTTTTTAAATCCGCAACGCGCGCGCCCCTGATCGCGGCAATATCGCTCTTGCGATAGTCAGTGCCACCGGCGCGATCCCGCTCGAAAGTCACGTACTCCTTGTACGGTGGGCCGCTGTTGTCGAGGTAGCGCTTGACGAGCGTCACAGCGGCGAAGTCGGGACGCGCGGCGATCACGTGTTCCTGCAAGCGCGTCAACAGGCGGCGGTGAACTTCGCGCGACGGGCTCCACTCGTGGTGATAGTTCTGGATGTGCTTGGCCTGCATCTCCCAAACTTTTCTATCCATGCCGCGCGAATCGATGCCGACGAGCGCGACGCCGACAAACTTATCGTCTTCCGACAAATCGCGCAGTGCAGCGAGCGGATAGTGTCCATTGACCGCGAGCATGATGGGATCCACGTTCAATCCCAGTTTGTGAGCCTCATCGCGAAACACCGGTGGCGAGATGCCGTACTGAATTCGCGACGCGCCGAGCAGCGCGAAACGCAGCGGCGGCGCGGCTTTAACTGCCCGCGCGCGGTGCTGCGACCAAAGATCAAAACTATCCATCACGGTTGGTGCATAACCCGCACTGCGCCAGTACGACTCAAATGCGACCCAGCCGCCGAGCGTCATGGCAGCGGCAAGTCCCCAGGTCAGAAGCCAGCGTGCTTTCATCTTGGCCTCCTGCAAAAAACCTCTGAACAACGTAGCGAGAGCCCGTCAGGCGAGAAAAAAATCTCTGAAAATACCGGAACGTACATCGGTACGTGAGGATTTTTCAGCGATTTTTGACGAAGCATGACGGGGTCGCAGTAGTTGTGCAGAGGTGTTTAGAACTGAAAATAGATGAAGGCATTGGTCTTGCCCGGCGACAGAATAATCGCAAGCGACATCAACGACAACAGCGCCACGCGCCACGGCCACGCGATGGCGGGCAACCATTCCCAACCCTTGCGCGACTTGAGCCAGGCCTGCACGGCAAGCCCGATCACCAGCCCCGCAACAAAAACTTTCGCGTCGCCATTCCAGAGCAGGCTCGCAGCATCCCGCGCCGCAAATCCAAACATCACAACGGTGCGATCCCAGGCCACAGCGAGCGTCGGCGCACGGAAGTACACCACCGCCCACGAGAACAGCGCAAACGTGAAGAGCGCGAGGCACCAGCGCACGGGTTTCAAATCCCAAATTTTCCAGTCCCCGATGCTGTCTTTGAGGATTCGTTCGCCGACGAGAAACGCACCATGCATTGCCCCCCAAACCACGAAATGCCACGCTGCGCCATGCCAGAAACCGCAGGCTGTGAACGTGATCATCACGTTGAGATAGCCGCGCAGCCGTCCCTTGCGATAGTGTCCAAGCGGATTGAATACATAGTCGCGCAGCCAGTTCGAAAGCGAGATATGCCAGCGCGTCCAGAGCTCGGCGATGCCAACCGATGCGAACGGCGACTCAAAGTTCGGCGGCAGGTGAAAACCGAACATTTTTGCGATGCCGAGCGCTGCCAACGAATAGCCCGCGAAGTCGCAAAACACCTGCATCGAAAACGAGAACGCGCCCGCCCACGCCGCAACAAATCCCGCTTTGTAGTCGGGCGCGAAGACGACGTCCGAGATCGGCGCGAACACGTGATCCGCCCCCACAATTTTCAGAAACAATCCGCCGATTAGCATGTATGCGCCCAGCGCCACGCCGTCGGTGGTCACCGTACGTGGCGTTGTCGTCTGCGCATTGAAATCGCCAAAGCGCATGATCGGCCCCGCCACCAGATGTGGGAAAAACGTCATGAACAGAGCGTAGTCGCGCAGGCTTTTCGTCGGCTCAATCCGCTTCTTGTAAACGTCGACGATGTAGGAAATCGATTCAAACGTGTAGAACGAAATGCCGAGCGGCAGCACGATGCCGAGATCAATCGGCTTGTAGGTGATACCCGCCAAAGCGAACCACTCGATCACCGCATTGGCGAAGAATTGCGCGTACTTGAAATAGCCGAGCAAGGCCAGACTCGCGACGACCGAAGCCCCCATCCACATCCGTCGTTTGCGCACATCCACGGCGGCGTGAATCCGCTGCGCAGCCCACCAGTCGAACACGGTGGTGAAGGCAAGCAACAGCAGGAAGAGTGGGTTCCAAGACCCGTAGAAAACGCAACTCGCAAACAGCAATACGTTCTTCCGGGCAGGCCACGACCGGAGGAGTGCGTAAACGGGGAAAACAATCGCGAGAAACAGCGCGAACGTCAGCGAATCGAACGTCATAACGAGGCGATGCTAGTGCAGCTCGGTCGGCGCAAAGTGAAACGGCTGCGGCCCATTAAGCGCAATACCTGGATTAACAGCTTTGCGCTGCAAATCCGACTGAATTGGGGCTTAGGGCAGAAATTAATCAATGTCGATAAATAGCAATTTTGCAGTCTAGCCCCAATGCGGTGGTCGTTTTAGGCAAAAGCTGTTACTCAGCGCGCATCCATTTTTGGGACCGCCCAAACATCGGCGTGCCAACGTAGCCGCGCACCTCCATCGATTTGTTGTCTGAGCTCAGCGTCATGCGGACGCGGTAAACCTTGCCGTTGGCGGCGTCGAGAATGTCGCCGCCCTCCCAGTGCGATTCGGCCTTTTTAACGTTGCGCAGAATCGTCAGGCCGATGATCGGCTGTCCCTTGCGGCTATCCGTGCACTCGTCGCATTTTGAGTCCTGCTTCGTCGCGTCTAAGAGCTTTTCAATCTTTCCGGTGAGCACGCCGCCGGACTCGGTGATGCGCACGATGGCCTTCTCTTTTCCGGTAGCGTCATCGATGGTTTTCCATGCGCCAGCGGGCGAAGGCGACTGGGCGAACGCCACCGTCGTGACGAACATTGCAAGCAAACCGATTGAGCGTTTCATCGCAAATCTCCGAGGGTGGGTGTCAAATTTTTTGAGCCGCAGGCCGTTAGCGGGTTACAAAGTCGCGCTTGCCAACCGGCACACCCGCGCCGCGCAGCAAGTCGTACGCGGTGGTGGCGTGGAAATAAAAGTTTGGATAGACCATGCCCATCAAATACGGCAGCCCGACGAATTCGTGCGGCTCGCCACCAATCGGCACCGTAATGATTTTTTTCTCGCTGCCTTCAAATTGTTCAGGCTTGAATGTGGCGAGAAAATCACGCGTCTTCTGGAGGCGGGCTTTGAGCTCCGCGAATGTTTTTTCGCTGTCTTCGTATTTCGGGTTCTCCACGCCTGCAAGCCGCGCCGCAGCGCCTTTGGCGAAGTCAGCGCAAATTTGCACTTGGCGTGACATCGGAAGCATGTCGGGAAAAATACGCATGCTGGTCAGCACGGTTTCGTCGATTTTTTTCTCGGCAGCGTAGGCGCTCGCCTTGTCCAGAATATTTTGCAGATTGCCCAGCGTGCGATCAAGCACGGGCACAGATAAGCTGTACATCGAAATTTGCATGGTTGTTTCCTCGAAATGTTGCAACGGATTCGCATTCGATTGTAGGGCTGCTAAACTTTGCGCTGTGTCAGGAGAAGCGTGTTGGCGATTTGTCTGCACGCTACCGTAGGCGTAATCCCCGGAAGATCGCTCAGGTTCAGGTACTGTCACAGTCAACCATCTGGAGAGCGAGGCAGCCAGCGCAAAAAGCGCGATGGCAAGAGCCTCCGCCGAAGGGGCAAGGCCCGACGCGTCACGCGCCGCGCTCAATCTCTCAGGCACAAAGGACAGATCCGGGACGAATGATTCTTCGATTGAAAGAGCGCGTCCTGATGTCCGAAATTCCGTCTGAAACTCTCTCCAAAACGCCGCTGTTTGACCTGCATGTGAGCCTCGGCGCGCGCATGGTGCCGTTTGCCGGTTATGAAATGCCGGTGCAATACCCGCTCGGCGTTTTGAAAGAGCACTTGCACACGCGGGCGAATGCGGGGCTGTTTGATGTGTCGCATATGGGGCAGGTTGAGCTTCATGGCCCGGACGCTGCGAAAGCGTTGGAAACGCTGGTGCCCGTTGACGTGATCGGCATTGCGCCGGGTAAACAGCGCTATGCGTTGTTCACCAACGATGCGGGCGGCATTCTTGATGATCTGATGATTTTCAACACTGGCAGCTATCTGCATGTGGTGGTGAACGCGGCGTGCAAAGCGCAGGACATCGCGCATCTGCGTAAGCACATTGGGAACCGTTGTGAGATTCGTGTGCGTGATGATCTGGCGCTGCTTGCTCCGCAGGGGCCGGGGGCTGAGGCTGCGTTGAAGGGCATCGCGGTTGGCGATGTGCCGCAGACTTTCATGGCGGGCGGTCGTTTGTTGCTCGCGGGCATCGATTGCCTCGTCACACGCTCCGGCTACACCGGCGAAGATGGCTTTGAAATTAGCGTGCCAGCGGAGCAATGCGAAGCGCTTGCGAAAGCGCTGCTCGGGCAACCGAACGTGCAACCCATCGGCCTCGGCGCGCGTGATTCGTTACGCCTTGAAGCGGGGCTTTGCCTCTACGGTCACGATCTGGATACGACGACGACGCCGGTCGAAGCCACGCTTAACTGGGCGATGCAAAAGGTGCGTCGCACTGGCGGCGAGCGTGTCGGCGGCTTTCCCGGCGCGTCGGCGATCCTCGGCCAGCTCGACAACCCTGCGAGCGTCAAACGCAAACGCGTCGGTCTCAAACCCGAAGGTCGGGCACCGATTCGCGAAGGCGTTGAGCTGCAGGATGCGAGCGGTAACAAGATCGGCGTCGTAACCAGCGGCGGCTTCGGCCCCACCGTCAACGGTCCGGTCATCATGGGCTATATCGACACCGCACACGCCGCACCCGGCACCAAAATTAACGCGATGCTTCGCGGTACACCGACGCCCGTCACGGTTGTTGGCATGCCGTTTGCGCCGCATGGATATAAACGCATTTGACACTTCAGGAGATCACAATGACCACCCGCTACACCGAAGACCACGAATACATCAAGATGGACGGCGACATCGGCACCGTTGGCATCACCTCGTTCGCGCAGGACAAACTTGGCGATCTCGTCTATGTTGAACAGCCGAAAGTGGGCCGGAAACTCGCCGCGAAAGAAGACGCAGCGATCATCGAATCGGTGAAAGCTGCCGCCGAAGTCAAAGCTCCGGCGGATGGCGAAGTGATCGAAGTAAACGAAGCCATCGTTGCCGATCCGTCGCTCGTGAATAGCGATCCTGAAGGCGCAGGCTGGTTCTTCAAAATCAGGGTGACCAACGCCGCGCAAGTCGCCGCGTTGCACGGTGAAGCCGCGTACAAAGCGATGATCGCTTAAGTCATGGTGCTCGTTCGCCCGCTTGCACCCGCTGACCGCGAGGCTTGGGAGCCATTGTGGAGGGGCTATTTGACGTTCTACAAGACATCGCTGCCACCCGAGCAATACGACCTCACCTGGTCGCGCTTTCACGACCCTGCCGAACCGATGGTAGCGCTCGGCGCGTTTGATGGCGAGACGATGCTCGGCATCGTGCATTACCTCTATCACCGCACCTGCTGGGCATCGGGCCCTACTTGCTACTTGCAGGATTTGTTTACGGTTGATGCAGCGCGCGGCAAAGGTGTCGGGCGGGCGTTGATTGAAGCCGTGCATGTCGCGGCGAAGATAGAAGGCGCAAACCGCGTGTACTGGCAAACCCACGAGACCAACGCCACCGCAATGGTGCTCTACAACACGGTGGCTGAACGCAGCGGTTTTCTGGTTTATCGAATGCCGATGTGAACGAAGCCCTTTGCCGCTGTATGGGAGCGGGTCGTTGCATAGCGCGGTGCTTACCCACCGCCCTTCACCCCAACCCTCTCCCGCACTGCGGGAGAGGGTCAAAATAAAAACTCAGTTGAACACGTACCATGTCTGATTTCCTCTACCGTCACATCGGCCCCAATCGCGAAGAGCAGATGGACATGCTCGCGCATGTTGGCGCGAACTCGCTTGAAGATTTGCTAGCAAAGGTGGTGCCACCGAGCATCGTCGGTAGCAAGCCACTGCCGCTCCCGGCAGCCCTCTCTGAGGTCGAAGCGCTCGCCGAATTGCGCAGCATCGCGAACAAGAATCAGGTGTTCAAAAATTTCATCGGACAGGGCTACGTCGGCACCGTGACGCCCGGTGTGATCCTGCGCAACGTGCTTGAAAATCCCGCCTGGTACACGGCATACACCCCGTATCAGCCGGAAATTTCACAGGGTCGCCTTGAGGCGCTGCTGAACTATCAGACGATGATCTGCGACCTGACGGGCATGGACATCTCGAACGCATCGCTGCTCGATGAAGGCACCGCAGCCGCTGAAGCGATGACACTGGCGAAACGTCAGGCGAAATCGTCGAGCAATACCATCATCGTGGCGGGCGATTGCCATCCGCAAACCATTGATTGCGTCAAGACGCGGGCTGAGCCGCTCGGCATCGAAGTCAAGGTGGGCTTCGCACCGAAGCTCATGGAAGAAGGCGACTACTTCGCGGTGCTCGCGCAATACCCATCGACGACGGGGCAGATTCACGACATGGCACCGTCAGCCGCCACCGCACATGCTAAAGGAGCGCTCTTTATCTGCGCTGCCGATCCGCTCGCGCTCGTCGTGCTCAAAGCGCCCGGCGAATGGGGTGCAGACATCGTCATTGGCACCACGCAGCGCTTCGGCGTGCCGATGGGCTACGGCGGTCCGCACGCGGCCTACATGGCGACGCGTGACGCCTACAAGCGCAACATGCCCGGCCGCCTCGCGGGCGTTACCATCGATGCACAAGGCAAACCGGCATATCGCCTCACGCTGCAAACGCGCGAGCAACACATTCGCCGGGAAAAAGCGACCAGCAACATCTGCACGGCGCAGGTGCTGCTCGCCGTGATGGCGGGCATGTACGCGGTCTATCACGGCCCCAAGGGATTGCAGCGCATCGCCTTACGCGTGCACGGTCTGGCGACGCGTTTTGCCGCCGGGCTCAAGGCGATGTACATCAACGTCACCGCCGCCGAATTTTTCGATACGGTCACGTTCCGGCACGACGCCCACGGGGAAATCGCAACCACGGCACGAAACGCCGGTATGAATTTGCGTCACTACGAGGCGTCGTCATCGGTTGGCGTGACGTTCGATGAAACGCATACGGAAGCGGACGTGGACGCCGTGTTGTTTGCAATCGCTGCGACGCTTGAATGTGCGCCACCCGATCTGATCTCGCCGACCGAGAGTGCAATCCCCGCCGCGCTTCGACGCACCGCTCCGATCCTCACGCACCCCGTCTTCAACACGCATCATTCCGAAACCGAAATGCTGCGTTATCTGCGCATGCTCGCCGACAAGGATCTCGCGCTTGACCGCACGATGATTCCGCTGGGGTCGTGCACCATGAAGCTGAACGCGACGACCGAAATGATCCCAGTGACCTGGCCCGAGTTCGGCAACATGCATCCGTTTGCGCCCGCCGAGCAGGCGAAGGGCTACGCGGAACTCACGAAAAATCTCGAAGACATGCTGTGCAAAGTGACTGGCTTTGACGCGGTGACGCTGCAACCGAACAGCGGCGCGCAGGGCGAATACGCGGGCCTCTTGGCCATTCGCGGCTACCACGCGAGTCGCGGTGAGGCGCATCGGAACATTTGCCTGATCCCGTCGAGTGCGCACGGTACCAACCCGGCCAGCGCGCAGATGTGCGGCATGGAAGTGGTGGTGACGCAGTGCGACGCACACGGTAACGTCGATGTTGCCGATCTCAAAGCGGCCGCTGAAAAGCACTCCGCCAATCTCGCCGCGTTGATGATTACCTACCCGTCGACGCATGGTGTGTTCGAGGAAGCGATCAAAGAGATTTGCACCATCGTTCATACGCATGGTGGCCAGGTCTACATGGACGGCGCGAACCTGAACGCACAGGTTGGCGTGACTTATCCTGCCGAAATCGGTGCCGATGTTAGCCACATGAATCTGCACAAAACCTTCTGCATCCCGCATGGTGGCGGCGGGCCGGGTGTTGGTCCGATCGGTGTGAAATCACAGCTCGCGCCGTTCCTGCCCGGTCGCGGCAAGGTCGGCCCGGTGAGCGCCGCGCCGCAGGGCTCGGCGAGCATCTTGCCGATCCCGTATGCCTACATCCGCATGATGGGCGGCGATGGGTTGCGAGAAGCGACCGCAGTGGCGATTCTCAACGCAAACTACGTCGCGAAAAAGCTGGCGCCGCATTTCCCCGTGCTCTACACCGGTCACGGTGGTTTTGTTGCGCATGAATGCATCATCGATGTGCGTCCGATCAAGGAGCTGTGCGGCATCAGCAATATGGACGTCGCCAAGCGTTTGATGGACTACGGCTTTCACGCGCCGACCGTGAGTTTTCCAGTCGCAGGGACGCTCATGATTGAGCCCACCGAGAGCGAGAGCAAACACGAACTGGATCGCTTCATCGACGCCATGATCGCGATTCGTGAAGAGATTCGCGCAGTTGAAATGGGCGTGTACCCGAAGGACGACAACCCCCTCGTCAACGCGCCGCACACGACCGAGGTGCTGCTCGTGGAGGCATGGAATCACGCCTACACGCGTGAGCAGGCAGCGTATCCGCTAGCGAGTCTGCGACACAACAAATACTGGCCACCAGTCGGTCGCGTCGATGATGTTTACGGCGACCGAAACATCATGTGTACCTGTCCGCCGATGGAGAGCTACGCCAACGCGTAATGCGCAAGCGCTGGATTTTCGCGCGGACGATGGGTTTTGAATTACTTTTTCGACGAATATATAATTCAAGTCAGTCGAGCGAGGTATCCATCATGCAAAGCACAATCACATCGCGCGGACAAACCGTGATCCCGGCGGAGATTCGCAAGCTGTTTCATCTCGGCCCTTCTGATCGATTGCAGTGGGCGGTCGGTAGCGACGGCATTCGCGTGACACCGGTTGTCGCCAATCCGATTGCAGCATTTCGTGGCAGCGGCAAGGGCGGTGGCGCGGCACGCTTGGTCGCCGAGCGTCGCAGGAATGCGAAAACAGAGTGAAAAAACAGGGTAGTAGTGGCGCTTTTCTGCTCGATACCTCTGCGCTCATGGCGTTGCGAGACGATGAGCCGGGCGCTCAGCGTGTGGCTGAATTGCTGACCGCAGCGGCGTCTCATCGCGCGCTTGTTTACGCGTGCTTCATGTCGCAAATGGAGTTGCTCTACCGGGTGTGGCGCGATGAAGGCGAAGCGGCTGGTCGGCTGGCGCTTGAACAATGTCTAGCGCTCCCGATTCAGTGGGTTGACTCGAATCCACAACTTCTCCGACTTGCCGCTGAAATCAAGGCGACCTCTTCGCTGTCGGTCGCCGACGCCTGGGTCGCAGCAGCGGCTCGCCTTGTAGCGGCAACGCTGGTGCACAAAGATCCTGAGTTTGCGGCGCTTGACCAGCCGCAAGACTTGCTGCCGCTGAAAGCAGCGAAAGCAACGACAGCTGGGATGGCGACGAAGATGCCGCGAAAAACTAAATAATCTTGACCGCCCGCCCGATAAACAAAATCGGGCCGGTCGGGCGATCAATCGGTGAGCCCTTGTAAGGCTCCAGCGTGATCTCGAAGAGCTGGTTCGGCTGCAAAGGCGGCAGCTTGTCGAGGGGAATTTCGAGCGACTGACCGGGCATTACGAGACCCAACGACACCGGGCCTTTCCAGTCGTCGCCTTTGGTCCAGAACTGTAGAGATTTGTCGCCGGGGACTTCCATTTTTCCGAGCGGAATGAGGCGTGCCTGCTGGCTGCTGGTGCCCGCCTGTACGACCCAGCCGGGAGATTTGTCTTGCGGGCCGACGAGGACGACCATGTAGCCCGGCGCGGGGGGCTGCGCGATCTTGGTAATCACCACAACGCCCATGAAGGCAGCTGTTGCAAAGCCCGATGCAGCGAGTCCGCGCCACAGATTGAGGCTGTTCCACCAGTTAGACGACGGATTGACCGATGCCGATGTGGTGCGAGCGCTGGACGTCGCTGCGACCGAGGATTCGATGCGCGACCACAACGCCCGAGACGGTTCAACGGGCTCCACCAGCTCGGCAAGCGGTGCCAGTTTCGCTTCCCACATTTCAACCGCCGTTCGCAGCGCAGCATCATTTTTCATGCGCGTGTCTAGCGCGGCGCGACTCGCAGCGGACAACGTGCCAATCACGTATTCGCCTGTAAGCACATGCAGATCGTCAGCGGATTCGTTCACGCCATGCACTCCCGCAACGACAGCAGCCCGCGCTTGACCCAGGCCTTGACGGTGCCGAGTGGTGCGTTCAGGCGTTTGGCGATTTCGCTATGCGAGCAACCGTCTAGGTACGCGAGCATGATGCTGTTTCTCTTGGCCACATCAAGTCGATGCAAGCATTCATCGAGCCGACCGATATCAGCGGAAATTTCAAAGGCTTCGGCCATCGGCGCAGCATTGGCTACGCTTGCTGCTTCAATCGCCTCCATCGCTTCTTCATCGGCCGACACCTCGCGACCCGTCGTGCGCACAACGCTTAGCGCCTGATTACGCACCAGCGTGTGAATCCAGCCGCGACCCGAGCCGCGCGTGGCGTCGAAACTTGAAGCTTTGGTCCAAACGTTCATGAAGGCGTCATGCAGCACGTCCTCAGCCAGCGCACGGTCACGCACGATGCGCAACGCGACGCCAAGCAGACGACGGCTCTCTATTTGATAAATGCGATGCAGGGCTTGCCGCTCGCCACGGGCACAAGCAGACAACGCCGCTTCGTAATCGAAAAAGACGGCGTCTGCGCGAGAAGAATCAGGTGATGCGGGGGAGGCAGGCAAGGCGAACGGTATCCGGTCTGAACATTTTGTCGGCTGGCGGGCGGAAACGACTGGAGGAGGAATTTGTCCCCGCCCGCCACTGCCACAAAATGATAACTGAGCCACGTACGACCGAGCCTGCCTTTTTTCTACGCCTTGATCAAGCTAGTCAAGCGTTCTTGATCAAGTCACCCCTCGACGAGTAATAGGTGCGCGCTCCAGAAAATGGGCCGCCTCGCCATGCGGCCAACCGATCAGGACGCTTTGTAAAAAATGTAGTCGGCTTGGTACTTGACGATTTCTTTTTTGCCCTTGCTGCCTGCATCACAGGCCATCGCCGGGGCGACGCCGCCTTTGGTCGCGACGCGCTGGATGTAGGTGACGCCCATCATCGCGCCTGCGCCCATGGCTGGGTTCGCTTTCACGAGTTGCGATGGGATGTTGCCCGCGCCTGCCGGGGCGACGGCGACTTGTGCGCCAGTCAGCTTGGAGCCGTCCATGTTTTCCCACGTAGCAGGCGGGCCGAAGTACTTGCCAATTTTCTTGCCGCTGCGGTCATTCAACGCTGCGTCCGGGCCGACGAATACCCATTCGTACTGGCCCGCCATGTCTTTCTTGTCGCGGCATTCGTAGGTAATCTCGCCGACACCGACGGTTTCCATGGCGACCTTGTTGCCAGCGGGCACTTTGACCGCGTCGGGCAGTGCGGACTGGTCGTACATCGGGGCCATCATCGGCGCGGAGGCGCAGGCGGCGAGGATTGAGGTGAGCGCGGCGGCGGCGAGCGCGGTGGAGAGGGTTTTGCGTTGCATGGAATGCTCCTGAATGTGAGTAGAGTCGTGGCGAAAGTTGAAACGGAAGGCTGGCCGTGCCGAAACCGATGGTTCAAACGCAGCGCCGCTACTCTCACTACGATTCAGAACGACGATTGGATGCAGTGATCGCGAAATATTTTTTGCGGGAAAGACAAGCAGAGTTATGGCTTTTTCATCTAAATGACCGTTTCATTGGGGCTTAGGGCACAAAAAAGCTGAAGTCAACAAATGCAGATATATGCCGCTACCCCATATGCGGTGGCGCGTTCAGCAAAAAGCTGCTGCTAAATATCCAGCGCCTTCCACCCGTCCAATCCCAGTCTTTCGAGCGTGCCGATATTTGTGTCGGCAATCGCCAGCTCATTGGGAAACGCCGCCACAGCTCGTTCTACGCTGTCTTCACGGAGCAAATGCAGCGTCGGGTAGGGCGAGCGGTTGGTGTAGTTCGTGATGTCATCCGGTTCAGTGCCTTCGAACTGAAATTGCGGATGAAAGCTCGCGACCTGCAGGATGCCGTAGAGCTCCAGTTCGTCAACGATACCGTCCGCGACCTCCAGAAAGTCGTTGAAATCAAGGAAATCGGTGAGCACCTGCGGGTGGATCAAGAGCGTCGTGTCGACAAGCTCGGCGCTCGCTTCAGCCAAAAATTCCAGCTCGCGCTGCAAATCGTCCGCCAACGCCTCGGGCGTGGTCGCCGCACTCACCACGTAGCGAATCTGGCCCTTGACGTGTACCGCCTTAGCAAATGGGCACAGGTTGAGCCCGATGACCGCGCGCTCCAGCCAGCGCCACGTGGCGACGACACACGGGTGCTCAGCGCTTGTTTCACTCATGTCTTTAACCGCCCCTTAAAGCAGACGCACACGTACCGTCTTGCCCTTGATCTTGCCGGCCTGCAGGCGGGCGAGTGCGGACTTCGCCACATCGCGGCTCACGGCAACGTAAGTCGAAAACGCGGCAATTGAAATCTTGCCGACCTTGTCGCCTGCGATGCCGCCATCGCCCGTGAGCGCGCCCAGCACGTCACCGGCGCGAATTTTTTCCTTGCGCTCGATCTGCAATTGAATCGTCGCCATGGGGGGCACCAGCGGCTCGTCACTAGCGGGTTTGAGTGCGGCAAGGTCATGCCATTCCATCGGGCGGCCCTGCTCGTCTTCGATGTTCGTCACGCGCAACATTTCTTTCGGGCTCGCGAGGCTCAGCGCCCAGCCTTCGTGCTCGCCTCGACCGGTACGACCAATGCGATGAATGTGCAGCTCGGGCTCCTGCGTCACATCCACGTTAATGACAGCTTCAAGCTGCGCGATGTCAAGCCCGCGCGCGGCAACATCAGTCGCAACCAGCACCGAGCAACTGCGATTAGCGAACTGCACCAGCACCTGATCGCGATCCCGTTGCTCCAGCTCGCCGTGCAACGCCTGCGCGCTGAAACCGCTCGCTTGCAACAGCGTCACCAAATCCTTGCAGCGCTGTTTCGTGTTGCAAAACGCGAGTGTGCTGATCGGGCGATAGTGGTTCAACAATTTGGTCACAGCGATCAACCGTTCGCCGTCTTCAATCTCATAAAAGCGCTGACGAATCTTGTCGCTTTCGTGCTGCGCCTGCACCGTAATGCGCTGCGGATTTTTCAGGAATTGCGCGGCGAGTTTGGCGATGCCTTCGGGATAGGTTGCGGAGAACAACAGCGTTTGCCGCTCGCTGGGCACCTTCTTCGCCACATACGCGATGTCGTCGTAAAAGCCCATGTCCAGCATGCGATCAGCCTCATCGAGAACGAGCGTATTCACCGCGCTCAAATCGAGATTGCCACGATCCAGCAAATCCATGATGCGACCCGGCGTGCCCACAGCGATGTGCGCCCCGTGCTCAAGGCTCGTGCGCTGACCACGCATCATGACGCCACCCGCCAACGTCAAAATTTTGATGTTGTCTTCGGCGCGGGCCAGACGACGCAGCTCCTGCGTGACCTGCTCCGCCAGTTCCCTCGTGGGGCAAAGCACCAATGCCTGCACATCGAAGCGCGCGGCGTCAATCTTTGCCAAGAGCGGAATGGCGAAGGCGGCGGTCTTACCGCTGCCGGTTTTCGCCTGCGCGATCAGGTCTTTGCCGATAAGAGCTACCGGCAGGCTTGCCGCCTGAATCAGCGTCATCGTGTGGTAACCCAGACGATCCAGATTGGCGAGCATCGCGGCGGAGAGCGGGAGCGCAGAAAAGCCAGCCTCGTGGGCGGCAATGGGTGCGTCTTTGGGGGCGCTCTTGGGTGCGCTTTCGGGCGCTTGAATAGTCGATATTTGCTTCATTTATGAGTATGTTAGGGCCTACGTCTTACTACTGGCGGCCACAACATGGAAAATAGAGGATGACAAAAAAATCAATATTCATCGCCCCCGCCCAGTTTGACGACCCCGCAGCCGCACTCGCGCAAGTCAAACATATCTACGACACCTCGATTGCGCATTTGCGCGAAGCGCTGCAACGATTCGTTGCTGGCGAGGAATTGGGCGGACATGTCCGCGCCTGTTACCCCTTCGTTCGTGTGCATACGCGAACTGTCGCTCGCGCCGATTCGCGCCTCTCGTACGGCTTTGTGCACGGCCCCGGCGTTTACGAAACCACCCTGACGCGACCTGATCTCTACGATCATTACTACCTCGAACAATTCCGCCTGCTGTTGAAAAATCACGGCGCCCTACTTGAGGTCGGAACCAGCGCGCAGCCAATCCCGGTGCATTTTTCGTTCGCGGAACATGATCACATCGAAGGCAATCTGTCCGCAGCGCGCCGCCAGTTGATGCGTGATGTGTTCGACCTGCCCGACCTCGCGGCGATGGACGACGGCATCGCCAACGGCACGTACGAGCCGCCACCCGGCGCGCATCAGCCGTTGTCGCTTTTCACCGCACCGCGCGTCGACTATTCACTGCATCGCCTGCGACACTACACCGGCACCGCGCCTGAGTTTTTTCAGAATTTTGTGCTGTTCACCAACTACCAGTTCTACATCGATGAGTTCGTGCGCATGGGCCACGAACTGATGAATGATGAGAACGGCGAGTACGTCGCCTTTATCGAGCCCGGAAACGTCGTCACGCGGCGCAAAGGCTTGCCTGCCGTTGCCGGTGACGAGCTCGGCGCGGCACCCCCACGCCTGCCGCAAATGCCCGCGTACCACCTGCTGCGCGCCGACGCCTCCGGCATCACCATGGTCAACATTGGCGTTGGTCCCGCCAACGCAAAAACCATCACCGATCACATCGCCGTGCTGCGCCCACACGCGTGGATCATGCTCGGCCACTGCGCGGGTTTGCGCAATACGCAGGCGCTGGGCGACTACGTGCTTGCTCATGGTTACGTGCGTGAAGATCATGTGCTCGATGAGGATTTACCGCTATGGGTGCCGATCCCGGCGCTGGCTGAGGTGCAGGTTGCGCTCGAATCAGCGGTGGCCGACATCACGCAGCTCAAGGGCTACGAACTCAAGCGCATCATGCGCACAGGCACAGTCGCCAGCACCGACAACCGCAACTGGGAACTGTTGCCGATGCACGGAAATGCTCGCTCGCCCGAGCGGCGCTTTTCGCAAAGCCGTGCGATTGCGCTCGACATGGAGAGTGCAACGATTGCGGCGAATGGCTTCCGGTTCCGCGTTCCGTACGGCACGCTGTTATGCGTCAGCGACAAGCCGTTGCATGGTGAGATCAAGCTGCCCGGCATGGCCAATCACTTCTACCGCGAACGCGTGAATCAGCATTTGTTGATTGGCATTCGTGCGATGGAATTGATGAGAAACGCAGGAGCGGATCATTTGCACAGCCGCAAGTTACGCAGCTTTGCCGAGGTTGCCTTCCAGTAGCAGTAACGCGCCGAGCTCACCGCCGTCATTTCGGGCTGCTCCGACGATGACGGCGCTGCTTGTTAAGTGCGCTACCCGTGCTTCACCACAACCGTCTTTAACACACTAAATCCGTACAGCGCCTCGAACCCTTTTTCGCGCCCGTAGCCTGATGACTTCACGCCACCGAACGGCAGCTCAACGCCACCCCCCGCGCCGTAGTTGTTGATAAATACCTGACCACTTTTCACGGCGCGGGCCATGCGCATTGCGCGACCGCCGTTCTCGCTCCAGACGCCTGCGACGAGGCCGTATTCGGTTGCATTGGCGAGACGCTCAGCATCTGCTTCGTCCTTGAACGGCATGGCTGCGAGTATCGGGCCAAACACTTCGTCTTGCGCGAGCTTTGCGTCAGCCGGTACGTCCGCGATCAGTGTTGGTTTGGCGTAGAAGCCAGTGGCCGGGGCCTCGGGCGCGATAGTGCCCTCAGCAATCGTTCGCAGATTTGCAGATTTGGCCTCGCTCAAAAATCCGTTCACCCGCTCCAGCTGATTGGCGCGAATCAACGGGCCAACATCTAAATCCATCGCAGCGGGGCCGACCTTCAGTGCTTTGATGCGCTGACCGACCGCTTCGAGAACGCGCTCATATGCGCTCGCTTCTACGAGTAATCGCGACCCGGCGCTGCACGTCTGTCCTGCGTTTTGAATGATGGCGTTGACGATGACCGGGACAGCTTCGTCAAGATTGGCGTCGGCGAATACGATCTGCGGGCTCTTGCCACCGAGCTCCAGCGTGACCGGAACGTGCCGTTGCGCCGCGCTTTGGGCGATGATCGTGCCGACCCGCGCTGAGCCCGTGAATGAAATGTGGTCGATGCCCACTGCATCCGCAAGCGCTTGCCCCGCTTCGTGTCCAAAACCGGTGACGATATTGAGCGCTCCTTCCGGAAAGCCGCAGTCAGCGGCAAGTTCAGCGATACGTAGCAACGAAAGGCAGGCGTCCTCGGCAGGTTTGACCACACAGGCGTTGCCCGCTGCGAGCGCGCCACCGAC
>JANXUB010000068.1 GCA_025352105.1 Burkholderiales bacterium | reverse complement strand
CTTTGCCGCAAGGTGAATCGCCGCGCGAACCCGCTGATACGTTCCGCAGCGACAGATATTGGTCATCGCCTCGTCAATGTCTTTATCCGTTGGCGTCGGCTTTTCTTTGAGCAGCGCTGCTGCCGCCATGATCTGCCCGGACTGGCAATAGCCGCACTGAGGCACGTCAAGCTCAAGCCACGCCTTTTGCACGGGGTGCGACACGTCGACCGACAGCCCTTCGATGGTGGTGATTTTCGCCTTCTGCATCGCTGCGGCCGGGATTGAACAGGAGCGCACCGGCACGCCGTCCATGTACACCGTACACGCGCCACACTGCGCGATGCCGCAGCCGTATTTGGTGCCTGTTAATCCGATGATTTCGCGCAACACCCACAACAGCGGCATGTCGTCTTCGACGTCCAGTGAGTGTGATTTCCCGTTGACGTTTAATGTGATCATGGTGCCTCCTGAATGCAACTGTGAATCAACGTGTTGGCAAGCTGGTCGCGCCAATCACGGTCACAGACAAACGAATTGATAGCACAGGCAAAAGCTCACGTGTATCGGGAGTTCGATTCTGAATCGCTGACGTTTTTGCGTGCTGCTCGGGTAGCGACGAAACGCCTCGACCCAGCAAGGGTCGCGATGAGCCGTGACTTAACAGCTTTGCAGTGATCGCCTTATTTATCTGGGGCTAATCGAAGATATTATTGAAAGTCGACTTTCCACTTTTTGCCCCATAGCCCCAATAAAATAGGGCATTCACGCAAAAGCTGTTAGCTTTTTTCAAGCACGACTTTAGCTGCATTTTTCGATGGCAGGCCGCTCACCATCGATACCGTCCACGGTCGCAGCCCAACGACGACGCCAATCGTCTTGCGCTCGCTTGAGGCAAGCATGCTGTCGAGTTCGGCGAGCTCGTGGACTTCATCAGCCAGACGCTCCAGCTTCCGTTTCAGCACCTCAAAACTCGCGTTCGAAAGTTCGCGAAATTCGAAGCGAAACATGCCGCCGACACGATCAAATTCCGGGCTCAAAAATTCACCCAGCACGGTGCGACCATAGGCCAGCTCAATCGGCCCACGCCGTCGCAGGCGCAGATTACGGCCCACTTTCATGCGCAATTTATCGCCGGGTAACAAATCGAGCACGCCAATCCCGTCCAGCTTGTGCACGAGCGTAAACACCTGAGCGCGCGTGAACTCAAATTTCGCCACGATGTCATCAATCTGCCAGCCGTTGTACGCCAGATAAAACACACCGAGCAGCACGCGATCTTTGGCGAGCGTCTGCTCCTGCTTGACGGTTAACTGTCCCGCGCGCGCCAACTCGCCGCGCGCCAACTTCGCCAGCTCAAACACATCTATTTCCAACGCGGCACAGACCTCTTCCAGCCGCTCCAGCGTGAACGTGCCCTGCGAGAAGAGGCGCTTCACGCTCGCCTCCGACAGGGCGATACGCTCCGCCAAATCGGCGTAAGTCACGCCACGGGTCTTCAGTACGCGTTTCAGGGTCGAAATCAGGGGACTCATCGCAATGAGGGCTCCGTCAAAAAAATGGGTGTCATCCGAAGGGGGCGGGGTTACGTTATCGCAATTAGCGGAACTGTTTCCGCGTTTGGATCTTTTACGGGAGAAATTGTCCAGATGTTTGCTGCAACGGTTGTTGGATCGATGCCTATAATCGCACAACTTCAAGCGGGTCTGTCGACGATGACAGGCACGAAAAAGAAAGGTCCTACTCTGGCTCAAGCCAAGGAAATCAACGCGTTTCTCGCCTCCGTGGAGCGCCGTGCGTTCAAGCACGCCGCGTACGCGACGCGCGACGACGACGCCGCGCTGGACATCGTGCAGGATTCGATGATGAAGCTCACCGAGAGCTACGCCGACAAGCCCGCCAACGAGCTGCCAATGCTCTTCACGCGCATTTTGCAGAACACGATCCTCGACCATTTCCGTCGCACCAAGACGCGAAATCAATACACCACGAACTTCTCAAGCCTTGCCGGGGCGAACGCCGACGAAGATTTCGACGTGCTCGAAATCCTCGAGGCGCAGGACAGCGCCGTAGGCAACGACCAGCCGCTCGCCGCGCTTGAGCAGCGCCAGTCGATGGCCGCGATTGAAGAGGCGCTGCAACAGCTCCCAGCGCGTCAACGAGAAGCCTTCCTGTTGCGTTATTGGGAGGACATGGACACTGCTGAGACGGCCACGACGATGGGCTGCTCGGAGGGAAGCGTGAAAACTCACTGCTCCCGCGCGGTTCGGGCACTTCAGGGCCTGCTCCGCCAGAAAGGAATCACATTATGAAAAAAGAAGAAACTCTCCTCCAGGATCACGAAATCGCAGCCGTCGGCAAGGCGCTTCGCCCTTACCTCGACGCCGCCGCGCAGAACATCAAACCGGGCATTGCTTATCGCCTTGCCGAGGCACGTCGTGGCGCAATCGCTGCGCTTGATCCGCAAACCGCTTCAAGTACGTTCGCCAACGGCGGCACGCTCGCGATGGCGGGTGGCTGGCGCAACCGCGTGACCGACTTCCGTTTTTGGGCGACTGGCCTGATCGTAGCGGGCTTGCTATCGACTTATGGTTACCAGCAGTGGCAGGAAATTGTCACCGCGCGTGACACCGCCGATGTGGATGTCATGCTGCTCGCGGATGACGTTCCGGTTGACGCGCTTCTGGACAAGGGATTCACGCACTTTCTGCGGGAAGACCAATAAAAAGTATTTGAGAAACAGTGTGACGGCTTACTTTTCCTCTCTACCGAATCCGTCTAAATCGGCCGCGCCAGTTGCAAAACTCGCGGCCGTTTTGTTTTTTATCGTCAGCCTCGCGCTGCCAACCAGCGTGTTCGCGCAAAAGTGGCAGGATCTCAAGCTCGACGAGCAAAAAGTGCTGGCAAGTTTGCAGCCAGACTGGCAGTCGCTCACCGATGTTCGCAAACGCAAATGGCGTGAAATCGCGGCAAAATACCCGACGATGACACCCGATCAGCAGAAGAACCTGCAAGATCGCATGGCGGGCTGGGCCAAGCTGTCGCCGGACGAGCGTCGCAAAGCGCGCGAGCAATACAACGAGCTGAAGCAGCTCCCGCCAGAAAAACGGGCGGCGGTTCCTCAAAAATGGGACGAATATCGCAACCTGCCGGCCGAGAAGCGCGAGGAATTGCGTAAGAAAGCGGTTGACGTAAAGCCGCAACCGTCGGGCTCTTTGGCGAAACCAAGCGCTCCAGCAGCGAATCCAGCACCACCAGTGGCCGCCCCACCTGCGTCGGTTGCTCCCACCGCGCCAGCCCCCGCAGCCGAGGCAAAAAAGCCTTAGGGAGCCACCGAATTAGTCGCCACCCCGGCGAAGGCTGGGGCCCACGCCCGGTGCGTGCCAATGATTTTGTTGAGAGCCTGCCCCGGTGGAGTGCGGGGGGGCGTGGATGCCGACCTTCGCCGGTATGGCCAAAAAGTATCGCTCAGCATTTCACGAGCAGCTTTGCAGGATTGCTCGCCCGCATGCGCAGCCATGTGGGCCGCAACGGTCTCACGGCGCGCGGGGCACCTCTGAAATCACCGCACCCGCTAACATCTTTCCTTAGATGTCAGACTCACCCGCTCCCCTTTCTCCTGTTGAATCAAAACCCGCCAGTCTCTGGCGACGCTTCGGCGCATTCACGCACGAACTCTTGTTTCTGGTCGCCTACCTGTTCATCGTAGGCCTCATCTTTGCGTCCGTCTCCGGCGAGTCAACCAAAACAGTTCGTCCGCAAATCCTCACCGGCCCCATCGCGTGGCTGCAACAGGCCTACCTCTTCCTGTCCATCGGCGCGTACTTCGTCTACTTCTGGATCAAAGGCCGCCGCACGCTCGCCTTCAAAACATGGTCGCTGCGCCTGCAAAACGCGCAAGGTGGCGACGTAACCGCCCAGCAAGCCGTAATCCGCTACCTCGCCACCTGGATCGGCCCAGCGCTTGGTTTGGCCATGTTCATGCTGATCGGCAAATCGGGCAGCGCATGGTGGATTCTGGGCGTATTCGCGAATTTCCTGTGGGCCGTTGTGGATCCCGCCAGGCAGTTTCTGCATGACAGGATCGCCGGGACGCAAATTTGCAATTCTTCGTGAGTTGTGGCGTGAACTTTAATTTCGCCGCTCGCGTGGTCTTCCCGCATGCTGCGTTCGGACCATACTCACTGCACGTCGAAAAATCACAGTCACGCATACGATCACCGTCTTGCGGTAGTTGGTTACTTCGGTGCATTTATAACGCCCAATTGCTCGATTTTTTTGGTGAGTTCTTTGGGAAACCACCATTCATCCTGCCACGCGTAAGCATAGCCTGTCGTGACCCACCGATGGTACGCCGCGACCGGATTGAAAACTGCTGGAGATCGCGCCACGAGGGGTGCCATGGCGGGGTGCTGCGACCAGTACCGCTTAATTTCGTGAAAATTTTCTGGCATGCTGAGAAACGTGTCGCTGTTGGTGAGTGCTACGGGGAGCTCACCACTACCGTGATCAGCGCGGATATTTGTTCTAGGCACACCGGGATAACCGGAACCGCCCTCGACGAGACCTGTTGGAGCCGGTCGCCCGATTTCTGACATGTGGATGTTGGTCACCAGCACAGCGAAATAATCCGCTTCGGTACCGTAGCGCGCAAGCCGTCCAGTCAGCGGTAGATCTTGTCTTGCCTCGCCGCCCAATGTCCTGCCGGCATGAACGAGCTCATGAAACAGCACATCGGCAGCGCGCATTCCCGCACCTAATGCCGTCTTCGCGCTTTGAGCTGCCAAGATGTAGCGGAGAGGAGAAAACGCAACTACTTTCGTTGAAAAGCAATCCATAAATCCCAAAGACAGCTGCGCGTATGCCATGCTTTCACGATCACCGAAAGACAATGCATTTAGGCTGCCTGTTTTGTATCGAATAGCTATTGTGTTGGTGTACGGAATAATTAACACGCGACCATGCGCGCGAATTTTTGCGAAAACCGCTTTTCCGACAGCGGTGCGAGCACAATCTCGCAAGCACATTTCTACCAAGTCCTCATATTGCCGAAGTTGACTGCCTTCCAGTCCTGAATCGCCTCCTGACCCGTCGATTAGTATTGGCCACTGGTCATATTTACGCATCATTCTTCCTTTTAAAAAGTGTTATCCATCTTCGAAAGGTAAATCGCTGCCTCCGCGTAACGACGACACCAAAGAGGGTTTGTTGTCGCGACGCGTTGTGTCCTGTGGACGTACACCGCCACGCGCGAGCACGCCGTGAATTGCGGAGTTAGTCGAGCCGAACCTACCCCGGCACACAAAACTTCACCCCCTCGCCATCCCAACCCTGCGCGACGAAATCGTTGAATATCGCGAGGCTGATGGTGAAGCGGTGATTCGGGTTGTCGGGGAAGCGAGCGTTGCCGCGAAACAGTCGGTAGACGGGCGTCAAGCCTGCCGCGCACGAGCCGCCGATCCCTTCGACCAGTGGCAGGAAGGCGAACGAATCGACGCCTTCGCTGACGGGCAGCTTGGGCAGCGGCGCATTGGTCGGATTGAGGCCCACAAGCGCCAACAATTCGGCATCAACGAGCGTGTAGAAGTGGCTGCCACGCAAACCACCGACTGCAACTTTGTCGAAGTAAAAGCGGGTGATCGGATGCGCACCTATCGCGTTGTTGGTGAACACCAGGAAGCTCTGCCCGGTACGCACAAAGGGTGGCGTCGCGTCGAGGAGCGCAATCTCAGCGGGACGTGAGGTGATGAAGTAGTAGTCAAGCGACGGATGCCTGTACTCAATCATTCGCGTCGTGCTCGGAGCGGTGGTCGTTGCAGCGAAAGTGGCCGAAATCGTGCACGCAGCGCTGATCGCCGCCGTGTTGAAAATATTGCCGGACAACGCGCCGCCGCATCCGCTGACTGACGCAATCGCGAAGCCCGAGTTTGCCGACACCGTGAAGCTCGCAGTGCCCCCCTGAATGACGTTCGTCGTGGCTGGCGTAATGCTGCCGCCGGAGCCCGCGACAGCCGTGACCACAAACGTGGGGAGTGGGGCGACCGAAAACGTCGCGGTCACTGCGCACGCTGCTGTGATCGGTGCCGTCGTGTACACATTGCCGCTTCGCGTCCCGCCGCAGCCTGTGACCGACGCAATCTGAAAACCAGCGGCCGGTGACACCGAAAATTGCGTGGTCTGCCCTTGCGCCACTGACACGCTCGTCGGCGAAATACTGCCGCCTGCGCCTGCCGCAGCGGTGACGGTGAACGTGGGCAGCGCTGTGAAAAATGCGGTGACCGTGCAGTCGCTCGAAATCGCAGCGGTCGTCCACGTTGTCGGCCCGGTAATGGCGGGCCCGCCGCTAAACACCACACCACAGCCCGTGACGTTGGTCAGGCGAAATCCTGAGTTCGGCGTGACGGTGATTGTGCGTGTGCTTCCAAAGGAAACGCTTAGATCGCCACTGGGGCTGACCGTTCCGCCAACGTCTGCGGTGAACGTAACCGTATAGAGGTTTGTAAACGTACCGCTGTAGCTGCAGTTGGCGTTGATTTGCGAAATCGTGTAGCGCACCACATTTCCGGCAAGGAAGCTACTGATGGCTCGGCATCCCGTCAGCGTGTTGCCCGTCACTGACTGTAGGCGAAAACCGGTGCTCGGCGTAAAGTCGAATATCACCGTGCCGTTTTGCGGAACGTTGGTGAACAGCCCCGGATTAACCGTGCCGCCTGCACCAGCATTCGCCGATATCGTGAACGAAGGCACGACCGTCTGCGTGATCGAATCGGATAATTGAGCGTTGTAGTTGGTATCGCCGTTGTAAAGCGCAAAGATGTTGTGAGCGCCCGCGGCATACCCAGCCGCAGGGCTGCACGAGCCCGCGCCCACGCTTGCAGTTGGGCCATTCCCCAGAGCAGCAATGCATGCAATGCCACCCGAAACGAGCGGGTCGTTGATGTTTACCGTTCCCGTGGGGCGCGCAGTTCCAGACGCCGCAGTGACCAGCACCGTAAACGTTGGGACGATGCCAAACGTGGCGGGATTGGCGGAACTGGTTAGCGTCACGCTGTTCACCGACGTTTTGGCGAAAGCCGAAGCGGTGGCAAAGCTTGCGAGCGCCAGCACCGCCACAATCAGGCAACGCCTTAGAAATCCACGCCACGCGTTAAATTTCCATGGACTCATGGGGTTCAAGACAGTCATAGCCAACTCCTCGGTAGATCAAAACACTCGACGACGACGTCAAAGCGTCACCAAGAAGAACGAGCGCGTTCAACGAAAGCAGACATCACCGAGAAAAAAAACACGACGGCATTTTTTACAGCAGCTTTTTCGTGAAATACCCGTTTAACTTGGGCTTACAGGGCATTTTTTTCAAAAGTCGGATATGTACTAAACGTGCATCTAGCCCCAATGCAATATCGGTTTCAACAAAAAGCTGTTAAAAATTTGGCCGCAATGTCTGGTTCCCTGCAACGACACCGTTCTTGAGGTGTGTCACGACGTAACCACCCCGCTAACACGCGCAATGGACGTCGTCGCTCAACGTTGACCTGCGAACGGGGATAATCTTTTGCAATTTCGAACTACGGTAACTGCGATGAACCGGACACCTATCCGTGCGCTACTCGCCACGCTCACCGCGCTTCTCTCCTGCATCGCGATGCTTTGCGGAACCGCCGCACACGGTTGGGGCGGCCACGATGAGCATCACTCATCACGCGTCGCTGAAATTCCGAAAGCAACGCCCACCACGCCCACGGTCGTCAACTACGCGTTCAATCCCAACGTGATCGCGGCGACGGCGACCGGGCAGATTCGGCTCTCCACGCGCGTCACCGGCCCGGCCCCGACCGTCACCAACCTGGTCTCAGAATGGGGCATCACGTACGCACTGACCGATGCCGGTGGCGCGGACGACGCGGTGGCCGGTGACGGCATTTATTCGGTCAATCTGCCGGTGCAGCAGATTCTGTCGCGCCGTGTGGCGAGTGACATTGCGCGGGTTTTTGTCGGCTATCTCGACGTCTACAGCGGCAGCACGCGCACTATGCGCGTCAACGTGTTTGCGCAGGTGCGCTCGGCGGACATTCCGACGGTCGCTGTCAAAAGTCTCACATCCAGCGCGCAGCTGTCCACTCATCTGCTTAATATCAGCGTACCGACGCTGTTTCGCACCCCCGACGTGGATACGCCATCAATTAGCGCGATTGCGCAGGCAGCGTATGCACACCTCACCGACGATTTCGATTTCTTGAACATCGTATTTGATCGCCAGCAGATCGAAAACCGCTCTCACTTCGAAACCGTCAGCAACGTTACGGGCATCGGTAGGTCGCCTTCAAACAGCAACGCGCAATACGGAAATCCGAACAAACTACGCGGCATCAGCGTGTTTCCTAGCGGTGCTTTTTTTGATGGTGCCAGCATTGCGCATTCGCATGAGTTGGGCCATCAATGGAGCGCTTTCCTCGCGAACGCAGAGCTTGCGGTCGGCATTCCGCACTGGCCCTCGTCCACGATGGCCGCAGACATCATGGGCCTGTCGATCCCTGGCACAGGCGCGGGTGGCTCGTTCTCATGCAAGCTCACGCCCGAGGGCACAGGACTGCGAGTGCAGCCCATCAGCAGCAGCATCGCCGCCGTGTTCAACCCGCTCGATTTGTACGTCATGGGCTTGCTGCCCGCCGCCGAGGTGCCCGACCAGTGGGTCATCACCGACGCCAACTTTTCGGCCAACTGGTCCACGCTGTGTGATGGCCGTCTGCTCAACAGCGGGTTCAAGCGCCTGACCATCGCCGAGGTGATTGCCGCCAACGGCGTGCGATCACCCGACTACACCGCGTCACAGCGCACCTTTCGTGTGGCAACCGTGGTCGTCTCCGATGGTTTGCTCTCGGGTGAAGGCATGAGCCTTTACAACTACTTCGCTCAGCGCATGGAAGCGCGGACCCGGCTCGACATGCACGACGGTTTTTTGAAGTCACCCGGCGCGCCTTTTTTTGTAGCCACCGGCGGACGCGGCGCACTCATCGCAACCGTCGACCCGCTGGTCGCAATCAACACCAAAGTCACCGTCGTCGAATATCTGAACGCACAACTCAACTATTATTTTCTGACATCACGCGACAACGAAAAAGCGCTGCTCGACTCCGCCGCCGGCTGGGCGCGCACCGGCGCAACCTTCACCGTATTCGCCAACCCGGAACCAAACACCAGCGGCAATGTGCGCTTCTACTTTGATCAGATCGCTAGGGCTGGTGGCCCTAACGGCATCGTGCGCGGCAGCCATTTCTACACCCTAAACCCCGCTGATATCGCGGCGCTGCAAGCCGTCAATCCCAGCAATGCCGCAACGCCAAAACTACCCGTCAACGAGGGCGTAGACAGCTTCGCCTTTCGACCCAACGGCAGCGGCGTATCCGCCACCTGCCCCAGCGCCACCCTCCCGGTGTATCGGTTGTTCCGAGGCAGCGCGCGCTTCCCCGACGACCCTAACCACCGCTTCACCACATCACGCAGCGTTTACGACCAGTTCTTGGCGGCGGGGTGGGACGGCGAGGGGGTTAATTTTTGTGTGCCGACGAATTGACATGATGCAGATGGTTATCAGCAGCTACTTTGCCTGCAACAGCAACTCCGCTCGCTTCGTGCTCAGCGCCGCAGCACCGGCACCGTTTAGCAGGTATTCGCGCGCCTGAAGCAAGAGCGGCCTCGCCTCCTGAGCCTTGCCTTCGGCGATCTGAACGGTTGCTTCCGCCAGCAGCGCTTCTCCAAGAAAAGCGTTGGACGGCGTCTCTGCGGTGTTCTGTTTTTTTAGCGATGCGAGTAACGCTATCGCTTGGCGTGCTTCGCCGATGTTGCCTTGTGCGGCAGCCAACGTTGCCAGATAGGCCGCGCACCGGATTCGCAATACCAGCGGCGCGCGACGTTCGCTGAAATCAGCGTTCGCTTTGCGAACGTAGACGAGCGCATCGGCGCGATTGCCAGCCAATTCAGCGGCAGTGCCTTTAAGCAAATCGAGCCCGGCAAATACGTAGTCGTCAGCGGGATAGCCATGCGGCAACTGCTCGCGGGCGATGTCAATCATGGCGTTGCAGCGTTCGAGCTGCCTCGACTCGCAGTACGCGCGGCCCGCGCGGAGCGCAATCCAGGCCACGCTGGCTGGTTGTTGCTTGGTGATAGCGAGGGCGAGCGCGGACTCAAAGAATGGAGCAGCACGCGCGTAATCACCCGTTTCGGCCAATGCTCCTGCGTAGTTATTGGCGATGAACATATTGGCTTGGGCTTCAACGCTTTCGCTGATGTGCAAGCTCTTTTCGAACGCATCACGCGCGGCAAGCCAGCGGCCCGCCAACACTCGGGCAGTACCCAAGCCATTCCACAGATTGGCACCTTGTGGTGATTGTTCGCGATTGATTTTTTGCAATGTCGCGAGCGCCATCATGTGCGCCCGCTCGGCATCCTCGTGACGCCCCGCTTGCGCGAAGGCAGACGCCAGTCGCTCTTGCAAATTGATCAACTGTGCGTGCTGACCCGGTCGTGGTGTACCCAAAACCATGATCGCACGGTCGATGTCCTTTCTAGACGCCACATCATCAAGTAGCTCATAGTGGAGCCTTCCGCGCGAGTTAAGGCAATAGCTGAGCACCGATGCGTCGACCGACGGCGCGCCACCCAGCCGCTCAATCGCTGCGTCAAGCAATAGTCGTGATTGATGCTGCCGAGTGTCAAACGCGTAGAGCAAACCCTTCGTACAGTCGATCATCGACGCCAGAGACTCATCCGTCGGGGCAACGTTAGCAACGGCGTTAGCAGCGCGATCCAATAAATGTTCGCTACGCTGAAAATCGCCAAGTCGCATAAATTCGTGCGCAACCATCACCAGCAGCCGCGCCCGCAGCGTGGCGTCATCTGGATATTGATCGACTGCCAGCTTTTCAGCTCGATTGAGCAACTCTGCCGTCGTGTAGGGTTGCGAAGAACCCGTGCTTAGCAAGAAGGCGACAAAGTCATTGATCACTTCTGAGTAAGTGAGTTCACTGACAGCTCGACTGCGCTCCGCGTCTGCGCGTATTGCCTGCTGCTGCGCGACATCACGCTGCCAAAGGGCAATGCTGAAACCTGTTATGAGCGCGACAATCGAAACAACCGCAGCGCTGGCAATCACACGGTTCCGTCGCACAAATCTCCCTATTCGATACCACTCGCTATCCGGCTTCGCTGCAATTGGCTCAAACGCCAAATACCGCTTCAAATCATCCGCAAACGCCTGCGCCGTGACGTAACGCTGCTTTGGATCTTTGCGCAAGGCCTTGAGCACAACGGTGTCCAAGTCACCGCGCATTCTTCGCGCGGATTTTCCCGATTCGCTATCGCCGGTGTTCGCCGTGAGCAATTGATCGCTTGGCTTGCTGGGGTCTTGATCGAGAATGGCTTGTTCGAGGTCACGCCTTGTGGGACCCTTTGGGTGATAGGGTCTGCTGCCAGTGAGCAATTCGTAGAGCACAATGCCGAGCGAGTACACATCACTTGCGGTGCCGAGGCTCGCGTTGTTAACCTGCTCGGGCGAAGCGTAATCGAGCGTGAGAGCGCGACCCGACAGGCGCGTGAGTTGCGTCGCGTCAGCAGTTGGCGAGTCTTCGTCATCCAGCAATTTGGCGATGCCGAAATCGAGCAGATGCGGTTCGCCCTTCGCGTCTACCAGAATGTTCGACGGCTTGATGTCGCGGTGGATGACGAGCTGCGTGTGCGCGTGGGCGACTGCTTCGATGACACGGATGAAGAGTTGTGCCGTGGCTTCGGGCTTGAGTTTTTTCTCTCGAACGTATTCGGTAATCGGCTGACCCTGTACGTATTCGATGGCGATGTAGGGTTGCGTTTTTTCATCAACGCCCGCGTCGTAGAGCCGTGCGATTCCGGGGTGTTCAAGGCTTGCGAGAATGTTTCTTTCTCGGGCGAAGCGCGCCGCGAGCAGCCAATTCAAGTTCTCAACGAGCGGCATTTTGAGGGCGACTTGCCGCGTGTGCTGCCCGTCGGCCCGCTCAGCCAGCCACACCACACCCATACCCCCGCGTCCTAGCTCGCGGATCAGGCGATACGGGCCGACGTGTTCGTTGGTTTGACGTTGCGGCATAGCGCGCTCGAAATCGGATCGGCCGAAGCTGATCGGGTTCGTGCCGGACATAGCCGCCTCGCGCAGGCTGTCGGGAATTGCTGGCACAAGCGTTGCGTTGTTAGCGGAATCGAGCTGGTCAATCATCGCGGAAAACGCGTTGGAAAAATCAGTGCCAGCTGAGGCGACCTCAGTCGACAACGCCTCGCGTTCGGTGGCAGACGATACCAGCCAACGGTCAGCCAACGCCGACAGGGCTTTGAGCTGCTCGATACTCAACTGCATTTGCGACCTCTTTTCGGATGGCAGCGGTGCTGACTAGTATTCGGATCAAGAAGGAAGCGAAGGCTCAGGTTCATCACGATTCAACGGCACGGACGGTCCAGAAGTCGGCACACAAAGCAGTATCCAGTATGTAGGCGTAAGGCAAAAAGAAATGTCCCGCGTCCTGTACCGTCGCACCCCACGAATTGCGCACGATAAATAACTGCCGCACATCATCGTAGCCCACCGCCATGGCGGCGTGCCCTCCCTCCTCCGCGTCCCCTTCGCGACCGGGGAGTTGCACAGTCGTTCGCGGCTGATCATTCTCATCCCACATGCTTTTAAAAAGTGTGATTCCAAACACAAACGGAAAGCCTTCGGCAAGGCATCCGCGCAGCATGGGTAGGTCGCGACTCAAGCGCAGGAAGCGGGTGATCTGAAAGTTTTCCGCCTCAAGAAACGCGCTTGGCGGCGGTCGTTGGCCCGCTTTGTCATCGGGAGCAAACGGCGCACCCTCGTCGACGGGCGCGGCGTCACTATAGGGCCAACTCTCCTCGCGGCAGGCACCCAATTTTTTGACGGTGCTCAGGCCCACCCGCAGCGAGGCCCCCGAGTCAACGGCTACGGTCTGCAGTTCAACGCGTTCATTGAAATAAATGAACAGGCGCGATGGCGTGAACGGAATCCGTTGTCCTGCCTTGGCACGTTCAAACATCATTGCCGATGCAATCGCACAAGCGGTACAGCTGCCGAGTTGTCCTTGATCGAATATTGGAAAAGTGCACTTCTCCCGCAAATCTACGAGCGAAGGCAACTTCGGCATCTTCGCTTTGTTAAGAGCAAACACGAAGTCCCGTGGGTCAGGCGGGTCACGCTTCCATCCCAAGCCACGCCGACGATTTCCTAATGCTGTATCAGACATCAACAGAACCTTTCTGCGTTGAGCGACGCGTATCAACAGGACGTTTCACGCCATCATTTTTTTGAAGCTGAGTCAAGCTCGCGCCACTCCCGTCGAAATGCGTGCTCAACGGGAAAATTTACCTCTAGTGGTGCTTTCGCTTTGCTGAGCGCCGTCGCGGCAGCGGGCATATCTTGGCGCGCAAAGTTTAGACGCGCCATCAGCAGCCAAGACTCACCTACGTCCGCGCTCGCAGACGGGTTGCGCGCCGTGCGCTCGCTCACCGAAATCGCAGCCGTCGCAGTGCGCTCTGCCAGCTCCTGCTGCGCCGCCATCGCGTAGGCTGTCGCTGCGACGCGAAGGGCCGTGCTAAGCCCAGGGGCGTCGACCCGCTTGGGAAACTCGAGCGCCGTGAGCGCCGCTTCCGCGTTGACTACAGCTGCAGCGCCGTCTTGCCGCGCGATGGCCAGTTCGGCGCGAAGCAGCACCGGTGGCACCCGCTCATAGGTGTTGGTGAGCGTCGGCCACGCGGCCTCCACCACTGCCAGCAACGCAACTGCCTCGTCGAGTGCGCTGCGCTGAATCAGGAGGTGCGCCAACTCATATTGGGCAACGACTGCGACCACCTTATCGCCGTCCAAGGTGGCTTGGCGAATCGCAGCTTGCAACAACTTCTCTGCGGACTGGCTAGCTCCGATGCGTCCCAAAACGACCGCGCGTTTGAACTGCGCATAGCCAGTAATGTTTACGCTGCCGCCGTCGCCCATGGACGACGCAATCAGTTCCAGCTCGCGTGCAGCGGGCGTCAACTCACCCCACGCTGACAGCAGTGTTACCCGATGCATTCGCATGATGATGCTGCCCATCGTGGTGGCGCGACCGCTTTTTTCAAGCCGCGCTATAGCATCGTTTGCATCAGCAAACGCCCGCGCCAAATCGTTCTGGCCACGGTAGAGCGACGCACGCCCGGATAGCACTGAGGCTTCACTGACGATGTCGGGGGGTTGCACCAGCGCGAGTGCATCCAGCGCCGCTGAATACAGCGCTATCGCGTGCTCAACGCGTCCTTGTTTACTCTCAAGATACGCCTCGGCTTGAAGGCAGGTTGCAAACACATTCTGGGTGCGCCGTTCCACCTGCTTTAACGCTCGCTTGCCTTCCGCCAGATATTCAAGCGCGCGCTCCGCGTTGCCATGTTCGTACTCGGTATCAGTCATGCTACAAAGTACGCGAGCCTTGACGGCAAAGTCCCCTTGCGCTAGTGCAATGGACACGGCGCGCTCCATGACCGCTTGCTCCTTATCGAGCAACCCTAAGTCACTGTAGCGACCTGCCAGCGGTAACAGCAAATCCGCCATCAACGTGGGTTGGTTCTGGTAGTTGCGTTCGAGAATGGCGACACCCTTGTCGATGAAATCGCGCATTGTCAGTGCCTGGCCGCGATGCCCCACCTCGGAGATCATGAGATCTACAAACGCGTTTTGCGCGGCTGCGCGAATGGCGTGTCGCTGCGCCTCATCGCGCTCCAAACGCGCCTCGTTCGCCTGCCACACCACACCGACGACACCGGCAACTGAGCTCGCCGCAAGCGCGATGCCAAATGCCACCGCAACACGGTGCCTGCGGACAAACTTTGATACTCGATACCACTGACTGTCTGGCTTCGCAGCAATCGGATCGAAGGCGAGGTAGTGCTTCAAATCATCCGCAAACGCCTGTGCGGTCGCGTAGCGTTGTCTCGGGTCTTTACGTAGCGCTGTGAGCACAACTGTGTCCAAGTCGCCGCGCATGCGCCGCGCACTCTTGCCCGTCTCACTATCTCCGGTGGTCGCTGTGAGCAATTGGTCGCTTGGCTTACTTGGTTCCTGATCGAGGATTGCTTGTTCTAAGTCCCTCCTTGTGGGGCCTTTCGGGCGATACGGACGGCTGCCGGTCAGCAATTCGTACAGCACTACACCGAGTGAATACACATCACTAGCGGTGCCGAGGCTTGCGTTGTTGATCTGCTCCGGGGACGCGTAGTCGAGCGTTAGGGCGCGACCTGACAACCGCGTCAGTTGCGTCGCATCGGCTCCCTGCGAGTCTTCGTCATCCAGCAATTTCGCGATCCCAAAATCGAGCAGATGCGGTTGGCCGTTGGCATCGACCAAAATGTTCGACGGCTTGATGTCGCGATGGATAACTAGCTGCGTATGCGCGTGAGCTACCGCTTCGATGACACGGATGAAGAGTTGTGCCGTGGCCTCAGGCTTGAGCTTTTTTTCGCGCACGTAGTCGGTGATCGCCTGGCCCTGCACATACTCAATGGCGATGTAGGGCTGCGTCTTTTCGTCAACGCCGGCGTCGTAGAGTCGCGCGATGCTCGGGTGTTCGAGGCTCGCAAGAATGTTTCGCTCGCGCGCAAAGCGCGCGGCCAGCAACCAGTTCAAGTTTTCAACGAGTGGCATTTTGAGCGCCACTTGTCGGTTGTGTTGGCCATCGGCGCGCTCCGCGAGCCAGACCACACCCATGCCCCCGCGACCAAGCTCGCGGATCAATCGATAGGGGCCAACATGCTGCCCCGACTCGCGTGGCGGCGGAGGACGATCAAGCTGCAATGTCTGCGCACCGGGCACACTCGCTTCGGAAGAACTGCCACCGCCGAGTGAATCGGCGAGCGCGGCGTCACGTAATGCTTCCGGCAGCGGCGATAGTGTGAACGCGGCGCCCGCAGCAGTTGCGGTTGCGGTCGTCGTTGCCGATGCGCTCTGAACCATTGCCTCGAACGCCGCCGCAAACTCTGCTCCCTGCGCAGCGGCCTCACGCTGCAACTGCGCTATCGCGTTCGCGGCGGCATCCGTCGGCAAAGCCGCCGCGCTTTGCCATCGATCAAATAGGCTCGCCAGCGCGCGAAGCGCCTCGACGCTGACGGCCATGTCAGCGCAGCACCATGGCGGCCAGCAGCGCCCGGGCCTTGATCCAGTCACGGCTGACGGTGCGCTGCGTAACGCCCAGCGTTTCGGCAATCTCGTCAAGACTCAGGCCCGCGAAATAGCGCATTTCAACCACGCGCGCGAGTCGCGGCTCAACCGCCTCAAGCTGATCCAGCGCCTCGTGAATCTGCACTACGGTTTCGTCCAAAGGCGAGGCGAGGCTCGATTCCATCGTGGTGTCAATCGGCAGCTCAAAAGCGCCTGACCCGCGGCGCGCGGTCAGACGGGCGCGGGCCATGTCGACAATTACCGAGCGCATCACTGCCGCAGCGTAGGTAAAAAACTGCTGGCGATCAGTTACTTTGAGCTCGTCTAACTTGACCAGTCGCTCATACGTTTCATGCAGCAACATGGTGGCCGACAAATCGACCGGCTGATTGTTAAGCCGCAAGCGGCTGCGCGCGACGCGGTGCAAATCGCGGTACAACACATCGAACAAACGATTGATGGCTTTCGGCACGTCCGCGCCAGCGCCCGCAATGACCTGTGTCACTGAAGAAGAAGGTACTTCTGCGCTGGCTACCATCGGAACCTCACTACAGTTGCTTTTAAATTCCCTTATGCCACGCTCAGGAACACGAAACGACATTGCGGAATTGGCGATTGAAGCAGTGTGCATGGGCGATCCTCAAGCGTCAACAATCGGGCGCGTTTTCCGGTGCTTTTTTCATGTGAATTCACAAGTTAGGACTTATCCGAAAGACTAGAGACGCTGCGCGCAATCACAGCCGTATCGGCCAGTATTCGACGATGTCCCAGGCCGACCGTCGGGAAGTACGCCGTCGCACTACCAACGCTGCGTAAGGCATACGAATGCGCGTAGGGAATTTCGCGATCAAAGCGATCATGAACGACGAGTGTTTTGGCCCGGGATGCACGCAACATTTCCACTACCGAGAGCTGATCCCACGTAACGCGATAGCCGTGGCGCGCCTCGAAATTGTCGCGAACGCGCCGCGCCACTTCATCGCTTAAGGCAAGGTGCTTTTGGGCGGCATTGATGAACCAGCGGCAACTTTCGAACGCGCCAATGCTGACCAGTTTGGGAATCACAAGCCCGTGCTCGCGGCTGGCCAACAGCGCCGCCATCACGCCAAACGAATGGGCGACTACGGCGGCCACCGGATGGCCGGTTTCGCGCTCCGCGCTCGCCACAGCGGCGACCGCTGCGGCGCATTCCACCATATCGGTTTCACCCGTGCCAGCCGCGCCGTGCGCGGGCAAATCGAAGCTCACAACGCGAAAACCTGCGTTCACTAACGGGTCGACGAACCGACCCATCTGCGTGCCGCGCCCGCCCCATGAATGCACAAGCAGCACCGTTGCGCCCTGCCCCCAGGCCGCCACCGGGATCGTCCTTCGCCCCACGACAACGCTTGACGTCAGGGCACGGCTTGACAGCTCAAGCTCCCATTTGCGCGGCGCATGGCGCGGCGGTGTTGCGATCAGGCGGCGCGCGAACAAGGCAGCGGCGCCGGGTGCAACCCGACAGAACGCGCGGTTGAAGCGACGCAGTGCGTTGATTCCCGAACTGGAGAAGAAAGCGGCGCTTGATGCTGCTGCATCACCGATTCGGGGGCCATGCAGCGCAGCGTCAAACAGGGTGTTTTCAGGGGCGGGATAAGTCGAAGCATTCATCGCGATGGTCCTTTTCCGTGAGGCGGGTGAGTCAAGTTGCCCGTAGAAACGCGAACCGCCCGCGAAACCAGACATTCGCCTAGCCGCAGCGATAAATATTTTTTCATGAACCTGAACAGCTTTTCGCTGTAACCTTGGTTAAGTGTGGGCTCGGCGCTTTATTGCCGTCTAGTCGACAATTGACTTTTCTGGCCTCTAGCCCCTGCTTGGCGGTCATTACATCCAAAAAGCCAAATATCGGTAACGCCAGTCGGGACATGAGCCCGTCCGGCAGTTTCTGCATGACTGGATCGCTGGCACGCGGGTCCCAAAAAGCGCGCGCTAGTTGGGTGGCAAAGGCCTCACTGCGCGGCGAACACCAGCCCCGGTTTGAACTCTGGCGACGATTGGGTGACGGCGGCATTGCCAAAGCGGTGGCCTTTGGGCGCGACCGTGACGAAGCGATATTCGCTGCCGGAGCGATACACGGCTGAGCCGTTCGGTGTGAGTGCGAGAAACACTGAATTTCGGATTGCCGCATCCTGCACATCAGCCACGGACTTGCCAGCCGCATCGTACAGGCGCAGCGCACCGGTGCGAGTCGTCGGCGCGCTATTGGGCTCGGTCAGCTCAGCCAAAACGTAGTCACCGCCCGGTGCGAGATGGACGTTCGCTACGGTTGTTGATGGGAGGTCGGTGACCACCGTGAGTGCGCGCGTTCGCCGGTTGGCCACGCCCAAGGTGAAGCGCGATTTATCCGCCGTAAAGATGCGCAACAAGGCCGTGTCGCCGGACGATTCAATGACGGTGTTCGCGAGCACAGACCCGGCGTTTTTGTAATCGCGCAAGTCCAGTTCTGTCGCCATGCTGCGATCCTCGGCACGCTTCACACTGATTACTCCGCTCGCATCGCTCTGAAGAAACGGCGGTTGTTCGAGCCCTGCGCCGGCGGGCTTCGCGCTCACGAAGTTCCACTCAGGCAATGCAAAAGTAAGCCACTGAAAATCACGCTTGCCGTTGCTGTCGACGCGCGTCGTGGTGGGCACGATCACATGCACCTGTTTAGCCGTCGCGTCGTGCAGCACGCTCTCGGCAATGCAGCCATCAAGACCGCTCTGCGCGCTCGGCACTTTCGGCACCAGCGGGCTCTGCTCAGCCAACGTGATCGTGGCGAGCTTTTTTCCCTCCGCAGTGTCCAGTTTGTCGACGCGCGCTTCGCAATCAACGACGTACAGAAAGCGCTCGCTTGTGATCTCGGCTTTTTGTGAGCAGGCGGCCAGTAGAAGCCCTGCCGCTGCCAACATAAGAAGCGTAGCGGATCGCTTCAGACGCAGCGATGCGCTCCGCCCAACATGAGAACCTGCGCCGCTCGATGTGCTATTTTTCATGCGGAAATACTACGCAGCGTGGTACTCAAAAGTCCGCCTGCGCTTCGACGTTGTTGACGTAGTTAGGATCGCCCGACGTGCCGCGTTCGGTCACCGGCACGCGCTCCCATTCCGCCGTGCCGCGCGTGCGGCTGGCATCAATCGTGACCACCAGCAAACGATCAGGCGTGGTGTCGCGGCGGACACGGAATTCGTGCAGGCCACCGGCGAATCCGTTGAAGCCACGAATCGTGTCGAGCTCTAGTTGATCGGCGGTGTATTCGGGCAAGGTGACGGCAATCGGTGCGGCGGGACGTCGGCTGTTATTCCACGCGGTGACGAGCGCGGGAAAGCTGGAGTTGCGCACATGCGCCGGATAGCGGTTGGCGATGCGCTCCTTTTCCTGATACAGACTCCAGCCCGCGTCGACGTTAGCTTTCCAGTTCCAGGTCTGATCCGCGGTCGGTGGCGGATTGGTGATCTGGCAGAGACCGACGCCGCCGAGGTTGTCGCCGCTGTAGTGCGGCCAGCCAGCGGTTGTGAATTGATGCAGCGAACTCTCTTGCCGCATTTGCTTGCGAAAGCGTACTTTGTTCGCGCCAATCGCGTTCGCTTTCGACTTGATGCTTGCGGGTGTCGGGTTGGTGCCGACAAGGGTCAAGCCTGTGCTTTGCGCCGTTAATGTGGTGGCACCGACGCGCACGGAAACGCTCACGGCCAGCACGCCGCCACGCACTTCCGCGAACGGAATCGTGAACGTATTCCTCAGGCCAATTTGCGGCACGATGGCGCGATGCGCGGTGGTTCGGCCTGCGCCGTGCGGCGTCACCGAACCGTTGAAAGTGAGCGTTGCATTCCACGTGTAAACCGGCGGCGATCTTGGATCAACCACCACGCCAGAGAGCGTGGCGGTGACGGTGATGGTCGGCATCACCGCGTCGGCGGAAATGGCAAACTTAGGGCCAGCGGGGCTGTAGCTGAGTGCGACGGGCATGGATGTCCTTACTTGGGTTCAGACAGCCGAGGCAAACAATATGACGATGACATGACGGCGATCCATGCTGCGGATTCTATCGACAAATTTCGTCGCGTTGACAGCGCCGTCCTCGTGTCGCATCAAGCCGCGCTTTTTCGTCTGGCCGGGCAAGATATGTTCACGCTGGGAGCCAGCGGCGACACCCTTTCGTGGGCGGCAAAATCTTCAAAGCAGCATGACGAATAGCGCGCTAAGTTCAGGACGCGGCGCATGCGATTCTCGCAGCCAATCGGCGACATGGCACGATACGGCTTTTTGCTGAAAGCACCATTTCTATGGGGCTGTAAGGCATAAATTTATAAAGTCGACAAATGCTCATAAACCCGCCTATCCCCTACGCAGTGGATGTTTAACAACAAAGCTGATGATCCGATCTGTGTCGTTGTTTCTCGTTCGACCCAATCGCTCCCTGTCATCGGCTGAAGCTCTTCAGTAGAATTCGCTGTCAATAACTCCCGCGTTTGCTGTTTTTCAAAAAAACACCGAGCGCCTCCCCCGCGCCATGCGCAAATGGGTTCTCCCCGATTACGTTGAAGATGTGCTGCCGCCTGAGGCCGCCCGCATGGAGCAAACGCGCCGTGCGCTGCTCGATGCGTTTGCTGCCGCGGGCTACTTGCTGGTCAACCCACCGCTGATCGAGCATCTTGACGCGCTTCTGACCGGTACTGGACAGGACCTTGAGCACAATACGTTCAAGCTGATTGACCCGCTCTCCGGCAAGATTTTGGGCGTGCGTCCGGACATCACGCCACAAGTGGCGCGCATTGATGCTACTTATCACGGTGATGACGCCGAGCGCCGGTACTGCTACGCCGGTGAGGTGCTACGCACGCAGGCGAGCATCGGCACGAGCCGCGCGCTGACTCAGGTTGGAGCAGAGCTGTTTGGCTCGGCAACAGTCGATGGCGATGTGGAAATTGTCAAACTCATGATTTCGTCGGCCCATGCGGCGGGCGCTGCGCCTTTGTTGCTTGATTGCGGGCATGTCGGCGTATTCAAGGCGCTGGCGCAGCACTACGAGCTGTCGCCGAAAGCGACGCAAGCCGCCGACGCCGCGCTCGCCGCCAAGAGCACCAGCGCGCTTGCTGAAATCAAAACGCTGCCGTTTGAGGCGCGCGGTTCGCTTGAAGCGCTGACCACCCTTTTCGGCCCAGCCAAAATGGTGTTGCAGCGGGCGCGCGCTGCGCTGCCTCGCAACGCGACCATCACCGCTGCGCTCGATCAGCTCGACGCCGTCGCCACCGCGATTACCGACGCGGGCGCACAATGCTCGCTTGATCTGGCCGACCTGCCGGGCCTCGACTATCACACCGGGCTCGTGTTCGTTGCATACCTTTCGGGCACCACGCATGTGGTTGCGCGAGGCGGTCGTTATGACGGCGTAGGTGAGGCGTTCTCGCAAAGCGTCAGCGGAAGAGCCCGCATTCGCCCGGCTACTGGATTTTCGTTTGTTGATTTGCGGGCGTTGACGGAAGTCACGACGAACGCAAGTTAGCGCAACTATGTACACCCCGCCGTCATGCTCGCTAAGCGGGAATGACGCCTAAATTTTTCTGATCTCTGGACTATAAACATGCCACGTAACGTCGTCGTCATCGGCACCCAATGGGGTGACGAAGGTAAGGGAAAAATTGTTGACTGGCTGGCCGAGCAGGTGCACGGCGTCGTGCGCTTTCAGGGCGGCCATAATGCGGGCCACACGCTGGTCATCAACGGCAAAAAAACGGTGCTGCGGCTCATCCCGTCGGGCATCCTGCATCCCCACACCACCTGCTATCTCGGCAACGGTGTCGTCGTGTCGCCGAATGATTTGCTGAAGGAAATTGGCGAGCTGGAAGCTGCGGGCGTTGAAGTGCGTTCGCGCCTGAAGATTGCACACGCCTGCCCGGTCGTCGCGCCGTACCACGTCGCCATCGATCAAGCCCGCGAAGCCAAACGCGGTGACGAAAAAATCGGCACTACAGGTCGCGGCATTGGCCCAACGTATGAGGACAAAGTCGCGCGCCGCGCCATCCGCCTGCATGACCTGCTGGAACCCACGCTGGAAGCCAAGCTCCGCGAAGTGCTCGACTATCACAACTTCATTTTGAAGAATTATCTCAACGCGCCTGAGGTGGATTTTCAGAAGACGTTCGACATGCTGCTCAAGGCAGGCAAAGACATGGAGCCGATGCTGGCCGACGTCTCGCACGCGCTGGTCGAGGCCCGCCGTCACGGCAAACCGCTGCTGTTCGAAGGCGCGCAGGGCACGCTGCTCGACGTCGATAACGGCACCTATCCCTTCGTCACGTCCAGCAACTGCGTCTCTGGCGCGGCGGGCCCCGGCGCGGGCGTCGGCGCGCGGATGATCGACTACGTACTCGGCATCACCAAGGCGTACACCACGCGTGTCGGTGCCGGTCCATTCCCGACAGAATTGTTCGACGACGTCGGCGCAGGTCTCGCCAAACGCGGCAACGAATTCGGCTCGGTCACCGGTCGCCCGCGTCGTTGCGGCTACCTCGACGTGCCCGCGCTCAAACGCAGTTTCGAAATCAACGGCGTCGACGGCATGGCGATCATGAAGCTCGACGTGCTCGACGGCATGGACGAAATCAAGATTTGCACGGCTTATGATTTCCGGGGCGAAATCATTGATCGTCTGCCGTACGGAGCCGCCGCTGTGGCGGATTGCAAGCCGATTTACGAGACGATGCCGGGCTGGAAAGAGACCACATTCGGCATCCGCAAATTCGAGCAGTTGCCGATGAGTGCGCAGAGTTATTTGAAGCGCGTTGAGGCCCTGACCGGCGTGCCGATCGCGCTGATCTCAACGGGCTTCGAGCGCGATGATACGATTCTGATGCAGCATCCACTGAACTAATAATCGCGCTAAAGCGGGGACAGAATCAACATGACTGAGACGGGGCATCTTTACGTAACGTGGGAACGCTATCACCGCCAGATCGACTTGCTCGCGTTGCAGGTCTACGACTCCAAATGGGAGTTCGACAGCATCATCTGCATCGCACGCGGCGGCCTGCGCGTCGGCGACCAGCTATCGCGCATTTTTGACAAGCCGCTCGCCATCATGAGCACGTCGAGCTACGTCGAAGAAGGTGGCACGGTACGCGGCAAACTGCTCGTCTCCGAACACCTCACCATGACCAGCGCCACGCTCGGCCCGCGCGTGCTCGTCGTTGACGATCTCGCGGATTCCGGTCACACATTGAACGTCATCAAACAAGAGCTGCCCGCCCGCTACCCGCACCTCACCGACGTCAAAACCGCAGTGATCTGGAAAAAGGGCGTGTCGATGTTCAACCCGGATTACTTCGTCGAATTCCTGCCGAACAGCCCGTGGATTCATCAACCTTTCGAGAACTACGACAGCACACGGCCACATCAACTGACGCGGTAGCGCGAGACTCGCGGGTGGGCTTTGCCGCAACGGGCGTACGAATCGTCCGCATCGTCCGCATCGTCCGCATCGTCCGTTTAAACGTCTACTCAGGGTGCTTGAACGTTGATCGTCGCCGTCGTACTCGAGCAATTTGTTGCGACTCCTGCCTGACAGAACGTGTACGACACGGTGTATATGCCCGGCGTTGCGAACATGTCGTTCACGAGCTGCAAATAACCGCTAGCCGTCAATGTGAATGTGGCCGTGTTGTCATTCAATGTGTATTGCACATTGACAGCACCCGGAGGGACGAGCACGCCGTTTAACGTGTCGTTTGCGTACACGCCGATACCCGCGCCGATACCTCTGGTAAGAATCACCGGGCCATCAGGATTGGCAATGGCCGTGACCGGGGCGTTGATCGTGACCGGGACGGTGCTGCTACACGTTGTGTTGGCGGGCGCAAGGCAGAGGCTATACGTCGCGGTCTGCGTGCTTCCGCCCGGCGTGCCCGCTGCTAGGGTGAGTAATCCGCCAGTTTGACTGAGAAATGCGCTGGCGGTGTTGAACGTTACCGTCACCTGGGCCGGCGTCGGGGCTACGCCGTTCCGACTGTCGTTTGCGAGAAGGTCTAACGTGCCGCCGGGCGTCAGCGTCGCGGTGTCGGCAACCGCGTTGATCGTGCTCGGCACCGTGATCGTAATATTGACCGGGCCGCTGCACAATGTGTTCGCCGGGGCCGCACAAATGCTGTAAGTTCCAGCATGCGTGGTTCCGGGTTGCGCCGTTACAGACAACGTGAGCAAGCCGCCGACCTGCGTCAGATTTTCGGTGGGCGACATAAAGGTGACGGTGACCTGACTTGACAGCGGAACTGCGCCGTTCAGGCTGTCGTTGGCCAGCAGATTTAGCGTGCCGCCCGGACTCAAGGTTGCAATGTCAGCGACCGCATTGATCGTGCTTGCCACGGTGATGGTGATGTTCACTGTCGCGCTGCACGGCGTGTTGGCGGGGCTCTGGCAGATGCTGTACGTAGCCGTTTGTGTCGAGCCCGCAGGCGCTCCCGCAGAAAGCGTCAGCATGCCCCCAGTTTGACTCAGGAAAGCGCTGGCCGTGTTGAAGCTAGCGGCCACCTGCAAAGACAGCGGAGGTGTTCCGTTGAGACTATCGTTCGCCAGCAAGTTCAACGTGCCCCCCGGACTCAGCGTGGCTGCATCCGCGACCGCCGTGATGGCGCTAGGCACCGTAATTGTGACGTTGACCGGGCCGCTACATGGCGTATTCGCAGGGGTCTGACAGATGCTGTAACTGGCGGTTTGCGTGCTGCCTGTTGGAGCACCTGCGGCTAGCGTCAGCACGCCACCCGTTTGACTCAGGAAGGCGCTGGCGGTATTGAAAGTAACGGTAACTTGTGACGACAACGGCGGCGTACCGTTGAGGTTGTCGTTAGCCAGCAAATTCAGCGTGCCGCCGGGACTGAGGGTCGCGGCATCAGCCACGGCGGAAATCGCGGGCACTGCTGCGGGCACGGTGATTACAACATTGACAACGCCGGAGCACGGCGTATTCGCAGGGCTTTGGCAGATCCGGTAACTGGCGTTCTGCTGGGTACCTGCGGGCGCGGCCATAGCGAGCGTGAGGATGCCCGCGCTCTGCGTCAGGTAGGCGCTGGTCGTGCTGAATGTGACAGTCACTTGACCGCCGGTTGGAGCGGCACCATTCAGGCGGTCATTAGCCAACAGATTTAAGGTAGCGCCGGGGCTGAGCGTGGCCACGTCGCTGGCAGCGTCGATCACGCTAGGGACGACGACGGTCACGCCCACGGGGGTGCTGCATAGCGCATTCCCGGGGCTTTCACAGATGCTGTATGTGGCCGTTTGCGTAGTCCCCGTTGGGGTATTGCTTGCGAGCGTGACTACTCCAGCGGCTTGAGACAGGTAAGGGCTACTGGTGTTGAACGTAACTGTCACCCGGCTAGCGGTTGGCGCGGTGCCATTGAGGCTGTCGTTCGCGAGCAGATCAAGCGATGCCCCCGGATTCAGTGTTGCCGTATCAGCCACTGCGTTGATGCTACCGGGCACGGTGATCGTGACGCTGACCGGGCCGCTGCACGGTGCGTTCGCTGGACTTTGACAGATGCTGTAGGTCGCCGTTTGCGTGGTACCTGGCGGCGCGTTTGTAGCCAGAGTCAACAAGCCGTTGGCCTGACTGAGATAAGGGCTTGTTGTGTTGAACGTTATCGCGACCAGATTGCCAAGCGCTACCGCGCCGTTGACGCTGTCATTAGCGAGCAAATTCAACGTCCCACCCGGATTGAGCGTTGCCGTATCGGCCACTGCGTTGATGCTGCCGGGCACGGTGATGGTGACGCTGACTGGGCCGCTGCACGGTGCGTTCGCTGGACTTTGACAGATGCTGTAGGTC
>JANXUB010000029.1 GCA_025352105.1 Burkholderiales bacterium | reverse complement strand
GGAGCGGCTCCGCCGCGACCACTGCCGCGCTGAGCACCGGTCGCGGCGGAGCCGCTCCTACATGTAATTTTTAAGGCGTCGCTTCAGCAGTTTCGCCAACGTACCACTTCGGGTAATACACGCGAACGGTTTCGCTGGTGGTGGCCAGCGCATGACAGGAATCTAGCTGAAACGGCTTCTTGCCGTCCTGCGAATCGGTCTCACTGCGTATGCCGGCAAACGTCTGCACCGCAGCGGTTGGCAGATAGCCCAAGAGTTCGGATAAATGTGTGCAGCCCTTGACGCCGCCCATGTGCTCCGCGATGGATTTGCGAAAGCCTTTCAGCAGGTTGGCACCGATCAATTTTTTGTATTCCGGGCCGATGCGATCGCATTGGCCGGGATAGGGCATGTCGTCGGTCACGGCCTCGATGTTGACTACGGAAAAGCTTCGATCAATCGTCACTCGCGCCCACATCTGATGCACCGGAATCTCTTTGCTGCGCGTACCCATCGCAAGCTTGTAGTCGCGATCCTTGTTGTCCGTAATGTGCGCCTCAATATCAAACAGCCCATCATCGCGACGGAAGCCTTCGTAGCTCACACGGCGTAAATGCAGGCGCTCGCGGGCAGCAGGAGAGGACAACGGCATGTGAGTTTTTTGTAAAGTGCAACGACCGATCAATCACACGCTGAAGTTGTCTGGAACCAGCATGGGCCTTGTCCGGCGACGCGATAGACTGTGTCGGGAGAATGATTCTAGCGCGCCGCCCGGCAAAATGTTGTGCGGTGCAGCGGAGCACCAGAATGGGTCTTAGGCCCGGTGGAGGACATGTAGATGAGTGAGAAAAAGTACGTTTTGGCGCTGGATCAAGGCACTACCAGCTCACGGGCGATCCTGTACGGCAACGATGGCGCGCCCGTTGCCTCGGCCCAGAAGGAATTTCGCCAGCATTTCCCGCAGCCGGGCTGGGTTGAGCATGACGCCAATGAGATTTGGGCGACGCAGCATGAGGTGATGTTGGGAGCGATTGCTAAAGCAGACGCAAAACCTGACGAAATCGCTGCCATTGGCATTACCAATCAGCGCGAAACCACGGTCGTCTGGGACCGCGCGACCGGCAAGCCGATTGCCAATGCCATTGTCTGGCAGGATCGGCGGACAGCGGGGCTGTGCGACCAGCTCAAAGCTCAGGGCAAAGCCGCGTTGATCCAGCAGAAAACCGGGCTCGTGCTGGATGCCTATTTTTCCGGCACCAAACTCAAGTGGTTGCTCGACACCGTTCCCGGTGCGCGCAAACGAGCTGAAAACGGCGAACTCGCTTTCGGAACGATTGACGCGTGGCTGATCTGGAACCTGACCTCGGGCAAAGTGCATGCAACCGATCCGTCGAACGCCAGCCGCTCCTTGCTGTTCAATATTCACAGCAATTCGTGGGACGACGAGTTGCTCGCTTTGTTAGACATTCCGCGCGCCGTATTGCCCGAGGTTCGGCCTTCATCCGGCGCATTCGGCGAAGCGCTGATTGACGGTGTCGCTGTCCCAATTGCGGGCGATGCAGGCGATCAGCAGGCGGCGCTGTTCGGTCAGGCCTGCCATTCGCCCGGCATGGCGAAAAATACGTACGGCACGGGATGCTTTTTGTTGTTGAACACTGGCTCGCAAGCGGTCACATCAACCAACAATCTGCTGACAACGACGGCGTGGCAACTCGCTTCCCCCCTCTCCCTTGAGGGGAGAGGGGCAGGGGGAGAGGGTGGCGGTCGATGTGCAGTAAATGTTCATGGAGCGCCGTCGTCCCCCTCTCCCCCGGAGCCTGTTGGCGACAAGCGTGTCGCGCCTCCCCCACCGGGGGGGAGGGGAATTTCATACGCGCTCGAGGGCTCAGTCTTCATCGGTGGTGCCGTCGTGCAATGGCTGCGTGACGGCCTGCGCGCCATCAAAACTGCGGCTGACGTTGAGGCGCTCGCGGCCGAAGTGCCGGACTCGGGCGGTGTCTACTTGGTACCCGCGTTCGCGGGCCTCGGCGCGCCGCACTGGGACCCGTATGCACGCGGCGCGATGTTCGGCCTCACGCGCGGCAGCGGCATCACGCACATCGCTCGCGCCGCGCTCGAATCCATCGCGTTCCAGTCCGCCGAAATGCTCGCCGCGATGGAGAAAGACGCAGGCCTCAAGCTCACCGAATTGCGCGTGGACGGCGGCGCAACGGCGAATAATCTGCTGATGCAAATTCAGGCTGATTTGCTCGGCGTTCCGGTGGTGCGACCGAAGGTGTTGGAGACGACGGCGCTGGGCGCAGCCTATCTCGCGGGGCTGGCTGTGGGCTTCTGGAAAGACGCCAGCGACATTCAGCGCAACTGGCAGGTGGATCGAATCTTCGAACCGACACTGTCGCGAGAGCGCGCGGGCGAGATGATGGCAGGCTGGGCGAAAGCGGTGGAGCGGAGCAAGCGCTGGGCGAATTGACGCCATTCTCTTAACTCCTGTGGGAGCGATTCCACCGCGATCTGTTCGCGATCATCGGCCCACGATTTGAGAAGCAGCTTTTCGTTAAAAATACCGCTGCACTCGGGCTAAGCGCAATAAAAAGTAAAAGTCGACTTTAGGCGATAATCCTATGCAGCCCCCGATTGCAAAGGGTTTAGGCGAAAAGATGCCATATTGCGAATGGATTTCGAGGAGATCCCGCAACCAATAATTTGGCCAAATATGGCGTTAAACGATACTTCTCATAAATTCTACGCCATTAATGGCGTAAATTAGCCTACACTCGCGACATGCAATCCAGCATCGACTTAGGACGTTCTTGCAAAGCCGCCCGCAAATCAGCGACGCTCACGCTGGCGGATTTGTCGACACGCACCGGCATTCCCACACGAAGCTTGGTGCGGCTCGAAGCAGGCGACCCGAGCGCTCCGATTGGTCGCGTCCTCGCTGTGCTGCAAAGCTTGGGGCTCGGGCTCAACGTCGTGCCCATCACGCGACCCACGCTCGAATCGCTGGAAGCGCTCTACGCTGAAGACAACGTGCCCACGACCAAATCGCCATGAACAGAATCAGCCGCATGTTCATCCATGTTCCCGGCGCTTGCTCGGGGCAACTGGAGCACACCGGTCGCCACGTTTTCGCCTACGACCCCGCAGCACTGGACAAACCCGCCACGGCCATCTCGCTCACCATGCCCGTGCGTCTTGCAAGCTACGAGCACACGCTCATGCTGCCTGCGCTGCAAACTTTTATGCCCGAGGGCTTCATCGCTGAGCGTATTCGCGAGCGCTTCGGCAAGACGATCAAGATGAACGACATGGCCTTGCTCGCGCTGTCGGCGGGCGACGCCATCGGCCGCCTGCGCGTGAGCCTTGACCGCGACGCAGCGACGACGCAGCCGAAGATTGCCCTGCGCGAACTGCTCGCCGATCAGGGAAACCGCGCGTTGTTTGACGATCTGTGCGAACGCTTTTTATTCTCGTCAGGCATCGCAGGCGTGCAACCCAAAGTGCTCGTCAACGCCATGCATGATGAGGCAATCGGCCTTTCGGCGCCAAACGAAAAGATAAGCCTCGAAACGCGCGCCACGTTGACCGTCGGCCAATACATCGTGAAGGCCGGCGAGGCGAGTTTGCCCGACCTCGCTGCGAACGAATTTCACTGCCTGTCCATCGCACGCGCAGCAGGTCTGCACGTGCCAAACTTCTGGCTATCTGCCGATGAAAAGCGCCTCGTCATCGAACGCTTTGATCGAGTGGATGGCCAGCCACTCGGCTTCGAAGACATGGTCAGCCTGCAAGGCAAACAGAACGCCGACAAATACGACGGCAGCTACGAAGGTATCGCTAAAGCCATCACGCTCAACGCCTCACCCGCTCACGTTCACAGCTCGTTGGGCGCACTGTTCGAACTAATCGTTCTGTCGGTGTACTTGAAGAACGGCCACGCACATCTTAAGAACTTCGGCCTCCTCTATTCCGACCCAACGAGCGACGACTGCCGCCTCGCGCCGGTGTACGACATCACCACCACAACGATGTATCTGCCGAACGACCGCATGGCACTCGCATTGCACAGAGATCGCGCCTGGCCAACCGACGCAACGCTTGCCAAGTTCGGTCGCGAAGTTTGCCGCGTAGCTGACCCAGCGCAAGCGATGTATCGAATCGCACAGGCCATCACCGACTACCAACCGGCACAAGCCGAAACCGTGTGGCAGCGGCAAAAAGTCGCCCTCGCAACGCCATCCGCTACAAAATAGATGCGTCATTTAGTTACGAATTTGTCATGAGGTTAATCGATGCGTGCTCCCACTAGCTTGAAGGCGTTTTTGGCACTTTTCTCGATCGCCTTTTGCGCGAAGGCAGCCTATGCCGTTGAGCCGTTGACGGTCTTCGACGCGCACATGCACTACAACATCGAGGCGCGCGAGAGCTATCCGCCGGCGAGAGTGCTGGAGATTTTCCGGCAGAGCAATGTGCGCGGCATCCTCGCAACGTCGCGGCCGAACGACGGCTCTGAGCTGTTGATGAAAGCCGCGCCTGCCGCTAACCCGGCGTTGACCGTGGTGCCGTTCATTCGCGTTTATCGAGATCGTGCTGACTACGGAACGTGGCATAAAAATCCCGAAATCGTCGCCATGATCGAGCGCGAGTTCGCCGTTGGCGCAATGAAGGGCAAAGTGCGCGGCATCGGCGAGTTTCATCTTTACGGCGACGAAGCGAAATCGAAGGAGTTCGCGCAGATTGTCGCGTTCGCCCAGAAGAACGACCTGTGGTTGCATGCGCACAGCGACGAGGCAGCGTTGCTCCATATCTTCGCCCTCAACCCAAAAGCAAAAGTGATCTGGGCGCACACCGGTTTCTCTGTTGCGACGGAGCGGGTTGCCGTGCTGATGAAATCGCATCCTGACCTGATGGCCGAGCTGTCTTACCGCAACGACATCACTGACGGCGGCAAACTTTCAAAACAATGGCGCGCATTGTTCACCACCTATCCGGACCGCTTCCTGCTCGGCTCCGATTGTTGGGTGACCGAACGGTGGGCGCAGTACGGCGAAATCATGGACTACTACCAGCGCTGGCTCGCCGAACTGCCGCGAGACATCGGCAACAAAATCGCGCATCGCAACGCGGAGCGGATTTTTGGGATCAAGCTTAACTAACACGTCACCGCCGATCACTCCTGACACAATGCTGTCAGGAGCGCCCGCAAATAATTCTTCCTCAGTTCACCCACACACGAAGGAAAAAAAATGATCGGCAATGCAGTCTGGTTTGAAATCCCCGCGAGCAATTTTGATGGCGCGATAACGTTCTACGAAGCAGTATTTCAGGTGACACTCAATCGCCAAACGATGGGTGGTGGGGAGCTCGCCGTGTTCCCCGGCAGCGACACCTCGGTTAATGGTGCAGTCGTAAGTGAAGCGGGCTACGTTCCCGCACTGAACGGCGCGGTGGTGTACCTCAACACCGGCGACGAAATGACGCCGTACCTCGATCGCGTCACGGCCAATGGCGGCTCGATCATCGTGCCAAAAACCGCGTCGCCGCCGGGCATGGGTCACTTCGCGCACTTTGGTGACACCGAAGGTAATCGCGTCGGTTTGTTTTCGCAAAACTGATCCTAGGTCGCGAGCGTGCGCCGCGCAGACCGACTGTTCCGCATTGTCCAGTTTCTGCGCGGTCGCCGTCTCACCACGGCGCAACAGCTGGCCAAATGGCTGCAAGTCATCGAGCGCACCATTTACCGCGACATCCGGGATCTCTCGCTCACCGGCACGCCGATCGAGGGCGAGGCGGGCGTCGGCTATCGGCTGCGCGGCGGGTTCGAGTTGCCGCCGCTGATGTTTGATATTGACGAGGTCGAAGCGCTCACACTCGGCGCGCGCATGGTCGAGGCGTGGAGTTCACCGCAACTGGGTGCCGCAGCGCTTTCAGCGATTGCAAAGATTGCAACGGCGCTGCCGCCCGAGCGAAGGCAGTGGCTGGAAGCGAGCCGAACCTACGTGCCGCAGTTTCACATTCCGAAGCAACTTGGCGAGCGATTCGAACTGTTGCGCGGCGCGATTCGGGACAAAACTAAAGTGCATTTCGTCTACGCCGATGTCGAGAAAAAACTCAGCGAGCGACGGGTGCGACCGTTGTCGCTTTACTTCTGGGGCGAGCACTGGACGCTCGCGGCGTGGTGCGAATCGCGTGATGACTTTCGCAGCTTTCGCATTGATCGTGTGATCCGGTTGCAAATCACCGACGAGAAATTTCAGGATGAAGCAGGCAAACGACTTGCCGATTTCGTGCGCGCACAGCATGCGGCTCACGGTTCGTAGCGGTTATTCAATTTCGTCGTCGCTCGTTTAAGTGAGCAGCACGCACTGACTCGGCGCAATGCTGTTCACTTAACACCGTTCGCGCTGAGCGCGTCGAAGCGTTGGTGGCACGCCGCGAGGCTTCGACGAGCTCAGCCCGAACGCAAAGTGAATCGAAATTGCTTAAGAGAACCGGATTGGGACTCGGCCGCGCTTCCTCGCGCACCAAACGACGCCAAGTCGTCGTCCACCCTATGAGCGAACAGTATTGAGAGAGACGTTTCGTTCTCACACGAACGCAGCGAAGCCATTTCATGACTACGGCTAGACTGGGGCGAACCCATGGAGAGCCGCGATGAATGGTGCAAAAAGTCTTGTCGAAACGCTTCTGAAATCCGGCGTCGACACTTGCTTCGCCAACCCCGGCACCAGCGAAATGCATTTCGTGGCAGCGCTCGACCAGAGCGTTGGCATACGCTGCGTGCTTGGCCTGCAGGAGAACGTCGTTACCGGCATGGCCGATGGCTACTACCGACTTGCGGGCAAGCCTTCCGCGACGCTGCTGCATTGCGGCCCCGGCCTTGCCAACGGGCTCGCCAATCTGCACAACGCACGTCGCGCACGGAGCGGCATTGTCAATATCGTCGGCGATCAGGCGACCTATCACCGCCCACTCGACGCGCCGCTCACAGCGGACACTGATAGCCTCGCGCGCACTGTGTCGGCATGGGTGCGAACCAGTGAGAGCGCGGTCAACCTGGGCCGTGACGCCGCCGATGCAGTGCAGGCCGCGCGCACCTTGCCAGGGCAAATCGCCACGCTGATCCTGCCGTCGGACACGTCGTGGGATGAAGGTGGCATCGTTGCTGATGCCCTCGTCGTTCCTGCTCCGCCCGCGATTGATCCGTTTGCCGTGCAAAACGCCGCGCGTGTTCTGCGAACGCACAAGAACGTGCTGATCCTGCTAGCGGGCCGCGCCGTACTCGGTCAATCGCAGGTGCTCGCATGGCGCATCGCGCATGCAACCGGCGCGACGCTCATGGCGGACTACGTGAACAGCCACATGCAACGCGGTCGCGGTCGTTTGCAGTTGGAGCGCGTGCCCTACAACACTGACTTGGCGGTGCAGACGCTGAGCCGTTTCGAACACATCATCCTGGTCAGCGCCAAGCCGCCGGTCGGCTTCTTCGCTTATCCCGGCAAGCCGCCGAAGCAGTATCCCGAGCGTGCGCAACTGCATGTGCTCGCGCGCTACGATCAGGACGGTGAAGCCGCGTTGCAAGCGTTAGTAGATGAACTCAATGTACCGAGCGCAGCAATCCCCGATCCCGGCCCGCGTCCCGATGCCGTGACCGGTGCGCCGACACCCGAAGGCCTCGCACAAACGCTCGCCGCTGTGATGCCCGAGCACGCCATCATCACCGACGAAAGCGTGTCCTACGGCCGCGGCTTCTACAAGAACACGCATGCCGCGCCAGCGCACGACTGGCTGCATCTGGTCGGTGGCGCAATCGGCGCAGGGTTGCCGATGGCCACCGGTGCGGCCATCGGAAGCGGCAGTCAGCGCCGCGTCATCAATCTGCAAGCCGACGGCTCTGCCATGTATTCGTTGCAGGCGCTGTGGACGCAGGCGCGCGAACAGCTGCCGGTCACCACGATCCTGCTCAACAACCGCAAATACAGCATCCTGATCGGCGAATACCAAGCCGTCGGCGCAACACCGGGGCCAGTCGCCATGAGCATGCTCGACCTCGGCAACCCGAATCTCGATTGGGTGAAGCTTGCGAATGGCATGGGGGTTGAAGCAGCGCGGGCAACCACGCTCGAAGAGTGTGCAGACCTGATGAGGCAAAGCTTTCGGCGGGAGGGGCCGTTTTTGATTGAGTTGATGATTTAGCGGACGAAGCCCTCGTTAGCCATCTCGGGCATGGCAACAAACTGGACGAATGAACAGTTAACATTGGCGTGTTACTTTATTCAATTGAACTCGCGAACTCCCCTGAAGCATGAACTCAACCGTCGTCGATTCTCTACGGCACGAAGCCAACGCGAAGTTGGATCCGCAACGCAAGAGCGCGTTGGGGCAGTTCATGACGCCGTACAAGGTTGCCGAGTTCATGGCGAGCTTGTTCACGCGTCGCGACGCGGCGGTTTTGCTGGACGCTGGTGCGGGTATTGGTTCACTAACGCTCGCAGCCAGTGAAGTGCTGAATATCCACCGTGCCGAGGCCTGGGAACTCGACCCGGTCATGATCGCGTATCTCGAATCGAATCTCGACGGCCTCGGAGTGCCGTACGAGATTCACGAGAAGGATTTTGTACTCGACTCGGTAGATCGAATTCAGTTCATGACAGGAACGCGATTCACGCACGCGATTCTGAATCCGCCGTATAAAAAGATCGGCGCCCAATCTGCCCACCGGTTCGCCTGTCGACAGGTGGGTCTTGAAACCGTCAACCTGTACACCGCTTTTCTGGCGCTCGCGATTCTGCAAATGCGCCAGCAAGGCGAAATCGTCATCATCATCCCGCGCTCCTTTTGCAACGGGCCGTACTACAAGCCGTTTCGCGAACTGATGCTGGTGGAATGCGCGATTGACGCGATTCACATATTTGCGTCGCGTAACAAGGCCTTCAAGGACGACGACGTGCTGCAGGAAAATGTAATTCTCAAACTCACGCGCGGCGGCACACAGGGGAAGGTCAAACTATCGACCTCGCGCGATGCCAGCTTTGCCGATTTTCAGCAGCGAGAACTCGAATTTGATCGCGTCGTAAACGCGGGAGATCGCGAAAAATTCATCTGTATTCCGCTTGATGATGAGCCGCGTGATCAGGATGAATTGTTCACGCATTCGCTGCGTGAACTTGGTGTCGAGGTTTGCACCGGCCCCGTTGTGGACTTTCGCCTTAAGCAGTGGTGGAGCCAGTCTCCTGCGGCGGGCACCGTGCCTTGCATCTACCCACATCACTATACGGCGGACGGTTTTCAGTGGCCCAAAGAACACAAGAAACCCAACGCGCTGTTTCGCTCGCCCGAAGTCGACAAATGGCTGATGCGGGAAGGCATTTACGTGCTTGTCCGACGATTCTCGGCGAAGGAAGAGCGACGACGCGTGGTCGCGAACCTGATCACGCCCGATGACACGCGAAGCGAATGGGTGGCGTTTGAAAACCACTGGAACGTACTGCATGTCGGCAAACGCGGCATGCAACCCGAAATTGCACGCGGGTTGACCTGCTTTTTGAACAGCACACCGCTCGATGATTACTTCCGCGTTTTTTCCGGTCACACGCAGGTAAACGCCACCGATTTGCGCAACATGAAATTTCCGAGTATTGAAAAACTCACGCACATGGGACGGGCTTGGGATCGCAGACTTAGCCAGGATGCCATTGACGACTTGGTGCGATCAACGTGAGTAAGAAGAAAAAGCTGCAAGATGCGCAGCAAATTCTCGAAAGTCTCGGCATGCCGAGGGCGCAACTCAACGAGCGCTCGGCGCTTTGTCTGCTCGCGCTGGTGGACGTGAGGCCAACCTCATCGTGGGCCGCCTGCAAAGAGCCGCTTGTCGGAATCACACCAATCATGGATTGGGCGAAATCTCACTATGGTGTTGACTACGCGCCGAACACACGAGAAACATTTCGACGTCAATCAATGCATCAGTTTGTCGAGGCGGGCATCTGCCGTTACAACCCAGACAAGCCGGATCGCCCCGTCAATAGCCCAAAGGCGGTTTATCAAATCGAGCCCCAGTTACTTGACGCGCTTCGCGCGTTTGGCACGCCAGCGTACCAACAGAAATTGAAGCTGTTCCAAGACAGTCAGCCGAGCTTGGTCGCGCGCTACGCTAAAGAGCGTGAGATGGCCTCGATTCCGCTCGTGATCAAGGAAGGACAGACGGTCAATTTATCGCCCGGCGAGCATTCGCAGCTCATCGCGGACATCGTTCATCAGTTCGGTGCTCGCTACGCGCCAAGCGGTGAGCTGGCGTACGTGGGCGATACCGGCGATAAGTATGGATTCTTGAACAAAGAACTGTTTAGCGAGATGGGGTTGGCACTCGATTCGCATGGCAAGATGCCAGACGTGGTGATCTATGCACGAGAGAAAAACTGGCTGATTCTCGTGGAGTCGGTCACCAGCCACGGCCCAATAGACTCGAAGCGACAGATTGAACTGACCCGATTGTTTGAGCCCACCAAAGCAGGGTTGATTTTCGTCTCCGCGTTTCCCGATCGCCGCACATTCCTTAAATACCTTAGCGCGATTGCTTGGGAATCAGAAGTCTGGATCGCAGATGCACCGACGCATTTGATTCACTTCAACGGCACGCGATTTCTGGGGCCTTACTAGCACGCGTCTGCAAGCCCGCCAGCGACTTACGCTTATCCCCGAAACGGAATCAAATTCACCGAATCCGTGATCACCGTATCCACGCCCCAACCCCAGAGCTGCTCGGCATCGGCCAGATCGTTGCAGGTGTAGCACGCAACGCGCAAACCATTGGCGTGCGCTTCGGCCACGATTTCCTCCGTTAGCGTGCGCCAGTTGGCGTCCATCGCGACGGCACTGACGGACTTGCAGCGAGCAAGCCAATCCGCGGGCAGCGGGTTCTCAAACAAATGCGCGCGATCAAACTCCGGGGCGGCGTCGCGGGCGGCGATCAGAGCTTCGGTTGAGAAGGACGAGAGCAAAGGTTTCAATGCCGTATGCGCTGGGTCGGAGAAGAGTGCCTGTGTTTCCAGCGCTACCGCTGCACCGGTTTCGCGTTCGCGACCGATACAGGGCTTGATTTCGGTGTTCAGTTGCACACCGTTCGCGATGCAGTATTTCGCAACGCGCCAGTACGTCGGGATCGGTTCGCCTGCGTAGGCGGGTGAATGCCACGAACCGGCGTCGAGTAATGCAAGCTGATGCCACGTTTTTGCGGCGACTCTGCCTCGTCCGTCCGAGCAGCGGTTCGTTGTGTCGTCGTGCATCAGCAACAGCGTGCCGTCGCCCGAAAGCTTGACGTCGATCTCGGTGGCGCGATATCCGAACGAAACACCGTGGCGAATAGCAGTCAACGTGTTCTCAGGCGCAAGCTTTCCCGCGCCGCGATGGGCGATGGTTTTGGGATATGGCCAGACGGGTAGCATCAAATCCGTTTGCCGGTATCGGCGTTAAACCAGTGCACCCGATGCGGATCAAACGACAGCGGCAGGCGGTCACCGACGCGCGCGCCGGTGGCATTGTCGAGGCGACAAATGATGCGGTAATTCGCGAACTGGCCGTACGCATAAGCGTCCGCGCCAACCCATTCGATCATCTGCACGGCGATGGAGAAACGGGCTTGCGCAGCCGGCACCAGTTGCAGATGTTCGGGCCGAACGCCGAGCGCGACGCGATCTCCGTTCGCGATCACCGATGGAAATTCGCCGACGTGGAACATGTCGCCCTGATCGGTTTTTAGCGATTGCCCGGCGCGCACGCCCCAAATCTGGTTCATTGCGGGTGTGCCGATGAAGTTGGCGACGAACAGCGACGCCGGGCGCTCGTAAACTTCTTTTGGCGTGCCGACCTGTTCGATGATGCCGCTATTCATCACCAGCATGCGATCCGAGAGCGTCATCGCTTCGATCTGGTCGTGGGTGACGTAGAGGCTCGTGACCTTTAATTCCTGATGCAGCTTCTGGATTTCCAGACGCATATCGACGCGCAGTTTGGCATCAAGATTCGACAGCGGCTCGTCAAACAAAAACACTTTCGGATCGCGCACAATGGCGCGCCCCATCGCCACCCGCTGACGCTGACCGCCCGAGAGCTGCTTCGGCTTGCGGTCGAGCAAATGCGACAGCTCCAGAATCTCGGCCGCCTTGGCGATCCGCGAATTGATTTCGGAGTCGGACATTTTGCGTATCCGCAGTCCGTACGACATGTTCTCGCGCACGTTCATGTGCGGGTAGAGTGCGTAGTTCTGAAACACCATCGCGATGTCGCGATCTTTCGGCTCCAGATTGTTGACGACCTTGCCGTCAATCAGGATTTCGCCGCCGGTGATGGGCTCGAGCCCGGCGACCATGCGCAGGAGCGTTGATTTGCCACAACCGGATGGCCCCACGATGACGACGAATTCGCCGTCGCTGATGGTGAGATCGACGCCGTGGATCACGTCCACGTTGCCGTAGGATTTCTTGACCTGTTTGAATTCGACTTGAGCCATAACCTTGGACTATATCAATCTGCCGTGACTTGTGGGAGCGGTTCTACCGCGATTTTTTTCGCCTCTCGCAAGCGGCAATCGCGGTAGAACCGCTCCCACAGGGCAAACCTTAATGCCACTCCCGTCAGTGAAACCCACAATTGCGCCGCGCGTGCAAAAGTGTCACATTTGCAGCTTACGCTTGAGCGTTGATAATAATTTTCGGAAAGAGGAGACACCATGAAACGAATTCACAAGGCGCTTGCCGTCGCCATGATGAGCGTATCGCTTATCTCGGGCGCGGCGTTTGCCCAGAACAAGCCGGTCGAAATCCAGATGTGGATGGGGCTCACGGGTCTCGCGGGCGAGACAATGTCAAAGTACGGCGAAGAGTTCAACAAGATGCAGAGCGACTACAAAGTGGTCGTCTCGTTCAAGGGCCAATACCCCGAGCAGCGCGCTGCGGCTGTCGCTGCGTTCCGCGCAGGCAATCCACCGCACATCATGCAGATGTTCGATGCCGGTTCCGGCGACATGATGGGCGCGAGCAAGGCCATTGTGCCGGTCTCTGAAGTGTTCAAGCGCGCGGGTCTTGCCTTCAACCCGGCTGACTTCATCGCCCCGGCGCGTGGCTACTACGGCCTGAAAGATGGCAGCCTGCTGTCGATGCCGTTTAACGTGTCGACCGCTGTGCTGTTCTACAACAAGGATGCGTTCAAAAAAGCGGGCCTTGATGCCAACAAACCACCGGCAACGTGGCCTGAGTTGGTCGCTGCGGCGCAAAAAATTCGCAGCACTAACGCTGCGGGATGCGGCTTCACCACCACATGGCTTGCATGGATTCAGCTGGAGCAACTGGGCTCACGCCACAACCTGACCGTCGGCACGCAGTCGAACGGGCGCGGTGGCCTCAACGCAGAATTGAATTTCAACAATCCGCTGTATGTGAAGCAGGTACAAACGCTGGTTGACATGCAGAAGGACAAGGCCTTTGTTTATAACGGCCGCTCGAATGACGCCTCCGCAGCCTTCCAGTCCGGCGAATGCGCGATGATCACCCAAAGCTCGGGCGCGTACGGTGGCTACATCCGGGACGCGAAGTTTGACTGGGCGGTTGCGCCGCTTCCGTACTGGCCAGAAGCCAAGGGCGGACCGTACGCAACCACCGTGGGTGGCGCGTCGCTTTGGGTGTTCAATGCGCCGAACCGCAGCGCGAATGAATTCAAGGGCGCGGCTAAATTCCTTGAGTATTTGAAGTCGACGCCGGTCATGACCGACTGGGCGAAAACCACCGGCTTTTTGCCTGCGACCAACGCGGCGTTCAAGTATCTGACCGACGAAGGCTACTACGCACAAAACCCGCGCGCTGCGGTGGCGATTGGCTCTTTAGCCAACGGCAAGCAGGGCGAAAACACCGGCGGCTACCGCTTCGGGCGTTGGACCGAAATTCGCGATTTCTACCATGAGGAAGTCGAAAAATCGCTTCAGGGCAAACAGTCGGCCAAGGACGCCATCGAGAACAGCATCAAGCGCGGCAATGCCGCGCTGCGGTCGTTTGAGAAGACGGCTTCGCAGTAGTTTCAAAAGTCCCTCTCTCGCAGCGCGGGAGAGGGTGCCCGACAGGGCGGGTGAGGGCCGATGAATAGCGGAGCCAACTTGATTCCGCAATCAACCACCCTCACCCCAACCCTCTCCCGCGCTGCGGGAGAGGGAGTCGAACAAGCATAATCAAGGCCCATGGAACGCCGCGTAATTTTCCCCAACAAGCTACTGCCTTACCTGCTGGTAGCGCCGCAGCTCGCCGTGACGCTGGTGTTTTTCTTCTGGCCTGCGGGTCAGGCGATTCAGATGTCGGTGCTGTCGCAGGATGCGTTCGGGCAGTCGGTGACCTTCGTCGGGCTCGATAACTTCAAGGAAGTGTTGAGCGACCCGGACTACCTGAAAACGCTGTGGCGCACGCTGTTTTTCGCATCAGCCGTCGCCATTTGCGCGCTGGTGCCAGCGCTTTTGTTCGCCACTATGGCTGAGCGTGTTGTTCGCGGTGCGACGTTTTATCGCACTGTACTGGTGTTGCCTTATGCGATTGCGCCAGCCATCGCCGGCGTGCTCTGGCTCTTTATGTTTTCGCCGTCAACCGGCATTCTGGCCTACGTTTTGAAGAAAATGGGGGTCGACTGGAACCCGCGGCTCGACGGCGATCAGGCGATGTTTCTGGTGATCATCGCGGCGGCCTGGAAGCAGATCAGCTACAACTTTTTATTCTTTCTCGCGGGCTTGCAATCGATCCCAAAAGCGCTGCTTGAGGCCGCGTCGATTGACGGCGCGGGTGAGTGGCGCAAGTTCCGCACGATCGTGTTTCCGCTGTTGTCACCGACGACGTTTTTCCTGCTGGTGGTGAACATCGTCTACGCGTTTTTTGACACGTTCGGCATCATCGACGCGGTGACCAACGGCGGCCCCGCGAAGGCGACCGAAGTGCTGGTCTACAAGGTCTACTACGACGGCGTGCATTCGCTAAATCTCGGGTCGTCTGCGGCGCAGAGCGTGATTTTGATGGCGATTGTGATTTTGTTGACCGCCGTGCAGTTCAAGTATGTCGAGCGCAAAGTGCACTACTGAGCCATGAGAACCGAATCGATCAACGCCATCGGCCGCAACAGCAACTGGGTGCCCCACCTGGTGCTCTGGATCGGCGTTTTCATCACAGCGTTTCCGCTCTACATCACGTTCGTGGCGTCCACGCTGTTGCCGCAAGACATCGCGCAGGTGCCGATGCAGATGCTGCCCGGTGCCCACCTGTGGGACAACTACGTGGAAGCCTGGTCGAAGGGCGCGACGGGCACTTACCTGTCGCCGCCGGGCAAAACGCTGCTGTTCAATTCGCTGATCGTCGCACTGGTGGTGACGTTCGGGAAGATCACCGTTAGCCTGTTGTCGGCCTACGCGGTCGTGTTCTTCAAGTTTCCCGGCCGCATGATTTTCTTCTGGATGATTTTCATCACGTTGATGCTTCCGGTGGAGGTGCGCATTCTGCCGACGTATTCGGTGGTGACGGACTTGCACCTGATCAACAGCTATGCGGGTTTGACGCTGCCAATCATCGCGTCGGCAACCGCGACCTTGTTGTTTCGCCAGTTCTTTCTGACCATTCCCGATGAGCTGGTTGAGGCCGCGAAGATTGACGGCGCGGGGGCGATGCGATTTTTTAAAGACGTGGTGATTCCGCTGTCGCGCACCAACATCGCGGCGCTGTTTGTCATTCTTTTTATTTATGGCTGGAATCAATATTTGTGGCCGTTGCTGATCACGACGTCAAATTCGCTTGACGTGGTCGTCGTGGCCATCAAGAAGATGATTGGCACCGGGGCCGAGCCCACCGACTGGCATATCGTGATGTCCACCACCGTGCTAGCGCTATTGCCGCCAATCCTCGTGATCATCGTGATGCAGAAGAGCTTTGTCAAAGGCCTGACCGACACCGAAAAGTGAGTGGCCGATTTGTGCCCAACAGCGCGTTAGCCAACAGCTTTTCGAAGAAAGCCTTATTGCATTGGGGCTAAGGCGCGAAATCGCACTTTGTCGATAAATGATTGAAATGGTGCTTGGCCCCTATTCAGCCGTGTTTTCAGGTCGAAGTTGCTTAATGTTTAAGCGGCGAATTGACAGCCTCGACCCCTAGAATGAAATCCAGTCAAAAAATAAGGGGATGACACTTTGGAACTTGTACTTTTCTCAGGCGTTTGGTGGGCCGCGCTGGGCTCGATCGTTCTGGCCAATATCGTGCTCTCGGGCGACAACGCGGTGGTGATCGCGATGGCCGCGCGAAAACTGCCTGACAGTCAGCGTCAAAAGGCAATTTTTTGGGGCTCGGCCGCAGCCATCGTGATGCGGATTCTGCTAACGCTCATCGCTGTGCAATTGCTGGCGCTGCCGTATTTGAAAGTCGTCGGCGCGTTTCTGCTGGTCTACATTGGCGTGCAATTGCTTGCCGAAGGCGATGACGGCGGCGAGGACGATCACAAGACGGTGAAAGCCGGGATGGCTGCCGCAGTGCGCACGATTCTGATCGCCGATCTGGTGATGAGCCTCGATAACGTGATCGCCGTTGCAGCCGCAGCGAAGGGCAACACCGCCCTCCTGATCATTGGCCTCGCCGTCAGCATCCCGCTGATTATTTTTGGCTCAACGCTTTTGATGAAAGTGATGGATCGCTTTCCGATCATCATCACCATGGGCGCGGCGCTCTTGGGCTTCCTCGCAGGCGAGATGTTCGTGACCGACCCCGCCGACAAGGACTTCTTCGACAAGTTGACCGATTCGCACATGTGGGCGGGGCTCATCGGAGCGGCCACCGTGGTCGCCATCGGCACCTTTGTTGCCCGCAGAAACAAGGCCAAAGAAGCGGCTAAAGCCTCCTAATCAACGCACTCCGCGCTCGATTACGACACCGACCATCGCCGCGTTCTTGATCGCGGCGGGTTTGCCGACGGTGACCTTGACCCACGGCGCGTGAAATTCGCTGAGCACCGTCTGCGCGACGTGCTCGGCGAGTCGCTCCACTGTTTTGTAATGAAGTGTTTTTAAGAGCTCGGTCAGGCGCGCTGAAATGCTGTCGTAATTCATCAAGCCCTTCGCGCTGTCATGCTCGAATGATTCGCTGGACGCTGCGGCGATTTCCAGATCAAGCAACACCGGGCGCATCGACACCCGCTCCCAATCGTAGACACCGAGAATCGTCTCGCACTTGAGACCACGAATAAAAATGACATCCACGAAATGGGGCTCCTGATGACCGGGCAAGCGGGCTCGCATACACTGCCTTTCATTCTAGAGAGCGCCGGTGACTGGCGAGGGGGAGCGTGTTGAACATGGCTGACATCATCGCGGCAGTGATTGCCTATCTGATCGGCTCCTTGTCGTTCGCCGTCATCGTGAGCCGTGCGCTTAAGCTGCCCGACCCGCATAGCTACGGCAGCGGCAACCCCGGCGCGACCAACGTGCTGCGGAGCGGCAGCAAAAAGGCGGCGATCCTCACGCTGCTCGGGGACACGCTGAAGGGAGTTCTCGCTGTGCTGCTGGCGAAGCACTTTGCCGCGCAATTTGGCATCACCGAATGGGGCATCGCGCTGGTCGCCATCGCTGTTTTCCTCGGGCATTTGTTTCCGCTGTTCTTTGGGTTTAAAGGCGGCAAGGGTGTTGCAACCGCCTCAGGTGTGCTGTGGGCGCTTGACTGGCGCGTGGGGCTCGGGCTCACGCTGATCTGGGCGCTGGTGTTCGCCGTGACGCGGGTGTCGTCGCTGGCGGCGCTGATTGGCAGTGCATGCGCGCCGATACTGGCTTATTTTTTTATGGGCATCGGGCCGCTTTTTTACGCCTCGTTGTTGATGGCGGCGCTGCTGTTGTGGCGGCACAAAGAGAATATTGCGCGACTGTTGTCGGGCGAAGAGGGCAGTTTCAAGAAGCGCTGAATCTGTAGGCGGGGGTTCCAACCCGACCTGAATGTGTTGCGGATGCGAGAGTCGGGGTGGAACCCCTCCTACAGATTGACTGGACGCAAATCCGATAACGCCCATCGTGGCCGCACATTAATCGCGTAATCCTGCTTCGCTTCGGCCAACCGCAGCGCACCGACATGCGCAATCATCGCGCCGTTGTCGGTGCAGAGCGCGACGGGCGGATAAAACACCTTCGCGCCGATGCGCCCCGCGCCCGCCGTTAGCGCCTCTCGCAGTCGCGTGTTCGCGCCCACGCCGCCTGCGACGACAATCTGCTTGAGCCCGGTTTGTTTCAATGCAGTCAGCGACTTGCTCGCGAGCGTTTCCACAATCGCGGCCTGAACCGACGCGGCCAGATCGGCGCGACTGGCGTGATCGACGGGTAGCGTGGGTTGCGCTGAGGAGACTGCGCCGCGAGCAGGCAGCGCCGTCCCCGTCAGTCGCCGAACCTCGTTCGCGACCGCTGTTTTAAGCCCGGCAAAACTGAAGTTTAAATCGCCCGAATGCAAAAGCGGTCGTGGAATCGCGAACGCCTTCGGATCGCCGCCTTCCGCCAATTTCGCCAGCAACGGCCCGCCCGGATAGGCGAGGCCCAGCAATTTCGCGGACTTATCAAATGCTTCCCCGGCCGCGTCGTCAATGGTGTCGCCGAGGAGCGTGTACTCACCTACACCATCAACCCGCATCAACTGCGTGTGCCCACCCGACACCAAGAGCGCGACAAACGGAAAGGCAGGCGCGGGATCGGCCAAAAGCGGCGACAACAAATGCCCCTCCATGTGGTGAACCGGAATCAGCGGCTTGCCCCACGCGAACGCGAGACTCGCCGCCAATTGCGCGCCGACGAGCAGCGCCCCGGCCAGTCCCGGCCCCTGTGTGTAAGCGACCGCTCTCACCTGATTGCCCTTAATTTGAGCATCTCGCATCACCTGATCAATCAACCGGAGGCCGTATTTGATGTGGTCACGACTCGCCAGCTCCGGCACCACGCCACCGTACGGCGCATGCAAAGCTATCTGCGAATGCAGCGCCTCGGCCACCACTTTGCCCGTCGTCGCGTCAAACAGCGCCACGCCCGTCTCGTCGCACGACGACTCGATGCCCAGCACCAGGGCGGGCTGACGCCCCGAGACGGGGGGCGCGCAGTTTTTTCTTGAGTGTTCAGTCATTTCGAGTTATATTATCCGGCTACTCAGAAGAAACGCGCTGAATTCAATACAGCGCACTTAATCGCAAAACACACATGATCGTCAAACTCCGCGAAAACGAACCTTTCGAAGTTGCACTGCGCCGTTTCAAGCGCGCCATCGAAAAAACGGGCCTCCTCACCGAGCTGCGCGCCCGTGAGTCCTACGAGAAGCCAACGACCGAGCGCAAGCGCAAGCACGCCGCTGCCTGCAAACGCAACTACAAACGTCTGCGCGCAATGCAATTGCCGCCGAAGATGTACTAGAGTTTTCTGCTGAGTAGAAGCAGATACGACTAAAGCGGCTCCTTCGGGAGCCGTTTTCATTTCCGCGTCGAATTCGATATTGAAAGTACCAAGCCATGAGCCTCAAAGAAACCATCACCAACGACATGAAAACCGCAATGAAGGCGGGCGACAGCGCGAAGCTCTTGACCATCCGCATGTTGCTGGCGGCCGTGAAGCAGCGCGAAGTCGATGAGCGCATTGTGCTGACCGACACCGACGTCGTCGCCATTGTCGAAAAAGCGATCAAGCAACGCAAAGAATCCATCGCCCAATTCACCACCGGTAACCGCCCTGATCTCGTCGCCAAGGAAGAGGCCGAAGCCGTCGTGCTCGCGGCCTACATGCCAGCGCAGATGAGCGAGGCTGAAGTCGACGCCGTCATTGCAGGCGCTGTCGCCGAAGTCGCCGCAACCGGCGTCACCGGCAACGCAGCCATCGGCAAGATCATGGCCATCGTGAAGCCAAAGCTCGCAGGCAAGGCGGATATGGGCGCGGTGTCGGGCAAGGTTAAAGCGGCGCTGGCATAGGCCACGTCATCGACGTTGCCGCCAAGACAAAACCCCGACCAGTACGATTAACCCGCCGCCAACAACGCTTGCGACAATTGCAATTGCCGCGTTCATTTGTGAAGATGCAACAGCGTTCTTGAAGCGCATGGGATCGATGCGTACTTCTAGCGTTGGCTGGTAGCTGCGCAGTCGGGCGCTCGACTTTTTGGTAGTGGCTTCAAGTCTGTAGAGCGCCCCCGCTTTTGCCGGAAACTTTCCCAGATAAACGGTGCCGTGCTGACTTCCCAGTGTTCCTGCACGCGGGGTGGCGTCAGCGCGAGCGACGACGAGTCCAGAAGCGTCGCGCACCAACCAATCCACAGAAAGCTCAATCTCGTTGTTGACACAGACTGCGTCATCGCCAAACGACCATCCAATGTCACAAAGGAATTGGTCGGACGGCTTACCGGCGGAAGGCGACACAAATTTGGCTGCGACCAAGTAGTCTGCATTCGCGTCTGGACGCAGCTCAATAGAAAAGTGCTCAGCGGGAACGAGCCCAATGCGCTCTTGATGCAAGGTCCACTGGTGTGAACGCATTCGTGTTTTCGCCTCGGTGTAGCGATCCACGGCAAATACTAGAAACGAGACACCTAACGCGAGAAGGATCACGTTTCGCAGGCGCAAGGAACCGTTAAACACAATTTTTTGCCTCGCGCAGCACAGTAATCCGCGCCACCAACGCTCTCGCCTTCTCCACACGCTCGCTCGCCGGAAGCGCCGCCAATTCCTTTTCAAGGTTCGCGATCGCTTTCATTGCGGCGATTTCGGGCGGCGTGTAACCCGCGTGTTTGAGCGTTCGCATCAACGCGCGCACTTCGGGCGGCACCAGCAAGTCCTCGCTCAAATCGACCGGTGCGCCTTCACCGGGAAGCTTCGATAACGCGCCACTCGATGCGGCTCCGGCGGCGCGGCGTTCGGCGATGATGTCGGCCCAGTTCATTGATGCACTTCTGCGATTGAGTTTTTTCACGCGTTGCCGCTATCTTAAGCGTGCGAAGTTATTCGTCAAATTTACGGGTGTGGTCGCAGTCGCTGACGCTGTGGGTTGCGCCGCGCAGCCGGTTCAAACCTGCAATCCACATTTCAACCCGTCCGAGGCGCGCCTGATGACCAATGCATGCGAGAACAAGAAAAAGCGGCGGTCGTAGCAATCAGCTTTTTCACAAAAGCCCTATCGCATCAGGGCTAGCGCTACCAAACGACTATAGTCGACTTACTGCATTTGTACGTCTCAGCCCTCGTTGAATGGGGGCTTCCGCTAAATGCTGATACTGCTGGCATCACGTGAATACACACATTTTCCGCCCGCATAGGTCGCCGCAATCGCGCGGTCATCGCCGAGCGTCATCAGCGCAAAAAACACATCCATCGGATCGTCGCGCAAGCTCGTTCGTCGGGCGAGTAACGGCGTCGCAGCGGGATCCAGCAGCGCGAAATCAGCCTCTTTGCCCACCGTGATCGAACCCAGTTTCTCATCGAGCGACAACGCTTTCGCGCCGCCAAGTGTTGCCAGATACAGCGCGTAAGCGGGCGACAGCGACGTGCCCTGCAGCTGCTGAATTTTGTACGCCTCGCCCAGCGTGCGCAGCATTGAATAGCTCGTCCCGCCACCCACGTCGGTGCCAATACTCACCACATTGCCCGCTGCCAGCGCCTGCTTCAAATCGTAGAGCCCGCTGCCGATAAACAGATTCGACGTTGGGCAAAACGACGGCCTCGCGCCCACCGCCGTCATGCGCGCGCGATCCGCGTCGTCGAGATAAATGCAGTGCCCGTAAATCGCCTTGTCGCGCAGCAAACCGTAGTGATCGTAAATGTCCAGATAACTGCGATGACCGGGGAACAGCTCCGCCGCCCAGGCAATCTCGGCCTTGTTCTCGGCAACGTGGGACTGGATGTAGGTCGTCGGATGTTCGCGCGCGAGCGCCTTCATTTTTTCCATCTGCGCGATGGTGGAAGTCGGCGCAAAACGAGGCGTGATGGCATAGAGCGAGCGCGCGTGCTCGTGCCAGCGCTCGATCAGCATTTTGCTATCGCGATAGCCCGTCTCGGCGGTGTCCATCAAGGCCTCGGGCGCATGACGATCCATCAAACATTTGCCCGCAATCATGCGCAAGCCGCGTGCTTCGGAGGCCGTGAAAAATGCATCAACTGATTGCGGATGTACGGTGCAAAAAACACTCGCAGTCGTCGTCCCGTTTTCCAGCAATCGATCCAGAAAAAATGCCGCTGCCGCATCGGCAAACGCGCGATCAGCAAATTTTGTTTCCGCCGGAAAAGTGTAGCGATTTAACCAGTCGAGCAATTGAGTGCCGTAGCTGGCAATCACGTCAACCTGCGGGTAGTGCACATGCGTATCAATGAACCCCGGCACCAAAATTTTGCCGCGATGGTCGTCGATTCGCACGTCAGCCCCGAGCGTCTGTAACAGTGCGTCCGATGGCCCCACTTTTTCGACGTATCCATCACGCACCAAAGTGACCGCGTCAGGCAGATATTCAATGGCGGACACATCACCCGCCAGACCGGGATCGCGCAGGCAGTGCAGCAGGGAGGAGCGGATGGCAAACGCAGTCATGATGTGATGATATTCGTGAAAGCAGGGCGTCAGCATTTGCGCGCACGATGACTGAAATTGCGTCGACGAATAGTCCGCCTCGCTTCGGTCGAGGCTATTGGCTCAACAGCACTAAAACGATTGATCGAAGCATAGCGTCAGTTTTTTGCCCAAGCGCAAACACCGCGGAATCCACCAAACTGTTCCGCCAAGTGTGTATTCCAAACTGCGTGATAGGGCATCGTGGAGATGGTCTCCAGAAGCCGCCTCGCAGTGCCTTTGTCCTCGACGCAGCGTGAAGCAAACAAAAAATAGTTTGCGACCGAAGCGGACGGATTCGCATGCAGCCAATCGCCGAAACCAGCTCGAATCAAGCCCCAGTCTTGTTCAGCGATTTCGCCAACAACGGTATCGCCATACTGATCCAGTAACGACCAGACAATTCGTGCCGCTACGCTCTTGCCACCGCACTCACTAGAGAGCTCGACTGCTCGCCCAAGAAAATCCGCCAATTGCTCGCGCGAACCCGACCAGCGCTCAAGGTGAAAATCGGCCCCGACGGTGTAAACATTCCAGTACGCAGGACACGCTCGAGCGCCGCGTTCGAAGACGGCATACCACTCCCCGACCTCGCGCTCTTGCGCTTTGACAGCGATAAGGCTGATCGGGAACCACGCCAGGCATTCCGTTGCGCGTGCTTCGACTGCCTTGAGTGCATCTGATGCAAGCCGGACACGGGCAAAGAATTTCTTGCATGCACTATCGGGAACTTCATTCGCCCAACTTGACCCGCGCGCAGACCATGCGTTGCCGAGATAGAAGTTTGCGATGCAGACGAATGGAGTGATGCTACGAGGACATGCTTCGCGCCAAGCCCTCAGCGAATCCAGACGTGCCAACCACGGCGCATCTGCCAACGCTGGCCGAAACAGCTGCTTCAGGTCGGAAAAAACGCCTCGATGGCATTCGAGGTCAATCCGACTCAAAAACGCACCCGCAGCGTCGTGCGCCCATGTTCCGTCGCTGAGAGTTTTGCCCGTTGATTGCATTCGAGCTAATGAAGCATCAAGCACGACATACTTGCCTTCGAGCAAGAGTGCCTCAAGCGTGTGCCCAATTTTTGAAAAACCCTCGCCCGGATCATCAGATTCGAGCGTAGGCTGAATCAAACCAACACCCGCTCAATCCCGCCCGAATTCGCCTTCGCCACATACTCCGGCAGCCATTTCTCACCGAGCAAATGCTTCGCGATTTCAACGACGATGTAGTCCGCCTTGGTGTCGCTGTCATTGTCGTAACGCGACAGGCCTTGCAAGCACGACGGGCAGCTGGTGAGGATTTTTACTTCGCCCTGAAATTTTTGATCTGCGCCCGGAGCGGTCTTGACGGGAATCGCACGCAGTTTTTCTGCGCCTTTGCGCATTTCCGCTTCCTTGCGGAAACGCACTTGCGTTGAAATATCGGGCCGCGTGACGGCCAGTGTGCCTGACTCACCGCAGCAACGCTCGTTTTGGTCGATCTTTTGCCCCATGAGCTCGTTGACGACCTTCATCGGCTGGTAGGTCTGCATCGGTGAATGGCAGGGGTCGTGATACATGTATCGCGTGCCGGTAATCTCGCCAAGTTTCACGCCCTTTTCCATCAGGTATTCGTGAATGTCGAGCAAACGGCAGCCGGGGAAAATCTTCTCGAACTCATACTTTTGCAACTGATCCATGCAGGTGCCGCAGCTCACGATCACGGTCTTGATGTCGAGATAGTTGAGCGTGTTGGCGACACGGTGAAACAGCACGCGGTTGTCGGTGATGATCTCCTGGCCTTTGTCCTGATTGCCACTGGCCGTTTGCGGATAACCGCAGCACAGATAACCCGGCGGCAGCACGGTCTGTGCGCCGACATGCCAGAGCATCGCCTGTGTCGCCAGGCCTACCTGTGAGAACAACCGCTCCGATCCGCAACCCGGAAAATAAAACACCGCTTCCTGCTCATCCGCACTCATCTGCGGATTGCGGATGATCGGTACGACTTTATCGTCCTCGATATCGAGCAACTTGCGAGCCGTCTGTTTCGGCAAGCCACCGGGCATCGGCTTGTTGATGAAGTGAATCACCTGCGCCTTGATCGCCGGTTTGCCGCCCGTGGTGGAGGGCGGGCGCTTTGTTTGCGACCCTATCAGACCGAAGCGTTTGGCGAGCCCGTGCGCAAAACGCTGCATGCGGTAGCCACCGTTCACAACCGTGCGCTTCAGCATGTTCACGGTCGCCGGATCGCGCGCGTTAAGCAAGACCATCGCAATCGTTGTGCCGGGGTTAAATTTCTTTTTACCTTCCTTGCGTAGGAGATTCCTCATCGCCATCGACACATTGCCGAAATCGATATCAACCGGACAGGGATTCACACACTTGTGACAGACCGTGCAGTGATCCGCAACGTCAGCGAGTTCGTCCCAATGCTTAAGCGAAATGCCGCGTCGGGTTTGCTCTTCGTAGAGAAACGCTTCAACCAGCAACCCCGTCGCGAGGATCTTGTTGCGCGGCGAATAGAGCAGGTTTGCACGAGGCACATGCGTTGCACACACGGGCTTGCATTTGCCGCAACGCAAACAGTCCTTCACCGAATCAGCAATCGCGCCAATGTCGCTCGCTTCAAGAATCAGCGACTCGCTGCCGAGCAAACCAAACGAGGGCGTGTAGGCGTAGCGCAGGTCGCCACCGGGCATCAGCTTGCCCTTGTTGAACCGGCCCTCGGGGTCAACCCGTTGCTTGTAGCGCTGGAACGGGCCGATCTCGTCGTCGGTGAGAAATTCAAGCTTGGTCAGTCCAATACCATGCTCGCCGGAGATCACACCGTCGAGCGAACGAGCCAGCGCCATGATGCGTGCGACCGCAGCGTTCGCCTCCTGCAGCATCTCGTAGTTGTCGCTGTTGACCGGTAAATTGGTGTGTACATTGCCGTCGCCTGCGTGCATGTGCAACGCAACCCAGACGCGGCCTCGCAGCACTTCCTTGTGAATTGCGACGAAGCGGTCAACGATGGGCTTCAGCGCTTCACCAGCAAAGATGTCTTCGAGAGGTGCTTTGATTTCGGTGCGCCAGCTGACGCGGATTTCGTGTGATTGCAGTTGACGGAAATTGATTTCGATGTTGTCGAGCAGGCTTTGCCAACTCTCGCGTACCGAAGTGACGAGTACCTGCGCTTCGTTGACTTTCTCGGCGAGTAACTCCGTAGAGACACCGTACTCTTCGTAACGATTCTGGGGCATCGCCCCTGCGAAAAACTTCTCGAGTTCGACGCACAGCTTCAGCTTGTTCTTGATGGAAAGCTCGATGTTGATCCGCTCAATGCCATCGCAATAGTCGCCCATGCGGGGCAGCGGAATCACCACGTCTTCATTCAGTTTGAACGCGTTGGTGTGCTTGGCAATCGCAGCGGTACGTGCACGATCCAGCCAGAATTTCTTGCGCGACTCGGCACTCACTGCAACGAAACCTTCGGCACCGCGCATGTTGCAGATACGCACGACTTCCGACGCCGCCTTGGCCACTTCGTTCTCATCGTCGCCAACGATGTCGCCAATCAGAATCATCTTCGGGCGGCCGTGGCGTTTTGCCTTGGTGGCGTAGCCGACCGCGCGCACGTAGCGCTCATCCAGATGCTCCAGCCCGGACAACATCACGCGACCCGCGCCCGTCTTTGGCAGGGCATCGAGGAAGTCTTTCACCTCGACAATCGCCGGTACCGAATCACGCACCTGTCCGAAGAACTCCATGCACACGGTTCGCGTGTGCGGTGGCATCTTGTGCAGCACCCATTTGGACCAAGTGATCAGGCCGTCACAGCCCTCTTTTTGCACGCCGGGAAGGCCGCTCAGGAACTTGTCGGTAACGTCTTTGCCCAACCCAATTTTGCGGAAACTTGGGCCAGGGATGATCAGCGTTTCTTCGCGCAACACCTTGCTGCGATCCAGCTTGGCGTCGAAGTATTGCAGGCGAAACGTCGCATGATTCGCATCGTGAATCTTGCCGAGATTGTGATCCATGCGCGTGACTTCGAGCCACTCGCCTTGCGGCGTCACCATGCGCCATGCGGCCAGGTTATCCAGCGCGGTGCCCCATAGCACCGCCTTCTTGCCGCCTGCGTTCATCGCCACGTTGCCGCCAATGCAGCTTGCGTCCGCACTGGTCGGATCGCAAGCCCACACGAGACCGGCATGTTCTGCGGCTTCCATGGCACGCCGTGTGACGACACCGGCTTCGCATTCGATGACACCGTACGCCTCGGTGTGCCCCGGCAGTATTTCAAACTTGACCGAAGACAGCGTCTCCAGCTTCTCGGTGTTAATTACCGCCGAGGTTTTTGTAAGAGGAATTGCGCCGCCGGTGTAGCCCGTTCCGCCGCCGCGAGGAATGATCGTGAGACCGAGTTCGATGCAGCCATTGACGAGGCCGACGACCTCTTCTTCTGTGTCCGGATGCAAAACCACGAACGGATATTCCACGCGCCAGTCCGTCGCGTCGGTCACGTGTGACACGCGCGCAAGGCCGTCGAATGTGATGTTGTCTTTGTGCGTGACTTTGCCGAGCACTTTGAGCACACGTTTGCGCAAATCCCAGGTCTCGCGAAACTGCGCCTCGAAACGATCCACTGCTTTCGCAGCCCGGGCAACAAGCTCGCCCACTTTTTCTTTGCGCGCTTCGCCGTCGGCATCGGCGACGTCCACATTGCGGCGTTTTTCGACTTCGCGCAGACGATGACGGAGCGCATCAATCAACATCGCACGTCGACGCGGGTTATCGATCAAATCGTCCTGCAAATAAGGGTTCCGCTCAACCACCCAGATGTCGCCCAGCACCTCGAACAACATGCGGGCGCTGCGTCCCGTTTTGCGCTCGCCGCGCAGCGAATGCAAAATTTCCCAGGCATCATCGCCGAGCAAACGAATGATGATTTCGCGATCCGAAAAGCTGGTGTAGTTGTACGGAATTTCGCGTATGCGGGAGCCCCCGCTGCCGTGCTCGCCTGATGCGGACTCAAGATGCGTCACCTTCTGCGCAATCGTGCGTGGTTTCGCTAGCACCGCGCTGGAAGCCGCAACCGCCGCGGGCATTGCGTCGAGCCGAAACAGTCTGGCCAGGCGGAGAGCCGAGCCCGCCAACGACATCAAGGGAGCCTTCATGGGCAGCCGCTACGGTGAGCTCGCGCACACCCCGAGTGAATAGGTGCGCAGTATATCGCGGTGCAGCAATCGTTTAAACCCGCAACCGCACGGGGTTTGGCCCTGTTTGCAGGACGGTTTTCTGTAGCATTCGCATCTCACTAAATTTTGCCCGCATTGAAGGTCAGCGCACCATGAAATTTCGCTTCCCCGTCATCATCATCGACGAAGACTGGCGCGCTGAGTCCGCCTCTGGGTTGGGCATCCGGGCGCTGGCCAAAGCGCTCGAAGAGCAGGACATGGAAGTCGTCGGTGGCTTCACCTACGTTGACGTTGGCATGGTGGCCAATCAGGCGGCGCGCGCGTCGGCGTTCGTGGTGTCGATTGACGACGAAGAGGTCAACGAAGACGGCATTGAGAGCCAGGCCGTTCACGATCTGCGCAAATTCATTGAAGCGACGCGCAGACGCAACGCCGATGTACCAATATTTTTGTTCGGCGAGACGCGCACGTCGCAACATTTGCCCAACGACATTCTGCGTGAGCTGCACGGCTTCATTCATATGTTTGAGGACACACCCGATTTTGTCGCTCGCAACATTCTGCGCGAAGCGAACAAGTATCTCGGCTCGCTCGCGCCACCGTTCTTCAAGGAACTGCTGGACTACGCCAACGACGGTTCGTACTCATGGCATTGCCCCGGTCACTCGGGCGGCGTTGCGTTTTTGAAGAGTCCAGTCGGGCAGATGTTTCACCAGTTTTTTGGTGAAAATATGCTGCGCGCCGACGTGTGCAATGCGGTTGAAGAGTTGGGTCAACTGCTTGATCACACGGGGCCAGTTGCTGCCTCCGAGCGCAACGCGGCACGCATCTTCGGTGCAGATCATCTGTTCTTCGTCACCAATGGCACCAGCACGTCGAACAAGATCGTGTGGCACGCCAACGTCGCGCGTGACGACATCGTGCTGGTCGATCGCAACTGCCACAAGAGCATCCTGCATGCGATCATGATGACCGGCACCATCCCGATTTTCTTGCAGCCCACGCGCAATCACTTCGGCATCATCGGCCCGATCACGCGCGATCAGTTTTCAATCGAATCAATCCAGAAAAAAATCGATGCGCATCCGTTGGTGAAAGACAAAACCGCTCGCCCGCGCGTGATGACCATTACGCAGAGCACCTATGACGGCGTGCTCTACAACGTCGAGACGATCAAGCAGGAATTGGAGGGGTACGTCGAGAACCTGCACTTCGATGAAGCATGGTTGCCGCACGCCGCATTTCACCCGTTCTATCAGGACATGCACGCCATCGGGCCGGGCCGAAAGCCATGCAAGGACTCCACCGTATTCGCCACGCAAAGCACGCACAAACTGCTCGCTGGTTTGTCGCAGGCGTCGCAAATTTTGGTGCAAGATGCCGAGAATTTGAAGCTCGACTTCACGCGCTTCAACGAGGCGTACCTGATGCACACCAGCACCAGCCCGCAGTACGCCATCATTGCCAGTTGCGACGTGGCCGCTGCAATGATGGAGCAACCCGGTGGCGGCGCGCTGGTGGAAGAGAGCATCTCGGAAGCGCTTGATTTCCGCCGTGCGATGGCGAAGGTGGACAACGAATTTGGCCAGGACTGGTGGTTCACGACGTGGGGGCCGTCGGGCTTTGACCATGTGGGTGTGGGTCAACGTGATGAATGGTTTTTAAAGCCTGATGATGAGTGGCACGGCTTCGGCCAGATCGAAGCAGGCTTCAACATGCTCGACCCGATCAAGGCGACGATTGTTACGCCGGGACTCGACATCAACGGCAAATTTTCTGAGCACGGCATTCCCGCGTCACTGGTCACCAAATACCTCGCGGAACACGGCGTGATCGTTGAAAAAACGGGGCTGTACAGCTTCTTCGTGATGTTCACCATCGGTATCACCAAGGGCCGCTGGAATACGTTGGTGACCGAGCTGCAACAGTTCAAGACTGACTACGACCAGAACCAACCGTTGTGGAAAGTCATGCCGGAATTCGTCGCGAAATATCCCCAATACGAGCGCGTTGGCCTGCGCGATCTGGCGCAGCGCATCCACGGCGTGTACCGCCAATACGACGTCGCCCGCGTGACCACCGAGATGTATCTGTCACCCATGGAAGCCGCGATGAAACCGTCCGACGCGTTTGAGCATTTGGCGCACCGCACGGTGGATCGCGTGCCGATTGATGAACTCGAAGGCCGCATCACCGCGATGCTGGTGACGCCTTATCCGCCGGGCATCCCGCTACTCATTCCGGGCGAACGATTCAACAAAACCATCGTGCAATATTTGAAATTTGCGCGCGAGTTCAATACGTTGTTGCCGGGGTTTGATACTGATGTGCATGGACTTGTCATGGAGCATGGCAAGAATGGTGAGCAGTATTTTGTGGATTGTGTAAAGGTGTAGACGGTTCTCGCGGCACGTCAGTCCCCTCTTCCTGCGGGCGTGCGGACGAGTTTGCGCATAATCCCCGCCATGGATTGCCAAGCCACCCTCGACCGCATTCACACCGCCCTCAAACCTGTCATCGGCGAAGGCAAGGTCGCCTCCTACATCCCTGAGCTTGCGAACGTTGCGGCGGATCAGTTTGGGATGGCGGTGGTGGGCGTGGATGGCTCGGTGTATTCGGTGGGTGATGCGGCGAAGCGCTTTTCGATTCAGTCGATTTCGAAGCTCTTCGCGCTGACGCTCGCATTCCAGCGCGAGGGCGATTCGCTGTGGACGCGCGTGGGGCGCGAGCCTTCGGGCTCACCGTTCAATTCACTCGTGCAACTGGAAGCCGAGCAGGGCATTCCGCGCAACCCGCTCATCAATGCGGGTGCGCTGGTGGTGACGGACATGCTGGCGAGTCGCAGCGTGAATTCGGCGCAGTCGTTGGTGGATTTTGTGCGCAAGCTCGCGGACGTGGCGGACATCACGTACAACACGAAGGTCGCGCAGTCGGAGATCAGCACCTCGTCGCGCAACGCGGCGATGGCGCATTTCATGAAGAGCTTCGGCAACTTGAACAACAAGGTGGGCGAGGTGCTGCATGCGTATTGCCATCATTGTGCGATCGAGATGAGCTGCGTGGAGCTGGCGCGCGCGGTGTGCTTTCTCGCGAACCACGGCGTGAATCCGTGGAATGGCGAGACGGTGATTGACGCGAGCTCCGCCAAGCGGCTGTCGGCGCTGATGTTGACCTGTGGCACTTACGACGCGGCGGGCGATTTTGCGTTTCGCGTCGGATTGCCCGCGAAGAGCGGCGTGGGTGGCGGGATTGTGGCGATTCTGCCGGGGCAGTGCGGGATCTGTGTGTGGTCACCGGCGCTGGAAGACAGCGGCAACAGCCACGCTGGATCGTTGGCACTGGAGATGTTTACGTCGATTACAAAGCAGTCGATTTTTTGATTTCGAAGTGTGCGGCGGCTGGGCAGGCATCGCCTGCCCAGCAAGACAGCTTTTCTAATAATACCAAGTCGCTTGTGGGATAGCGGCGCAAAACGGCATTTATCGACTATCGCGATAAATGCCGCTCATCCCTTACAAAACATAGGTTTGACGAAAAAGCTGACCGCACGCCTCACGACCAACGAAGGTCATACGTCCTTGTTAAAAAACACCTGCCGCGCGGCCCAAACCAGTACGCCGAGGTCATCCAGCCAGCCGATGACGGGGATGAAATCAGGAATCAAATCCAGTGGCGAAATCACGTAGAGCATCGCAAGAACGGCGATGATCACGCGCTTCCATTTCGCCTGCGATTTGAGCGGTTGTTGGGCGGCGGGAATGCGGACGGGGATGGCGTTGCTGGTTGATGCGGACATGATGCGCTCCTTGAAAACGACTATTTCACTGACAAAGCTAACGTCACTTTACGGACAACGCGAGCGTTACTTTACGGACAACGCGAGCGTTGTGGCAACCTGATCCGGCTTGCTGGCTTTCACAGGTTGCGGTGCAGCGACGCTAACGCGGGCTGCATCAAACTTGTTGACAGCGGTGAGCGTGGTTTTGATCGCCTCGGCGCGGAAGGTGGCGAGCGTGGCGTACACCGTGTCCGGCACTGCCTGCTTTGCGCGCAGGAGCTTGAACAGCTCCGGGTAATACTTGCTGCGAGCGTCGGCGGCCTCCGTGCGGCTCTTTTCGCTTAGGCGCTCACGGGCGTTCTGCAGGGCACCCATCACCGCGTTGCTCGCGGGAGGCAAATATTGCGCGCGCAGTTTTGTCGCGTCCTCGCCCGCGCTTGCGGCGAGCTCGTCCAGCGCAGCCTGAACCTTGGCGTCGGTGAAGGAAATAAGCAGCGGTTCGTTGGCAGCGGGCGGTTTCATCCCGGCGCGCTTGCTGACGTCAAGCTTCACGATGTTGTCGGCCAGCGCTTCACGATCACGCTCTTTGTCGAAGCGGCCCTCGACCGCGAGTTTGAGCTGCGGACGTTGCTCCAGTGCCTTTGCGAGTTTTGCCAGTTTTTCGCGTTCAGGCGGCAACAGGCGCGCTTCACCAGGTTCGAAATTCACCGCCTCAAACTCTTCGCCACTGCCACCCAGCAAGGCTCCGAGCGCACGGAAGGGGGCCGTCGCAATCTTGGTCAAGACGTTGACGATCACTTTCCACACGAGCCCACCAAAGCTGAACTGCGGGTCGTCAAGCGAGCCCTGTACCGGCAAACCCAACTCGATCATGCCGTTGCTGTCACGCAGCAACGCGATGGCCAAATCAAGCGGCAGGTTCGTCGCGTCCTTGCTATCGATCTTCTCGCCGAGCACCAGATTGTCGACAACTAGCTTGTTTTCGCCCTTCAATTTTCGCTTATCAATTTTGTATTCAAGATCAAGCGAGAGCTTGCCGGACTCGATCCTGCGGCCCGCGAATTTTCCCGAATAGGGCGTCAGGTTTTTCATCTCAACGTTGCGGAAAATCGCTTTGATGTCGGTGTATTCCGTCGCGCCGAGCGGCGACAAATTGCCCGATACGCGGGCTAGCCCGAACTCATCAACCTTGCCTTCCAGCGACACCTCCGCACGCGACGACGGCTCGGTCGACAGGCCCACAATCAACCCCGATAAATCAGAGATTCGGGTGCCGAATTGCGGTCGCAGAGACAGGTCAGCAAACTCCACGTCGCCGCCGGTCACTTGCAGACGATCCACATTGATGCGAACACTTTTTTCACCGTCAACCGGCAGCGGTGCTGCCTCCGGTGGCTTCGCAGGCGACGCGGGTTGCGCCGGTTGTGCCGCACCGGACGCATCAGCTTTGGCGATTTGCGTCAGATTAACCGTGCTGTTCTCAGCGATGATGAGCTTGCCACGTGGGCCGTCCAGCAACAGATCGGCCAGCACGACGTCCAGCCCTCTTTTGCCTGACGATACTTTCACGTCTCTGCTCGACAACTCGTTCCACTGCGCAAACGGTGCCTGTGTCGTCTCGTCAATCAGCTCAAGTTCGCGCACGGCCAGATTACCTTCAAAGCGCAACGCCTCATCGGCGTTGGTTGCGCCTGAGAATTTGACGCGACCCGCGACGGCGGCTTCGCCTTTGCTGAGCTTTAACTTTGTGTTGCGGTTCAAGTACGGTGACAACGCGGCGAGCGCGACTTTTTCGAGCGCAAATTCGACGTCGCCCTCTCTGCGTTTCTGGTCGAATTTGAGCTTTGCCTGCAATGCGCCGCCGCTCGCGAGCGTGACAATCGCTGTGGCGCTGAGCGGACGTGAACCATCAATTTCAATGCGATCCGCAGTGATGCGAATCGCGTCGAGGACGTGCGTCAATGCGGTGGGTAATGTGCTGTCGACAAGGCTCACACGACCGCCGTTGACGGTGATGCCAGCGACGCTGATTTTTGGAGCGGCGTTGGGGGTCGACGGTTGAATTGCGGCGACTGGCGCTGCCACGGTTGCCGCAGCACCAGCCGTTGCCGCAGTCACCGTCACCGTCACAATAGCAGGGGCAAATTTGTGCGCAACGTCCAAGCCCGCTTTATCAAGCGCGAGATTCACCACAGGCGCATCGAGCTCAATCCTCGGTAGATCGATTTTTGATCCGAGCAGGTCGATTTCGACGGGCAGGGCGCGAATTTCCTTCGCGGTCAACCACGCTGTTGTGGTGGCTTCATCGCGCATCGTGATGTCACTCAAAGACATGCGCTTGCTACTGACGACCGCAGTTTGTTTATCGCCCGTGGTGAGGGTGGCACCGACAGTCAGGTCTAGTTTGGCGCTAACCGTCTGCGGCACAGCGATGCTCTGGTCACGCCAAGCGAGATTGGCCTTGTCGGTGGTGACTTCCGCGACATTGATTCGCCAACCTTTTTTAGCGGGGGTTGGGCTGCTAGCGGCCGCTTGCGTCCCAGATTTAGGCGTTGCCGCTGATGCAGATAGCCCTGCAAACGGCAACAGCACACGACCGCTCCTTTCGCGCGAAACGCTCCCCTGCAAACCCACAATCGCGATCTGCGGCACGTCCACCGTCTGCGCGTTGAGATCGACGGCAACGGGCTTCACCGTGGCTACTTGAGCCACGCTCAGTAACGGTTCGGACTGCGCATCGACTTTGACGGTGATGCCCTGCAATACGGCCGTCAACGGCAACAGCGCCAGCAGCTGTTGATCGCGCCCGTCGGCTTTGGTTTTGGCCCATGACGCGGACAGCGGCGAGAGCTTGATTGACTTGATACTTGCGTCGTCCTTGCCCTGCGTCGCGCGCAAATCGTTGATTTCAAGCACGCCATCGCCGATGCCCGCTGCGACAAAATCGGTACCGGCAGCGGCACTGTAATTCGTGCGCAAATTGACGGTACCACCAACAGCGCCAATCGCAACGGGCAGTTGCACATTGGCAATCGACTGCACGCGCGTCAGCGGCAAATTAGTCACCACGATGTCGCCTGAACTCTCAATCGGATTCAGGCCCACGCGACCCTTCCATTGCACGCGCGTCTGATCGTTGAGCGTTGCCTCCAGCGCATAGTCGCCACGATCACGCGGCAGCGTGGAGAGCTTGTCGAGCTTGAATGTGAGCGGTGTCAATTCGAGCCGCTTTTCGCTGGCACCCACGCGCTCGTCCGTCAGGCGAACGGCGGCATTAGTGACGGAAATAGTGTGCAGCAGAATACGCGGCACTCTGTCGCTCGGAGGCTCTGGCGGCTTGGGATCCTTGACGTCTTTGGGTAGCGCGTCAAGGAAGCGCACCCAGTCGAGCGAGCCATCGGCGGCGATACGGGCGCTGATTTCGGGCTGCGTTAAGGTGATGCTCTCCGCCGTCCAGGCCAGCTCTTTAAGACTCGACCAGCTACCCTTGATCTCCAACGCGTTGAAACGAGCAAGCGGTTTGCCAGCGTCGGAGAGCGCGGCATCTTCCACGCGAAGACGCAGCGAGAACGGGTTGAACGCAGCGTCGCGCACTACGAGCGTTCGTCCGGTCTTTTCTTTAAGCCAGTTCGGTGCGGATGTCTTGATGACGTGCGGCACGATCAACGCGCAGGCACCGAGGAAGATCGCCACGAGCGCCAGCGCGATGATGGCCACGCGTAGCGCCTTGCGCCATTTGTTTGCGTGGCGCGGCTCGGGAGTAGGTATCGGTAAAGCAGGGGCGGAAACGGGAGCAACCATGCCCGCATTGTCTACAAATTCTGCTCGCTGCGTAAGCCGGTGAAAACGTAAGCTGGTGACGACGTCAGCGCGTGAACTTGCCTTCTTTGTTGACGATCGAGAGATCAACGAAATCGAGGCCGGTGTGATCGGTCGCGGAGTAGGTGACGTCCATGCCACCGATGTCGTAGCCACGAATCGCCTCCAGCGCTGCACGCACCTTCTCTCCGGTCGGGTTTGGACCGGCCCGGCGCAAGCCCTCAACCAGCACTTTGGCGGCGGCGAAGCCCTCCAGCACGGCGGGCGACACTTCCTTTATTTCATTGGCTTTCGCCAGCGTCAGCGCCTCTTTCACCAACGGCGAATTGATGGATCGCTCATTCGGAAACACCTGCGTAATGATCGTGCCGCGCGCGTACTCACCGAGCGCTTTGACGAAGCCGCCCGACGCGTTGTTTGACAGCGTTACCAGCTGCGCACGCGAGCCCGCAGCGCGAATGGCTTTCAGCGCGTCGACCACATGCGTCCCCGAGCCCACGACCATCACCGCCTGCGGGCTGGTAGTGCGCACATTGAGCGCGAGTGGGCCAAAGTCGGGTTTGCTGCGGTCATACTTTCCGAGGAAAACAGGCTTCAGATTTTTGGCCTCAAAGCCCGCCTTGATGCCGACCAGCGCGTCGCTGCCAAATGTGTCGTCCACATGCAGCACGCCGATGCTGGTAATGCCGATGGAGGCGAGCAGCCCCACCGCTTTTTCGGCTTCGCGCTGATAGGTAGAGCGCACGTTGAACACATATTTTTTGACCGGTTCATGGAGCAGCATCGCGCCGGTCGACGGGCCCACCAATGGCACTTTCAATTCATCAAGCACCTTGATGATGAGCTCGTTATGCGGTGTGCCGCGCGTTAAAAAAATCGCGACTGCACGCTTGTCCACGATCAGCGTACGGGCGTTTGCGGCAGCGGTTTTGGTGTCGAATTTATCGTCCATCGAAATGAGCTCGATCTTTTGTCCGTTGACGCCGCCTTTGGCGTTAACCGAGTCGATGTAGAGCTTCGCGCCGTCGGTCGCTTCCTTGACCGTCGCGGCCACAGCACCGGTGAAGCCTGCCGTCTGGCCGACGATGATTTGTGCGCCGACCTGACTGGCCGCGGACGTTGTCAGGCACATCGCCACGGCGCAAGCCCGCGACCTGAGTTTCAGCATGTTCATCATTCAGCCCTCTCTTTTTTTATTTCGTCAAATCGAAACAGATTTTTCTGAGAGAGTAGCGCAGCACGCTGTCGGGAGGGCGAAATTATTGCGAACGCATGAATTACCGTGCGATTGGCGGTGTTTCAGGGAGCGTTTCGGCGATTTTTATGACCTGACCGCATGCGCGGTTGGGAGCCGGCGCACTGGATGTCGACTATTGCGCGTTTGGCCTTGTAGCCCACATCCAATGGCGGAATGGCCGACTAAGCTGTCTGATGCCTCAGCCCTTGGGCGGCGCCTCGGAAAACACCAGCGTTGGCTGTAATGTGCTCCATTCGCGCTTGAGGCGAAATTTGAGTAAACCTTTGTCGTCTGCGCCGTACGATTCGATCACGCGACCGTCTTTCATCACCTTCATCGTCTGTCCATCGCCTTTGAGGAACTGCACTGGGACCTCGAAGCTGTCGAACGACGGAAAGAACACGAGGTAGGCAAACCAGCCCATCAAATCTTTGCCGCCTCTCTGAAACTGGCGCACGGTCTCTTCAATTTCGGCATACGGAATTTCTTTGCCGCCGTCCCAGCCGAGGGTCAGGTTGATCGACGCGCTGAGGCTGCCTTTCGGCTGATTGCTGCGAATCTCGGCGTCGGTGTTGTACAGATCGACACGCAGTGGCACCGCAATCGCGCCATCGGCGGCGATTGGCAAGTTCACGCTCGCGGTGTCGTTCACGATTGCGAGGCGGACGTCTGACAGCTTGAGATCGTCGCGCTTCGGCGAAATTTTGATTTGCAGCCGGATGCGATCAAGTTTTGAATCCTGCATCCGCTTGAGCCGCTCGTACACGCCGTCATACGGCATCATCGCCGCGTTTTTCGGGCGCTTTACGATAACCGTTTCAACCGATGTTACTGCGGCTCCATCGGTCGTCGCGGACTGTGCCATCACCGCGATTGGAAGCGCAACCAACAGCAGGAAAGTGGCGCAGGCAAAAACTCGTGGAACATGTCGCATCGGGGTCTCAGGAAGTGACGGATGCATGCATTGACCGATAACAGCGCCGATCAGTTCATTGAACGTTTTCTGACCCGCATTTCCAGATCACAGCACATCGGTGCACCTAACTACGCATCCAGGCATTGCCCCAAAGATTCAATGCCCTCGGCCCGTGCGGCCATTCGCGGTAGGCCTGATCGGGCGTCATGATTTCAAGCTCGGTGGAGAACTCGACTTTGTAGCCGTCCGGGTCTTCGATCATGAAGAATAAATTGTTGCCCACACCGTGACGTCCCGGCCCCCACCACAGCGGTATTTCAAGGTCACCGCAGTGATCCGCCCAGTCGCGAATCGCGTTCCAGTTGGGCAGTTCGTACGCTTGATGATCCGGGCCGGTGTGTGGCGCGCGAAACACCGCAAAGCTGTGATGTTCGGCGTCCGAGCGCACGAAAGCAGAACTCAGATCACCGTCGGTATCAACCACGCGGTCCGACTCCATAAAGCCCAGTACATCGCGATAGAACTCCAGCATGGCGTCGGTCTGCATTGACGCGCACACGAAGTGCTGCATGCGCGCAGTGCGCGGTTCAGCGGGCGCGGACGTTCCTGTGATTGTCAATGGATCGCCGTCGGGCAACGACGGTGCAGTCGATTCGGTGGCCGACGGTGCCACACAGAACAGCACGGTGCGATTGTCAGGATCGCGCACAGCGAAGGTTGCCTCGCCAAAGAGCGCCTGCAACTCAGGGGCAACAGGGTGCAGGGCGAGCTCGATTAATTTCAGGTGCGTACGATAGCTTGCCCATTGATCATGCGTCTGGAACGCAAACGCGATCAGCGGCACCGTTTTTTTAGCGCCTGTGCGAAACAACATCCAGCGATCTGTGCCGCGCACTTGCCAGACGTCAGGCGCGAGTCGTATGACCGGGTCGCCGAGCAACTGCGAATACCACTGGGCGCAGGCTTTGGCGTCGTCCGTCGCGCGCTCGATCATGAGCAGGCGTGCGTTCCACAGCAGCGTGGGTGCAAATGGGGCTGGAAAAGGGGAGAGCATCGTCATACTAGAAATGTACGACTGTGCTCGTAGATTCGCAAATTTAGACGAAAGTACAAAAAACAAAGGCCCACCGAAGTGAGCCTTTGTTGATTCAAGCCGGGCGTGCAGCCCGGTTGCTTCCAGATTACCTGTTGTAGGCACTCTCGCCGTGCGCCACGATGTCGAGGCCTTCACGTTGCTCGTCATCCGAGACACGCAAACCAACGATCAGGTCAGCGATCTTGAAGGCGATGAAGGCGACCACTGCCGTCCACACGACCGTCACGCCAACCGCTTTGGCCTGCACGATGAGCTGATCCATGATCGAGTAATCGGCAGCCTTGACAACTGTCGCTGTCACCCAGTCGCCCACGTAGCTTGGGCCACCGAGTTTCGGGCTGTTAAATATTCCGGTTGCGAGCGCGCCGAAGATTCCGCCCAGCGCATGAACGCCGAACACATCCAGCGCGTCGTCGACTTTGAGCATTTTCTTCAGACCCGTTACGCCCCACAGGCAGATCAAACCGACAAGCAGGCCGATCACCAGCGCGCCCATCAGGCCGACATTCCCGGCAGCAGGCGTGATCGCAACGAGGCCAGCAACCGCGCCAGACGCAGCACCCAACATCGAAGGCTTGCCTTTGAGGAACCACTCGGCACCAATCCACGACAACACGGCCGCAGCGGTCGCCACAAACGTATTCATGAAGGCGAGACCGGCAGTGCCGTTGGCTTCCAGCGCGGAGCCGGCATTGAAGCCGAACCAGCCCACCCACAAGAGCGAAGCGCCAACCATCGTCAACGTCAACGAGTGGGGAGGGAAGGCTTCCTTGCCGTAACCCACACGCTTGCCAACCAGGTAAGCACCGACCAGACCGGCAACGCCAGCATTGATGTGAACGACCGTGCCGCCAGCGAAGTCAAGCGCACCCCACTGCCACAGCAAGCCGCCCTTGGCCGATTCGAGCGCCGATTTGGCGGCGTCAAGTCCGGTGAATGCATCAGGGCCAGACCAGAACCACACCATGTGGGCGACCGGGATGTAGCTGAATGTGAACCAGATAACCGTGAAAATCAGCACGGCTGAGAACTTCATGCGCTCGGCAAATGCGCCCACGATCAGCGCGCAGGTGATGCCAGCAAACGAAGCCTGGAAGGCCATGAAGACGATCTCGGGGATGACAACGCCTTTGCTAAACGTGGCGGCGTTCGGAAACGCGCCCGTCGCGGCATCGAACAGGCCTTTGCCGAACAGTCGATCGGTTCCACCAAAGAACGAGTTGCCCTCGGTAAACGCAAAGCTATAGCCGTAAATCAGCCAAAGCACGACCACGAGCGAGAACACCACCATCACCTGCATGAGCACGGACAGCACGTTCTTCGAGCGAACCAAACCGCCGTAGAAGAGTGCGAGGCCCGGTACTGCCATCATGATGACGAGCAAGGTCGAAACCATCATCCAGGCGGTATCGCCTTTGTTGGGTTCGGGCGCTTTGGCAGCAGGAGCCGCTTCAGCGGGTTTCGCTGCTTCGGTTGGCTTGGCGTCGGCGGCAGGTGCCGCCGCAGCAGGAGCAGCGGCAGGCGCTTGCGCGACCGACACAGTGCTCACGCCGAACGCGAGTGCAGCGCATAGCGCGCCAAAGAATAGTTTTAATTTCATTATCAATAACCCCCCGATTAAAGCGCGTCCGGCCCGGTTTCACCGGTGCGGATACGGATGACTTGTTCGACTTCGAACACGAAGATCTTGCCGTCACCGATCTTGCCGGTGTTGGCGGCCTTCTCGATGGCCTCAATCACGCGCTCGACGAGCTCGGTTTTGACAGCGACTTCGACTTTCACCTTCGGCAAAAAGTCGACCACGTACTCCGCACCGCGATACAGCTCGGTGTGGCCTTTTTGGCGACCGAAGCCTTTGACTTCGGTCACGGTGATGCCCTGAACCCCAACGCCCGCGAGGGCTTCACGCACCTCGTCGAGCTTGAACGGTTTGATGATGGCGGTAACCAGTTTCATAGTTGTATCCCCCTGGTTAAATTAGAAAGCTTTGGTGTACTTGAGCAGCAGGTACGGTGTCGTCTTGCCGGTGAACTTCTTGCCTGCAGGTGTGTAGAAGCCTTTGTTGGCATCCGTCGCGGTCACGCCGCCGGACAGGCCAAGGCCGTTGCCGAAGTCGTACGCCGCTTCGACTTTGCCATCGGTGTAGGTTCCGAGGCCACCGGTGTTTTTGATGATCTGATGACCAACGTGCGCGTTGATGGCCAAAGCGTCGGTGATCGGGAACGATGCGCTCAGATCAAGGTAGCCGCTGTTTTTGGAGTTTGGCGTGGCAAAGATTGCATTCGAAACAACATGCGAGTACTTAAGCGTGAACATCTTGATCGTGCCCGCAACGTAGAGCTCGGTGGTGTTGGCGCGAACCGCACCCTTGGTCACAGACCCGTTGTAGACGTACTGCAACACACCAACGTCATAGGCAACCGGCCCGGCTTCGCCTTTGTAGCCTGCGTAGATGTCTGTTTCAACATTGGAAGAGCCGAGGCCGAAGTCCTTGACCCAACGGATGCTGGATGCCCACACACCCACATAAAAACCACTCGGGTGCACATAATCAGCACCGATTTGCAGCGCTGGCTTGTAATCGGACTGGTTCAGGCCGCGATAGATGTACGAAGAAGCAAGGCCCACATTCACCGAAAACGGCGGCGCTGGCTCTGGCGCAGCGGCCGGTGCTTGCGCAGGGGGCGGTGTCTGGGCAAAAGCGACGCTGGCGATCAAACCGGAAATGGCGGCGGCAACGAGAGTTTGTTTCAATTTCATCGTGAATCTCCTGAGATGAGTTTTATTTTGGTTCGTGATGGTAGCGTGCGCCGGAACGCAATTTGGTCTGATGTCGCAAGCGCCGTGCCAGCAGGCAGCACGGGGCGTTGCTGCGGTGCAACGTGCGATCAGCGCCGATATTCACTAATTAGGTGCATTCAGTGCGTAGGGCCTTCTAGTCGCACCAAAAAAAAGCATTCAAAGAAGATTGGAGCCGAAACACGCACTCCACTGCACAACAAGGCGTTTGCTAGACTCGCAGGCATGACACTCGATGAACTCACCGCCCAGCTCAAAGCCGTACTCTCGGGCAACCCCGGCGAAGACCTTCAGAAAAACCTGCGCGCCACGCTAGCTGCGGGTTTGTCGCGCATGGACGTCGTCAGTAAGCAGGAATTTGAAGTTCAGCGCGAAATGCTGAATGTGCTCCGAGCGCAGATTGACGATTTGACCGCCAAAGTTGACGCGCTAGAGAAGAAGAACTCGGCGTGACCGGATCGGAGTACGGCAAGGTCGGCTGCTGATTTTCCGGGGTACGGCTTTCAGCTTTGGCTTGAATCGACTGCTGCATTGGGGCTACCATCGGTTTTTCGCCAAGGTCGACTTAGCTAAAAATAATCTGACAGCCCTAGTTCGGCGGTCATTTCAGGCTAAAGCTGCTGTTCGCCCAGAATCTCGCCCACCGTTGCATGATTGCCACCGGCGAGCCACGCCGACGCCGGCATGCGTTTGCCGCCTGCCTTTTGCACTTCCGTAATCGCAAGCACCGACGCCTCGCACGAAACGAGCAAGCGCTCACCTTCAGCGGCGATGACGGCTCCTGGCAGCGATCCCAGACAGGACGGCACCGAAACGAGCTCAGACCCCCACAACTTTAATTTTTCACCTCGCCACAGGGTCCAGGCACCGGGCACGGGGTTAAACGCGCGAATCTGACGGTCGATCTCTACCGCGCTCGTTGACCAGTTCAACTCCGCTTCGTCCGGCGTGATTTTGTGGGCGTAGGTGATTCCCAGTGACGACTGCGCGGCGCTCGCAAGCTCGTGCCCGCGTGCTAGCCGCGTGAGCACATGCACGATAGCCTCGGCCCCGAGCGTGGCCAGCCGGTCATGCAACTGGCCGGTGGTTTCGCGCGCGCCAATCGCGGTGAATGTTTCGAGCAACACCGGGCCGGTGTCGAGGCCCGCCTCCATCTGCATGATGGCAACGCCGGACTCTTTGTCGCCCGCGAGAATGGCCCGATGAATGGGGGCCGCGCCACGCCAGCGCGGCAGCAGGGATGCGTGAATATTCAGACAGCCAAAGCCCGCGACTTTGTGCGGAATATCGAGCACGGCTTGCGGCAAGATCAGCCCGTAAGCGGCGACCACCATCACGTCCGCTCCTAGCGCGGCCATTTCCGCTTGCGCTTCGGGTGTCTTTAACGTCGGCGGCTGAAACACCGGAATGCCGCGAGACGCGGCCAGAACTTTCACCGCAGAGGCCGTCAATTTCATGCCGCGCCCCGCCGGGCGATCTGGCTGGGTATAGGCCGCAATGACTTGAAGGCCCGCGTCGGGGCCCGCATGCAGCAAGGCTCGCAGCGCCGTGGCGGCAAATTCAGGAGTGCCTGCGAAGATGATTTTCATGGCGGGATGTAGAAGATGGCAGTGTGGGAGCGATTCCACCGCGAAGAACCGAACCAGACGTAACCTAGCGTAAGCAGTCGCGGTGCAACCGCTCCCACAGAGAAGGGCGAAACTAGACCCGTTCCGCCTCGCGGTGCCGTTTCTTCATCTTGTTTTTGATGCGAATCTGCTTCAATTGAGACAAGTGTTCCACGAAAACAATGCCTTTGAGATGATCCATCTCATGCTGAATGCAGACAGCGAGCAGCTCGGTTGCTTCTAGCTCAAAAACCTCGCCAGTGACATCCTGCGCTCGCACCACTACGTGGGCAGCGCGACGAACGCTTTCGTAATACTCGGGCACCGACAGACAGCCTTCTTCGCCCACCATTTCGCCGTCAGCGACAATGATTTCCGGGTTGATGAAGACTTTCAGATCGTTCTTGGTCTCCGACGTGTCGATCACGATCACGCGCTTGTGCACGTCCACCTGCGTCGCGGCAAGGCCGATTCCGGGGGCTTCGTACATCGTTTGCGCCATGTCATCCACCAGCTTTTTAATAGCGGGTGTGAACTCGGTCACGGGAGCAGCGATGCGTTTTAGCCGCGTATCGGGGTATTCAAGGATAGTCAGGAGCGTCATTTACTTGCCAAATCAGATGTCTGGTTGCACAATCTTCATGTAATTTCTTAAGGTTTGGGTCTTTTTCGACTTTTCTATATTCCGGATGCTAGAAATGACCAGAAAAGGTCAGATTTGCGAGAAACTTCGCTCTTCCGAAAAAATATGACAATGTCGTCTACCAGACGCCGCCACCAGGACACGGAATGTTAACGAACCCTCCATCTTTTTCATCAGAGTCAACGTTTGCTCGTCGCGCTGCGCGATTTGTGGCTTCGGTCGCCGTCGCCACCGTGGCGACGCTCGCCTTGGCGCAAGCGCCCAGCGCGCCCGTACAAGTGCGCGAGAACGCGCCCGACAGCCACACCGTGGTCAAGGGCGACACGCTCTGGGGCATCTCCGGCAAGTTTCTTAAACAACCGTGGCGCTGGCCCGAAGTCTGGCGCATGAACCGCGAGCAGGTCAAAAATCCGCACTGGATTTATCCCGGTCAGGTGATCTATCTGGATCGCAACGCGCCAGGGGGGCCACGCTTGGGGTTTGCGCCGGGCGGCAGCGGCATGCCCGAGGAGCGCGGCTTGGTGCGCCTGTCGCCACAAATTCGTGCCGAAGCACGCGAGGGAGCGGCCATTCCGAGCATCGCGCCCCAGGACATTGAGCCGTTCATGTCGCGTAACCGCGTGGTCGGCGCAGAAACGTTCGATAGCGCCGCACAAATTGTCAAGTCGACGGGCGAACGCGTTGCTTTCGCGACCGCAGATTCGGTGTATGCCGTGGGTATCAAGCCCGAAATGGGCAAGGTGTTTCAAATGTTTCGTAAGGGTCGCCAGTTGCGCGACACATCGATCACCGCACGACCCTGGTACAAGTGGCGGCACAATGAGCCTGACCCACAAATCATTGGCTATGAAGCAACCTATCTGGGCGACGCCAAGGTGCTGCGCGACGGTGACGTCGCACGGCTCGAAATCGTCAGCGTGAAGCAGGAAATTCAGGTCGGCGACTACCTGATTCCGCAGCCGCCGAGCGAGACCATGGCCTACATTCCGCATGCACCAGAAGCAAAGGTTGAAGGCTTGGTCATGACATTGCCAAACGGCATCTCTGAAGCCGGAAAGCTCGACGTAGTCACCATGAATCTCGGCAAGCGTGACGGCCTCGAAGTAGGCCACGTGCTGGCCGCGTACAAGACCAAGGAAACCTTCGCCAATCCACGCTACAACGAGAACACACTCAACTGGGTGCCGTTCTGGCCGAAGCAGGCGACGGCCGAGCCGGCAACGCTCGACATTCCCGAGGAGCGCGTGGCGCTCGTGTTCGTGTTCCGCGTTTTCGAGGGCATCTCCTACGGCATGGTGATGAACAGCGGCACCGAGACGTTGCGTGCGGGCTATGTTCTGCGCAATCCATAAGCATTCAGAGCCTTGCCGCTGAATTCGAGGGCACCTGCGCGGTGCCCTTGTTTTTTCTACGCATTCGAATCGCCTCATGAGTTCACACGCTGACGACCCCAATTTTTTGCGACTTGCCTTTGCGTCTGGTGTTGGTCCGCGCACGCTGCACAAATTGCTGTCGGAACTCGGTGACGTCGCCACCATCTGCAGCGCAAGTCGATCCACGCTCTCGCGCCTCGTTACGGACAAAGTCGCGAGCGCGATTGTTGCGGCACCATCGCCCGAAACGCAGACAAAAATTGACGAATCCCTCGCCTGGCTAGCGGCGTCGAGCGAGCACCATCTTCTGACGTGGGCGCATCCTGCCTACCCAAAAGCGCTCCTTGAAAGCGGCGATGCGCCCATCGTGCTCTACGCCAAGGGTCGCATCGAACTTCTCGCGAATCCCGCGATTGCGATGGTTGGTTCGCGCAATTGCTCGCAAGGCGGTGCCGACACCGCTGAGGCTTTCGCGCAGGCGTTTGCCGAGCGGAACGTTACCATCGTCTCCGGCATGGCGCTCGGCATCGACGCCGCGTCGCACGTCGGCGCATTGCGGGCAACGAATGTCAATTCGGGCTCGACGATTGCCGTCATCGGTACCGGTATTGATCGCGTTTATCCCGCGAAGAACAAAGTGCTCGCGCACTCCATCGCCGAGCGCGGTTTGATCGTCAGCGAGTATCCACTCGGCACGCCACCACTCGCGGAGAATTTTCCGAAACGCAACCGCATCATCAGCGGCCTCTCGCTCGGCGTGCTGGTGGTCGAAGCCTCCATGAACTCCGGCTCGCTCATCACGGCGCGACTCGCGGGCGATCAAAGTCGCGAAGTTTTTGCCATCCCCGGCTCGATTCATTCGACCTTTCACAAAGGCTGCCATCACCTGATCAAGCAGGGGGCAAAGCTCGTTGAAACAGCGCAGGACGTGCTCGAAGAGTTGCGCATTGACACCACCACCGCGACGGCAACAGAGCGAAGTGCAACGTCAGCAACCCCCGACTCCGCTCTGCTCAAATTTATCGAACACACGCCCATCGACGTTGACACATTAGTCGCCCACAGTGGATTCGCTGTCGATCAAATCGTCACCGAACTCACGATGCTCGAACTCTCGGGCCGCATCGAACAACTGCCCGGAAGCCGCTGGCAGCGGCGCGGCTAGCGAGATCGCTAGCCGCGACCGGATCGCTGCGACACCACGGCCTACGGCATCGTGGCGTCGAAACTACGGCAATCTGCGTATGTTCACGGCACTTCATCACTTCTAAAGTTCAGTCCATGCCAGACATGCACTCAACGAGCGGTCTGGCACGACTCAAACCCCCTCGAAAACTTTAGGAGATACCCATGAAACGCACCTTACGCGGAACCCTCGTCGTGCTGACGGTTGGCGGCCTCTCGCAAGCCACATTCGCCCAGTCCAACGGCGTTCGCTGCCCGTCCGGCTACGAAGCCGATTATTCAAGCAACGTATTGAAGTGCTCAAAGATGGAGCGCGTCTACGTGTACCCTGCAGGCCATGACTTCGGTAACGCATCGACACCGGCTCGGGGGGGTGCCTGTCCAGCCGACGGCAATGACCGCGTGAGCTACGAAGGCGGCGTGCTCAAATGCACCGATGTCAAACGCGAGACGCTTAAGGCTGAGTGCTCGTTCGGCTGGGAACTGAAAGTCACGCAAGGCCAGGACGCCTGTCGCTCGGTGGCCGGCAATATGGACCCAACGTTGCCGGCGGGTCAGCTCTCGCGTGAGGGCTGGAGTTTGCTCGTTGACCACGAAGGCAATCGCGATTCATGGCGGAAGACCACGACCAAGTACGAGTATCCGGTCGCTCGCTAAACCACGCTGACCGCGCCACCGCGCGCGGTCGGCAACCCATTCATCCATCAACAAGGAAGCACTCATGCCCAAGCTCATCACCTTGACGACAGTCATCACTCTTGGCCTCATCACACTGTCCACCGCTCATGCCGCCGACACCGAATCGAGCCCCGCCAAAGCGGTCGCCTCAGCCGACTTTCAGGCCGGCAAAACCGCAGTCGAGGCAAAACAATGGACGCTCGCTGCCGATCATTTTCGCCGCGCGACGCTGCAAGACCCGAAGAATGCCGACGCCTGGAACATGCTTGGCTATACAAGCCGCTGGGCAGGTGACACCAAAGCCGCGTTTGCAGCCTACGACCGCGCCCTCGCGCTGGAGCCGTTTCACCGCGGCGCTAACAGCTATCTGGGCGTGGCCTACGTCAAGACCAACGATGTGGTCAAAGCCCGCGCGCAACTCGCCAAGCTCGAAAGCATCTGCGGCAACAAGGAATGCGACGAGTACAAAGCGCTCGACAAAGCCATCAGAGAATACAAGCCGCAGTGACCGGGAGGCGCCAGACGAACCGACCGTGGCCGCGCATGGTAAGGCAGCGCCTACCGATTGTCGGAAGCACGAATGATCCTGTGCGCGCTAAAATGCTGGGAGCATAAACTTGTCATAAATATGCAAACAACGTACGTGAGCTTTCGCTGAAAGACTTGCGACTAGTCGAGGGGTTTCGAAATGACTTTTTGTGCAGCGTGCGCCGCTGGTTGCAGCGGGTACTCTTTCCGCTAATGGCCATTCCACGCGCCTTGATTGCAGCCAACGCCGAGTGGAACGACACCGGCATTGATCTCGTTCGAGGTGCGCGTTATTGCATGACCGCGTCGGGAACGTGGCACGACCGTCAGTTCCGCGCAGGCGCCGACGGCGTCCCGCCGCAAAACTGGATGCAACGCATTTTTTCACCGCTGCTGCGCTTCCCGAACGGGCATTACATGACCCTCATCGGCTGCATCGATCAGGACATGGGCAGCGCATTTGCGATCGGCGCAAACGCGAATTACAAGGCGACCCGCGACGGGCGTCTATGGTGTTTTGCCAACGACGTGCGCTTTGCCTACGGCAATAATTCCGGCGCAATCGAGCTCATCGTAGACCGCAACTACCGCATCACGGGCCCCGACGGACGACTGCTCAACCCCATGTCGGTGACACCGAGTATGCTCAGCAAATAGTTATAGCTTTGAGCTGGAAGCGCAGCGCAATTGGGGCTATATGCTCAAAATCCTGATTGTTGACTTTTGCACAATTATCCCGTCAGCCCCCGTTCACCGGCAGTTTCATAAAAAAGCTATAGCCATTAGCGCACGTCGGTTGTCAGCCGCTTCAGGCCTTACTGTACCCGCCGAAACCGCTGCGCCCGCTTGCCAGTGTCAACTTCGCTTGTGTACACCGATCCCTCCGAATCAATTGCGATGTTGTGTACCCAATGGAAGTCACCGGCTTGTCGTCCGGGTCGGCCGAAGGAGCCGATTTTTTCGCCGGTGGCGCGCTCGACGATGCGCACTTCGTTGTTGGTGCCGTCGGCGATCAGCAGGTAGCGTTGCGCGGCGTCTTCCGACGGAATCAGATCCCAGGTGGAGCCTGAGCCTTGCGTCGCCGCGTCGTAAACGAACTGCTTGATGAATTCGCCCTTCTTGTTGAAAATTTGCACGCGATTGTTCATGCGGTCGCAGACATAGACCAAGTTGTCTTTCGTCATACGCACGCAGTGCACGGGCATGCCAAAATGTTGCGAATCGGGGTTGAAGTTCGGGAAATCGCCGTCCTGCGGCTGCTTGCCGTACGCGCCCCAATGCCGCTTGTAGGCGCCGGTTGCGGCGTCGAACACGATCACGCGACGATTGCCATAACCATCGGCGACGTAGAGCTCGTTCGCGGCGGCATCGAGCTCCATGTGCGCCGGGCGACCGAGCTGGGTGGTGGAGTTGCTGCCCTCGCTCTTGCTCGCCTTGCCGATCTGCATGAGAAATTTGCCGTCGGGGGTGAACTTGAGCAGCATGCCGTCGTTGTTGCCGTTACCGCCGACCCAGACGTCGCCTTTTGGGTCAACGTAAATGCCGTGCTCGTTTGCTGGCCAGTCGAAGCCACCGTCTGCCGCCTTGCCGCCCCACGAACGCAGCAGATTACCCGCGCGATCAAACTGCAACACGGGTGGCGCAGCCGAGCAGCATTTCGAGCGTTTGGGTGTCAGCGTCGAGCCCTTCTCGTCGTCAGTCAAAGTGAGTGGCCGATGGATCATCCAGATGGTGTCGTCCTTGGCGGTGGCGATGCCCGCAACCTGCCCAAGAATCCAGTTGTTTGGCAGCGGTTTTGGCCATGTCGCGTCCACCGCGTAGCGCGGGCCGCCAGCGACCATTGCGCCTTCCACCCGACCGTGCGAGTGATCATGCACGTCGGCCTGCTTGGGTGCCTGTGCGCAACCGGTGAGCAGCATCGCGCTCGCGGCACTGACTGCTATGAAAATCCGGTGAATGGGAAACATGGGGCGCTCCTTTTAAGTGACGAATGTGATGGCCGTCGTTGCTGATTTTTTTGTCTTCGGCTTTGTCATTCGCATTATGCGACTGGCGAACGACCGGACTACCCAATTATTCCGTCATCGCCATGCGCCAAAGATTCAACGCCAAGGCATCAGTAACGCGGTGGCAGCGGTAGTCCATCGCGCAACGCCACAAACACGGCGTCGGGATCAACCTGATTCCAGTAGCGAAAATGCACGTTTTGGCTTCGTCCGGCAAAGAGATGGGTCAGGCTAAGGTCTTCAGGGACAACGAATTGGGGGCGCGGCCATTGCTGTGCGATCACGCCGACGCAGGTTCCGCCAACATCAATCAGCCAGGTTGCCTTGTCGCCCGAAATGCTGGCCAACGGGCAGCCGCGCAAGCATGCGGCAACCAGCTCAGCCACATTGCTGGCGACTGGCACGGTGACCACTACGGCATGCGGGTCAGCATCGTCGCCAGCCGCGACACTGTCGCGATCCACATTGACGGTCAACGTGCTGTTTATCGGCTCGGCGGGTTGTGTCACACGCGAGCCTGCTGCCGCTTCGTGCCCGATTGGAGGACTCGGCGGGACGCTCTTGCTGCGGTTAAAGAACGAGCCGATGACAAACCCAATTCCGAGCAACATCACCACCGGAAACAGAACCATGAGTGACAGCCCGGAAAGCCACCCGAGCGTCGCGCTACCGGTCACACCGGCCAGCAGCAACCCGACACAACAAATGCCAAGTAGCAAGATCACGATGACCCACACTAGCATGCGCTTTGTCTGCCGCGCGCGATTTCGCAGCGCGCCGTACGCGAAACCGACAGCCAGCAGCACGGGAATGGTCAGGTAGTAGCGATTCATCGTCGGGCCTGTCTAAAAGGCAGCGCCGTTAAGGCTGCGTAACAGCCGGATAGCGACGCTGAACCTCAGTCACCGAGCGCGCTAACAGTTGCTCAAGAATCGGCAAATCAATGTCGGACAGGCGACGCACATAAAGGCAGGCTTTGGCCATTTTGTGTTTTCCAAGTTTTGCGAACAAGGCCTCATGTCCATCAAACCCGCACATGAGGTAAATGCTGATGTCCCCCTTGCGCGAAGCGAACCCAATGAAACACGAATCGCCTTCGTGGCCACTCGCGTATTTGTAGTGATACGAGCCGAAGCCGACGATGCCGGCGCCCCACATTTTTGGTTCGTGCTTCGTCGCAGCGCTCATCAGTTTGATCAACGCACGGCAGTCCTGCCGTCGCGTTTCGTCGGCAACCGCTTCGACATAAGCGTCGACGCTCTGATCATTTTGTTGGGTCTTGTTTTCGGCCATGTGCGTCTCCGGCAAATGGGTTGGGCCAGACGAATAGCCGCGCTAAGTCGTCGCCAGTTCTTTGTCGATTGCGGCTTTGTAGACGGAATTCTTTGGCGTCGCCATCAGCCGTCGCAGCATCGGCTCAAAGGTGCTGATCGGGAAGATTTCGCCCTGCGGATCAAACGCCGGATTGTCGTAGAGCGCGATGAATTCAGCGGTGCGCTCGTAGTGCTCATGACCGTTAAACATGTCGCGCATATCGCGGTTGAGCCCGATGTGATGAAAGAAGTTGTAGCCCTGAAAAATGCCGTGGTTTTGCACCATCCACAGGTTCGCCTCGGACACGAACGGCTTCAAAATCGCCGCCGCAATATCGGGGTGATTAAACGAGCCGAGCGTGTCGCCGATGTCGTGCAACAGCGCGCAAACAACGTATTCCTCATCGCGCCCATCCTTCAAGGCGAGCGTCGCGGTTTGCAGGCTGTGGCTGTACCGATCAATCGGAAATCCACCGTAGTCGCCATCCAGGAGTTGCAAATGCGCGATCACGCGATCCGGCAGTGAACGCGCCATCTTCATTGCCTCCGGCACGATCAGGCCCCAATCTTCTTTCGTGCTCTCTTCCATGCGGTTGAATGTTGCGCGAGCGGTCATGGGGGGTCTCCGATTGAAGGTGCGGCAAGAGCGTATCACCGCGCAGAAGCGGATGGCTCACAATTCTTCAATTGCCAGCTGCGCAAATCTCACGACCCTCGCGGTGTCGTTGGTTGTGGCTCTATTCATGCCATTTCGAGTAATCTTCATGCTGTATTTCAACCTTCGCCAGGCCACTTAATTTTCAAAAAACTCCTGATTGGAATTGGGATTGCCTGACGCACGCACGAGCCCTTTTCTTTGACTTCGGCCCACCTCATTTACCAAGAAGTACCGCAATGATTGACCTCTACTACTGGACCACGCCGAACGGCCACAAGATCACGATGTTTCTAGAAGAAGCGAAGATGAAATATCGCCTCATTCCCGTGAACATCGGCAAGGGTGAGCAGTTCGATCCCACTTTTTTGCAGATCGCACCGAACAACCGCATCCCGGCGATGGTCGATTACAAGCCGATGCAGGCCATGTCGAAAGGCCTTCGCGGTGCTGCGGACGACGAGCCGATGACGCTTTTCGAAAGCGGCGCGATGCTGCTCTACCTCGCTGATAAATCAAAAAAGTTTCTGGACCGAAAAAATGCGTACTGGCGCAAAGAGGCCATTCAGTGGCTCTTCTGGCAGATGGGCGGGCTCGGCCCGATGGCCGGCCAGAACCATCATTTCGGCACTTACGCGCCCGAGAAATTGCCGTACGCCATCAATCGTTACGTCAGCGAAACCGCACGGCTTTACGGCGTGATGGACAAGCGCCTGGCGGATCGTGAATTTCTCGCTGGCAAGTACTCCATCGCCGACATGGCCAGTTACCCGTGGGTGGTGCCGTACGAGCGGCAGCAGATGAATCTCGATGATTTCCCGAATCTGAAACGCTGGTTCCATACGATCAAGGAGCGCCCCGCCACGATCCGCGCCTATCAGATCGCGAAAGACCTGAGCGTGCCCGCGAACAACAACATGACCGACGACGCAAAGCGAATCCTGTTCGGTATTGAGCAGAAAAAGTAGCGCGCCGTGAAACTCGTTCGCCTCATCTACGCCAGCCGACTGATTGTGCCGCTCGGGAAAACCGACGCTGAGCAAATCCTGACCGCGAGCCTGCGCCGCAACAACGCCCTCGGCGTCACCGGCTATCTCTGCGTATCAACCACGCACGCCCTGCAATGCCTCGAAGGCCCGCGCGATGCCGTCAACCGCGTCTACAACCTCGTCGTCGCCGACAAGCGCCACGCCGAGGTCACCCTGCTGCGCTATGCCGAGCCCTGGCGGCGCTTGTTCCCTATCTGGGGCATGGGCTACACCGCTGACCTAGCCACCGCCGCGCCCGAATCTGCGCGCTGGCACGATGCCTCCGGATTCAACCCGTTCCTGGTGGAAACAGATTTGATCGAGAACGTGATTGAAGCGCTTTGCGAGCGAGCGGAGCAGGTGGAGTTGCGGGCTTGAGTACCGATTTCTAAGCCGATTGTCTTGAATCAGCTTTTAGTGCAAGCCCCTATTGATCAGGGGCTAAGCGTCATAATCGCTGTAAGTTGACTTATTGCGATTTGCGCCGCTCGCCCATATTGGCGCTTTAATTGACTGAAAAGCTGAACGCTCGACGACGTCTCAATATCGTGTCAAACCCTAGTCGCCTTCGTCTTGCGAACGCCCTTCGGTTTCGCTGATTCTGTCGGCAAAAAGCTCGTGAATTTTTGATAGAGCGTGAACAAAAACGCTACACGCTCGGCGTCGTTGCGCCATGTTTTCTTGGCGCCGTCCGCCGCGTGCGCGGCGAAATACGCGGCGTCCACCGCCGCGTCGAGCTTCTGGTGCGCCTTGGTCAAATCCGGCGGCATGGTCACCGGGTCGTACAAATCGGCGAGCGAGCTTTCAGGATGCGCAGCCCGCGCGTCGAGCACGCCTTGCGCGGCGGATTCGACGGCGGTTGTCAATTTGCCGGAAAACGCTGCCGCCTTGGCGCAACGTTTCTCAACCGCTTCCGGGCTCTCGTCCCCTCTCCCCTCGCGGGAGAGCACGACACGCTTGTCGCCTATTGGCTCCGGGGTGAGGGGGCTCGCCGCAGTTGCAGTGAGGTCAGGCCACGGGAAATTGTTGTAGACGATGCCTGCGGAATAGCGGTAGCGACTCTCCAATCGACCGCAGACCGCGCGCATCCAAGCGTTGTGCATGGTCGACGAAAGCACGCCAAAATGAAGCAGCGACGCGTGTTGAATCGTAAATAGTTCGCTCGCGACGATAACGCGCCGATCAAGAAATCCGATGGGCACATACTGGCGCCGCTCAGAGGACGTTTTCGGAATCGCCAAATAATTGCTCTCTGGCTGTCGGTCTTCTGCAAACACGGTGGGATAGGCCGCATTGTCGCGGGTTGCTGCCTTGGTGCTAGCACGTCGAAACGAACGAACGGCCTCGATCCGAGCCAGCACGGCGGGCATTTTTGTCAGCAGAGTGGGCGAGCAACCTTTTAGCCATAGACAGCAGCGTCCTGTGTCGTGGAGAAAGTCGTCAGCGCTCATGTACGGACGAATGAAATCTCCTGCTGCCGGCTCATCAATGCGCAGCGCTTCGGCATCGATCCGAGACAACAGCAAGTGGCCGCCATCCGTTGGTTTGCTGCCGAACGATGCCGCGGGAACCGGCGCTATGGGAGCCGTGCGTGCGCCGAGCGCAAGCATCGGCGCATCCACCAAGTACGGATTGATCCGCGCAGCAGCAATGGCGTGCGGCTCGCCATTCACGTCGTCATACTCGTAGATCGTTTTCGTGCTCGCCTCTTGCAAGCCGAACCCCACGATCACGCAATGCACCGCCGCCTTGCCGCTGGCTTCGTTGCTCCAGCGAAACGTGCGATGCGCGAAGTGAATCTTGATGCCCTGCGCGAGCAGCCAGCCCCAGAGCACGCCTACTTGCTCGCCTTGCGTGATGCTGTTGGTGGAGACGAAGGCGCAGTGGGTGATCTGCTTGCCGCCCGCCCCCTCACCCCAACCCCCGGCCTGCGCCGGGGCAGGCTCTACTCCCGCGAGGGGAGAGGGGGCCGAACCTTTCGCGCTTAGGTAGCTCGCAGCCTTAACGTACCACGCGGCGACGAGATCGAGCACTCCGCCGCCTTTGAGCGGCGCGAAGATGGGTTCAACGTCGGCCTTTTGTTCGGGCGACTGATTGGACTTGCCCACAAACGGCGGATTCCCAAACAAAAAACTGCACCGCTCCGCAGGCAGCACGTCGTTCCAATCCGTGCGTAGCGCATTGCCATGACGGATATGCGCGGTACTGACGAGCGGTATGCGGGCGTAGTACGCGCCGAATTCGTCGCTGACCATGCGGTTCATTTGATGGTCGGTGAGCCACATGGCGACCTGCGCTATTTGCGCGGGGAATTCTTCGATTTCTATGCCGTAAAACTGATCGACGTTGACGGCGATGCTGCCATGAATGTCGAGAAATCGCGAACCGGGGCCGCTGTTGACGGCGCGCAGAATGTCGAGCTCCAGCAGGCGCAGCTCGCGATACGCAATGACCAGAAAATTGCCGCATCCGCAGGCGGGGTCGAAGAAGGTGAGCGTGCGCAGCCGTTTGTGAAATTCGGCAAGGCGATTGGCGTTGTTTTTGATCTTTTCAAACTCGGCGCGCAGCTCGTCAAGAAACAGCGGCTTGATGAGTTTGAGAATATTTTCTTCGGACGTGTAATGCGCGCCGAGCTTGCGCCGATCCTCACCCGACATGATGCTTTGAAACAGCGCGCCGAAGATGGCGGGGCTGATGTTCGTCCAGTCGAGCGCGCAGGCGTCGAGCAGGAGTTCACGCGTTTTGGCATCGAAGGCGGGCGGGCGATGCGTCTCGGCAAACAGGCTACCGTTGATGTACGGAAAGCTCGCGAAATTGTCGCGCTGCGTCTTTTGGCGCGCGGCTTCGGCGGTGTTCAGCACGTCAAACAATTCGGCGAGCGCTCGGCCCATGTCGCTGCCGTCGGGCTTGGTTTCGGCTTCGAGCCAGTCGCGAAAACTTTGTGCGGGCTGGAAAATGCCGGTGTCGTCGGCAAACAGGCAAAACAGCAACCGTACCAGCAGCACTTCGAGCGCGTGCCCTGCGTAGCCTGCCGCTTTGAGCGCGTCGTGCAACTTGCCCATTTGCGCCGCCGCTTTGGCGTTGACCGGGTTTTGCGGCTTGATGACCTGCGCCTGATAGCCGGCGATGAAGCCGAACTGGCGCGCTTTGTCTTTCAACTGGTCGAGCCGAAACTCGGGATGGTCAATCTTTTCTTCAAGGTCGAACAGGCGAAAACGCTTGAAGTCGCTGACCAGCAGGTAGCGCGGCAGATCGCGATCCGGCAGGGCTTCGAAGTAGTCGGTTGCCTGCGCGAACGCGCGGTCGAGGTCTTGCCCGGCGCTCTTCATCTCCACCAGCAATTTGCCGGGCCAGAACAGGTCGATGCGACCGTTCTTGACCGATTTGGCACGCTTTATCGTGACGTGCTTTTCGAAGACCGCAACGCGGCGGCGGTTGACGCCGAAGACATTCAGGAATTCGCTCCAGAACGATTGTGACTCTGCCTGCTCCGACGTGACTTCCTTCCAGTCTTTCTGAAAGGTTGCGGCGCGGTCGCGAATTTCGGTCCAAGAAAGCGGCATGGTGGGTGTTCTGTTAAGGCTCACTGATTATGCCGAGTCATGCCGCATTGATCACATGCAACTTACCAGGCGGGTTACGATTAGTGCATGGCAACGTCTCCTCGTCTCGTCGTTTTCGCGGGCCCTAATGGGGCGGGGAAAAGTTCGCACGCGGGACCGATTCTCGAATCTCTACACATTTCGACGTTTGTGAATGCCGATTTGATCGCGCGCGGGCTGGTTGGCTATGACACGAGCCTCGCCGCATTTTCGGCGGGACGCATCATGTTGAAGCGTCTTGATGAACTCGCCTCGGAGCGCAAGGATTTTGCGTTTGAAAGCACGCTGTCGAGCAAGACCTTTGCAAAGTTCATTTCGCACTGCAAAGATGATGGTTATCTCGTGTCGATTTACTACTTCGCCCTGCGCAGCGGCGACGATGCAGTGCGGCGCGTGCGCCACCGGGTTGCAATGGGTGGGCATTCGATTCCGGAGTCGGACATCCGGCGGCGATTCACCCGCAGCGCCGTCAATTTTTTCGATTTGTATGTGCCGCTTGCCGATGAATTCACGGTGTTCGACAATACGCTGGATGACGAAGCGCTTATTATTGCGACCTCTAACGGACACGGCCTGACCGTGTTGGACTTTGAACGATGGACACACCTGAAGCTTCTGGCCGCCCCCTGTTGACACCGCCGCTCAATGAGCTGCGCACCGCGCTGAAGAAGGCTGCACGCCTTCAGCGTCGTCTGGCGTTGGCGTACGGCATTCGTGTCAAAAAGCCGAAAAAGCGGTAGGCCTTTAGCAGCAGCTTTCTGCTGAATGTCCTATTTCATTGGGGCTTGGCGCACTAATCGTTATAAGTCGGTTTCTGCCTCTTTGTCATTCCAGCCCCCGTGTGTTGGTGATTGTGTGGAAAAGCTGTTACTTCCCTACCACTGCAATCCGCGCGATTTGCTCCGCCGCATTCGCCAGCAATTCCGGCGCACGAATGACCGCTTGATCAAGCGCCATCGGGCCGGGGACGATGGAGAAGCAGCCGCCGTTGAAGGTGTTGTTTAACGCTTCGAGCGAGGTGGCATCGACGCCGCCGCTGATGAGCGTGGCTTTGAGGCAGGGATTGCCGTGGTCTCTGGCGATTTGGGCTGCGGCGAACGGGGTTTTGCCGAGCAGTGTTTGAGCGTCGGTGCGGCCCTCGCCGGTGATGAGCCAGTCGGCGTTTTTGCAGGCGTCGGCGAGGCCGATGAGGCGGGCGACGGTTTGTGCGCCGGACTCGAATTTTGCGCCGAGCAGCTGTAGCGCGTAGCCCAAACCGCCCGCTGCGCCAGCGCCTGCCTTATCTTTAGCCGAGCGTTGTAGCGCGGCTTCCAGACGTTCAGCGTAGGCGGCGATGACGCCGTCAACGCGCGCTACGTCACTCCTTGCCACGCCTTTTTGCGGGCCAAAAATCGCGGTTGCTCCGCGCTCGCCGGTGAGGGCGTTGTTGACGTCAGAGAGGAGCGTGATTTCGCAGTCCGCGAGCCGCGCGTCGAGCCCCGTGACATCGACTGAAATGAGTTTTGCAAGGCCGTTGGGTGTGGGTTCGACTTCGCGACGAAAGGTGCCGGTGAATTTGACGCCGAGCGCGGCTAGCAAGCCCGCGCCGCCGTCATTGGTGCTGGTGCCGCCGAGGCCTATGAAGAAGTGGCGGATGCCTTCTCCGACCAAGAGTCGCATCAATTCACCAACGCCGTAGCTGGAGCGATCACCGACCGGGGCGGCCATGTTGTGCGCGTCCTCTATCCCGACGATTTGCGCGACTTCGATCATCGCGGCCTCATAAATGCCGTGTTTAATCAGCGCGTAGCCAACTTCGGCCGACTGTCCGGCAGCATTTCTCACCAGCGCCTGTTTGCGTCGTGCGCCGGTGCCTGCAAGCGCGTGGCTGACCGCGTCCAGCGTGCCTTCGCCGCCGTCGGCCATTGGACGCTTGACGATTTCGGCGTCGGGCAGAACCCGACGCAACCCGATTTCAAGCGCTGCGCAAACGCCCTCCGCCGAGAGCGAGCCTTTGAACGAATCGGGCGCGAGGACGATTTTCATTCCACTGAATCTTCTACGTTGTCACGTTGCGTGGCTCGTTGCACGCGATCATTCACGGCGTCCCATTCGGGGCCTTGCGGCGGGGCTTCGATGATGAGTTGGCCATAGCGTTCGCTGTCGAGCGCACGCAGCAAAGCGTAGAGCTCGTACTCCCACGTCTGTGCGTCGCCCGCGAGGCGGATGGCACGTAGTTTCGCCGACGGTTCAACGTCGAACGAATGCGTGATCACGCAGCGCGTGGGCCCGCGATCCTGCGCCTGCCGGAAGGCGCGCAGTTGCGTGCGCAGGCGGCGCTCTTCGAGCATGATGGTGGGTGTGCGCGGCGCGTAGTGCGAGGCGAGACTGCCGGAGACACGCGGTGCATCCGCCGCACCTGCGGCTTCGGCAGCAGCGCCAGCAAGGGCGACGCCAAGCACTCGCTCAATCTCGTTCGCGCGCACCCGTCCGGGGCGCAGGATTCGCACGCTGTCGCCGCTGACGTCGACGATGGTGGACTCGACGCCAACGCCACATGCGCCGCCGTCGAGGATGAGCAAAAGTAGATCGGGGAATTCAGCGACCACATGCGCCGCCGTCGTCGCGCTGACCTGACCAAACTGATTTGCGGACGGCGCAGCAAGACCCGACGCCGTCGTCGGCGTGGCCTTCGCAAACTCATGCATGACGGCCAGCGCCACCGGATGCGAGGGCACGCGCAAACCCACCGTATCCTGCCCGCCGGTCACCGCATCAAGCACATGGCTCGCGCGCTTGACGATCAGGGTCATCGGGCCGGGCCAGAAGGCGGCGGCAAGCTTTTCAGCAGCTTCCGGCCACGTCGCGGCCCACGCTTTTGCGGCGTCAGCCGATGCGACGTGAACGATCAGCGGGTGGTCAACCGGGCGTCCTTTCGCCGCGTAAATTTTTGCGACGGCGTCGGCGTTCCCGGCGTCGGCAGCAAGCCCGTACACGGTTTCTGTCGGTAGTCCGATGATCTCGCCCGCGCGTAACCACGCCACGGCGCGAGTGACATTTTCGACTGTGGGCAATTCAATGCACGGGACGCTAGGTCGCTTCATCAATACACCTTCGCTTCGTTGGGCGGACGCGTTTTGAAACGCTTATGTGTCCACAAATATTGCGCGGTGTTTTCAAGCACTCGCGCCTCGATGAATGCGTTCACGCGGCGCGCGTCGGCCTCATCATCACCGGACGGAAATTTATCCCACGCGGGGTAAAAGCGCACGTCGTAGCCTTGGCCCTGCGGTCGCTGGGTGGCGATCACGGGCACCACTGCGGCCCCGGTGAGCTTGGCCAGACGCGAAACGCCGGTGATGGTGGCAGCCTGCACACCAAAGAACGGAACGAACACGGAATCGCGAGCACCAAAATCCATATCGGGCAGATAGTAGAACGGCAAGCCGGATTTCATGGCTCGGATGATCGGCTTGACCCCTTCGGTGCGGGCGATGATCGTCGATTCGCTAAAACGGGTGCGTCCGGCGAGCATCATGCGGTCAAGGTCAGGATTGCTCTGTTCGCTGTAGAGCGAGCAGCCCGACGTGTCCACCGAAATGCGTATGGCGCAGGCGTCGAGCCCAATGAAATGCGGGCAGAGCCAGATCACGGGACGCCGGTTTTCGCCTTGCTGGAATTGCTTCCATTCGTGCTCGTCGTGGAGGGTGACGTAGTTGCGAATCTTTTCGCCAGAAGCATTCCAGAGAACACCGTGCTCTAGCGCGGCTTGCATGTAGGCGCGGAAGTGCGCGCGGGCGATGGTTTCGCGCTCGGCTTCCGATAGATGCGGGAAACACAGGCGCAGGTTGGTCAGCGCCACGCGGCGACGCGATTTTGCGAGCCACCAGCCGAATGTGGATAGCGGGCCGCTCGCCGCTGCGATAACGCGCATCGGAATGAGTACGAGTAGTTTGCCGCCGATTAGCGCGGCGATGCCTGCGAGGGTCATGGCGATGCCTATGCGCCAGTCCCCTCTCCCGCAGCGCGGGAGAGGGCTAGGGTGAGGGCGGTGGCGTGACCGAAGCGCCGTAACCCGTGCTCGTCAATCATCGGCCCTCACCCCTCACGTTGATCGTCTCCCGCGCTGCGGGAGAGGGCGTCGAACCCGGCGGCACTTTGTACCGGTTGTAACTCCACAAATACTGATCCGGCGCCAGCGCAATCGCCGCTTCGACAGCTGCGTTCAGCTCGTGCGCAGCCGCAGCAGAATCCTCTGAAAACGGTGCCAGCGGCGTAAACGCCAAGCGATACCCTTGCGCATCAGGCAGCCGCACACACGCCACCATCACCACCAGCGCCTGCGTCGTTTTGGCAAACTTTTGCACGAGCGTGATCGTGTACGCCGGTCTTCCAAAAAACGCCGCCCAAACGCCTTCGCCACCGCGGCCCGGATCGGGCACCTGATCGGGCAGCAAGCCAATTGCTTCGCCGCGACGCAGCGCCTTAAGCATTGCGCGGATGCCGCTCATCTCAGCAGGTTGCGAGCGGATTTGCATGCGGTCACGACCCGCCCGCATCATGGGCTCGGCCCACGCCACGCGGGGTGCACGGAACATCGCGGTCAGCGGCATTTGCGAGCCGATGAAGAGCGACGCAATTTCGAAAGTGCCCAAGTGAGGCGTCAGGAAAATGATGCCCCGCCCCTGATCCTTCGCAGCGAGAACGGTATCCCAACCGTCGACGAGTTTCACGCGGCCAAGAACGATGGCGTCCGGCGTTCGCCAAAGCCCGGCCGTCTCAATGGCCATGCGGCCAATCCCGGTCGAGGCCTGGGCAAGCGAAACCCGATCGGCGTATCCCGCAGAACTCAAGTTCTCCCGAAGGCGATTTCTCATGCCGCCGGACAACAGCATCATTCGCCCCACAGCCTTACCCAGAGCGGCCTGAGTCGCAAGCGAGCACCCACTCAACCCATTGGCGAGCGCGGAAGCGATGGAGGAAAGAAAGGACGACAAGACCGACGGAAAATGGCGAGGAGATAAGGTTTGCACTACAATTTTAGGCGGTGCTTGCTGAGTTATTCGACTACTTGCGGGGCGGGCACTGGCAGCTTTTCTGTTTCAGAAAGTTGAGCGTTCTTCCGCTAAAGCGTCGCCGCTAGTAAATCCGTTGATTTCAAGTGGCTCGCTAGAGTCCATTCGCACCTCAACACACACAAGGATTTACGCATGAGCGACTTTCTCTTTACCTCCGAATCCGTCTCCGAAGGCCACCCCGACAAGGTCGCCGATCAAATTTCGGATGCGATTCTCGACGCCATTTTTAAGCAGGATCCAAAATCCCGCGTTGCCGCTGAAACGTTGACCAACACGGGCCTCGTCGTGCTCGCTGGCGAGATCACCACCAACGCCCACGTTGACTACATTCAGGTCGCGCGCGACACCATCCAGCGCATTGGCTACGACAACACCGACTACGGCATCGACTACAAGGGCTGCGCCGTCATGGTTTGCTACGACAAGCAAAGCAACGACATCGCGCAGGGCGTCGACCACGCTTCCGACGATCACATGAACACCGGCGCGGGCGATCAAGGCCTCATGTTCGGCTATGCCTGTGACGAAACGCCGACCTTGATGCCAGCGCCGATTTATTACGCGCATCGTTTGGTTGAGCGTCAGGCCATGCTGCGCAAAGACGGTCGTCTGCCCTTCCTGCGCCCCGATGCGAAATCGCAAGTCACGATGCGCTACGTTGACGGCAAGCCGGTATCGATTGACACGGTGGTGCTCTCCACGCAACACAGCCCGGATCAGAGCGAAACATCGACCAAGATGAAGCAGTCGTTTATCGACGCCATCATCGAAGAAATCATTAAGCCGGTGCTGCCGAAAGAAATGCTCGTCAACACGCGCTACCTCGTCAATCCAACCGGTCGCTTCGTGGTCGGTGGCCCGCAAGGCGACTGCGGCCTGACCGGTCGCAAGATCATCGTTGATACGTACGGTGGTGCCTGCCCGCACGGCGGCGGCGCGTTCTCGGGCAAAGACCCATCCAAAGTAGATCGCTCGGCAGCTTACGCCGCACGCTACGTCGCGAAAAACATTGTTGCGGCGGGCATCGCCAAGCAGTGCCAGATTCAGGTGGCCTACGCGATTGGCGTCGCTAAACCGATGAACGTAACGGTCTACACCGAAGGCACCGGCGTGATCAGCGACGAAAAAATCGCCGCGCTCATCAACGAGCATTTCGATCTGCGTCCGAAGGGCATCATCAACATGCTGAACCTGCTGCGCCCGATCTATCAAAAGACGGCGGCATACGGGCACTTCGGTCGCGACGAGCCGGAATTTACGTGGGAAACGACTGACAAGGCGGCAACGCTGCGCGCAGCCGCTGGGCTGTAGCCACCGCACCTGTCGTCGCCGACAGCAACGACTTTACGTAAAAACCTAGCCCACATGTGGGCTAGGCGTCATTTTTGACAATAGTCGATAAATGTCTTAATGGGGCTTCAGCCCCTGCATTATCGTCATCCTGGCGAAAAGCTATGAGCCCGCACCGGCAAACCCCAGCTGCCGCCAAGCCTCGTAAACCGTCACCGCGACCGAGTTTGAAAGGTTCAAGCTCCTGATCGCAGGGCGCATCGGAAGTCGCAGCTGGCGCTCTGGCGCAAAATCCGACAGCACGGTCGCCGACAGGCCTTTGGTCTCTGATCCAAACACAAAAACATCGCCAGTTTGCAGCATTGTTTCGTGCGGGGATTTAACGCCGCAGGTTTCGATGGCGAACATTCTGTGGCCCGAAAGCGCGGCCTTGCACACCGCCCAATCCTCATGCACCTGCATCGTCGCGTATTCGTGGTAGTCGAGCCCTGCGCGCCGCATGCGCGCATCGTCGAGCGGAAAACCGAGCGGTTTCACCAAGTGCAGCATCGCGCCCGTGTTGGCGCACAGGCGGATGATGTTGCCGGTATTCGGCGGAATTTCTGGTTCGATCAGAACGACGTGGATCATGCGGCGGATCTCACGCGGTTGCGCGACCAAATTTCACGACACGGTCACGACGGCGTATCGGTTGCACACGCGCCAACACATAGGCGTCGACACGAATCGCACCGGCGTCATACACGGCACGCGCAAGCTCGTTCAGGGTTGATCCCGTAGTGAGCACATCGTCAACAAGCACCACCGATTCGCCCGCGAACGAGCGCGTTGCGGCGAACGCACTTCTCACGTTGCGCCGACGCTCACTCCAGTTCAATCGTTGCTGAATATCGGTTTCGCGGATTCGGATCACCGCGTCTGCATCGACGTGCAGCCCAAAGCGACTGCCCATTTCGTTGGCAATCAACTGCGCCTGGTTGTAGCCGCGTTGCTGTAGACGACGCTCGGCGAGCGGAACTGGCACCAGCGTAGCGGAGGCGTCAAAAGGCCAATCAAGGCGCTGCGCCGATATCCACCGAAAAATCGGAAAAGCGTGATGGTATTTCGCAGAAACGACGGCAGTTTTTAGCGGAAATTCGTACTGCCACTCCGCGACCAAATGTTGCCAAACGGGCGGCTTCTTGAGGCAGCGCCCACAGACTGCGCCGTTTGCGGCCGGAAGCTGGCAGCGTGGACAGACTTCACGCTGCAAACGAACGAGCGACGCTGCACACGGGTCGCACACGGTTTCCGGCCCGTCGTCACCGCAGAAGAAACAGGTCTGCGGCAAGGCTCGCTCACGCACGCGAGCGAGCGTGGTGCGGGCTTCACTGTAGAGCGAACGCAATAAAATTGGGGAACCTGTCTTTGATCGAATGCTGTGCAAATTTTCCCACGTAGTGTGATCGAGCGTGTGCTGTGAGCGCGCCGGAACCTGTTGACGTTGAACTGCTGCGCACGCGTTTCGACCGCACGGCGAGTACCTACGCCGAGGCCGCGGTGGTTCAGCGCGAAGTGGGTAGTCGACTGCTTGAGCGTTTTGACATCATGCGGATCGCGCCGTCGGTCGTGCTCGACGTCGGCTGTGGGCCGGGGACGCATACGGCGGCGCTTGCTGAGCGTTTTACTGATGCCACCATCATCGCGGTCGACCAGTCACCGGCTATGGTGGCGCGCGCCGCGCCACCGGTACCGAAAATAGGATTGCTGGCGCGGCTCACGGGCATCGGCAACAAAGCTGGTAAAGGTGAGCTGCGTGGGCTCGTCGCCGACATGAACGCATTGCCGCTGCCTCGCGAATACGCCGATGTTCTGTGGAGCAACTTTGCGCTGCAATGGGCGAATGATTTGCCGGCGCTGTTTGCCGAATGGAACCGCGTGCTCAACTTCGGCGGCGTGATGATGTTCACCGCGCCAGGGCCGGACACGTTGATCGAGTTGCGACGAGCGATTTCGCGCGATGAAATAGTCGCCGACAAACACGTTCATAAATTTACTGATCTGCATGACATCGGTGACATGCTTGTGCATGCCGGGTTCGCTGACCCCGTGATGGACATGGAAGTGATCACGCTGGAGTACGCAACAACCGATGCGCTTTGGCGCGATCTCAAGGCGCAGGGCGCGAGCAACGCCATGCGGACCCGATCAAGAGGCCTCATGACACCGCGAACGTTGCGAGCGATTGAAGAGAAGCTGGACGCGGGGCGGCGCGACGGCGGGCCGATCCGCATCAGCGTGGAAGTGATCTACGGGCACGCATGGAAAATCCCGCCGAAAAAAACAGCGGAAGGGCACGGCATCGTGCGGCTGGAGTCGATTGGGCGCGGGCCGCGTAGCTAGATTTGCAAAGAGGCCGCAACAGCGGCCAGGGCGAGCACACCCTCACCAATCAAATGTGTCGGGATCGCCGAAATCCCCATGCGAATGAATTCGCCCGCTGCGGGAAGACCAAAGAAACCCACCCCCGGTTCAATCACGACATCCACCGCACGCGCTGCTTCAACCAGCTCGGTCGTTAGAAGCCCCTCGGGTAAGCGCACCCACAAGGCCGACCCTGCGCCCTCCGGACTCTGAATGCGCCAGTCGGGAAGATGCTCCGCCATTGCCGCACGCAGAATTTTCAGGCGCACCTGATAGGCATGTCCGAGTCTTCGTTGCAACGACTCGAAATGCCCTTGCGACAAAAAAAGCGCCAGAGCGCGCTCGTTGTTGCTTGCGACATGTCGCAGCATGAGCCGACGCAGCCGACGCAGCGCAACGATCACTTCGCGCGGCGCAACGATGTAGCCCAGCCGCAGTCCTGGAGCGAGCGTTTTCGACAAACTGCCAACGTACAAAACGCGACCATTCATGTCGAGACTCTTGAGTGCAGGTGTGGCACCCGGCTGCGCCGAAACGCCCGCCAGTTGGGGCTCGTAGTCATCCTCGACGATCAAAAAATCCTGATCCGCCGCCTGCGACAAAAGCGCCCGTCGTCGCTCATCGCTCATACGTACGCCTGTGGGGCAATGATGCGATGGCGTGACTACGGCAACATCTGGACGCAGCGCTGCGACTTGCTGAGTATCCACGCCCTCCGCGTCAACGGCTACCGACAAAATCTCCGACCCTGTCATCGAAAAAATCGCACGTACGTCGGGATAGCAAGGCTCTTCGACAGCCACCCGTCGCCCGCGCCCGCCGAGCAATTGGCCGATCAAGTAGAGCGCTTGTTGCGCGCCGACGGTCACCAGAATCTCATCCGCCGCCGCCCACACACCCCGCCTCGGCAACACGCGTGTGCGCAGCTGCTCCAGCAAATCACGGTCATCGAGATCGCCACGATCAACCGTCCACACTTCAACACTCTCCAACTTCATTGCGCGCTCAAAACAGTCGCGCCAGTCGGCAAGCGGGAAGAGTTTCGGGTCGATTTGCCCATAAACGAACGGGTATCGATAGCGATACCAGTCAGTCGGATTTTTCACCGGCTGGTACGCCACATCTAGCGAGCGAAAATGCTTTGCCCAGTCCGGCGGCGGCAACAGTGACAGCTGATCGCTTTCGTGGAACTCGGCGCGCTGCTGCGAAAACGCGGCGGTCACAAAAAATCCACGCCGCTCACGCGACTCAATCGCGCCTTCAATCTGCAGTCGCTCGTACGCAAGCGCGACCGTCGCCCGTGCTACGCCCAATTCCACCGCCAGCTCTCGTGTGGACGGCAGCGGCGCGTCGAGCGGAATCGCGCGCTCGAGAACGGCGCGGCGCAACATCCCGGCGATGCGCTGTTGCAGCGTTTCGGTGGAATCACTCTGGGCAAACCGGGTTTGCCACAACTGGCCTAATCGTTGTCGCATATCTGGCTCTATTGTCGCAGCCTCCGGGTGCCTACGCTGTGCCTTGTCTCGTCTCACCGCATCAAAAGGAATTCCCATGGGCCACGCCGATCCCCAGTTGACCACCGCGACACTCGCGCCCGACGCCCACGCGCTCGACAATTTCTGGATGCCGTTCTCGCCGAACAAGGAGTTCAAGGCCGAGCCGCGCCTTCTGGTCAAAGGCGAAGGCATGTACGTGTGGACGGCGGCTGGCAACAAGGTGCTTGACGCGGCGTCCGGGCTCTTCTGTGTTGCAGCGGGCCATTGCCGTCCAGAGATCGCCGAGGCGGTTTATCAGCAGTTAAAGACGTTGGACTACGTCGCGCCGTTCGCGCGCGGGCATGCAAAAAGTTTTGAACTGGCCGGCCAGATCGCGGAGTTCACGCCACTGGGGCTGGATCGCATTTTCTTCGTCGGCTCAGGCTCGGAAACAGTCGACAGCGCGATGAAAATGGCGCTTGCGTATCACCGAGTGCGCGGTCAGGGTCAGCGCCAGATTTTCATCAGCCGGGAGCGCGCGTATCACGGCGTGAACATGGGCGGCGTGGCACTGTCGGGCATGATCAATAACCGCAAAGCATTCGGCGTTGGCCTGCCCGGCGTGTATCACATGCGCCACACGGCGTTGCCGCAGAATAAATTTGTTAAAGGTCAGCCCGAAACCGGTGCCGATCTGGCGGACGACTTGCAGCGTTTTTGCGCGATGTACGGCGGCGACAATATCGCAGCCGTATTCGTCGAGCCGACCGCTGGATCGTTCGGCTGTTTGCCGCCACCCAAGGGCTATTTGAATCGTCTGCGCGAGATTTGCGATCGGCACGGAATTCTGCTCGTATTTGATGAAGTGATTACGGGCTGGGGCCGCATGGGGGCGAACTTTGGCGCTCAGGCGTTTGGCGTGACGCCGGACTTGATGTGTATGGCAAAGGCCATCACCAACGGCGCGCAGCCGATGGGCGCGGTGGCCGCACGTACCGATATTTACGACACGATTACCAACGCAGGCCCAGCCAAAGGCATTGAGTTTTTCCACGGCTACACCTACAGCGCACACCCGGCGTGCGTCGCAGCGGGACTCGCGATGATGAAGATTTTTCGCGAGGAAAAGCTGATTGATCGTGCGGCGGCCATGGCCCCTTATTTCATCGACGCGATCTTCTCGCTGGCTGATCTGCCCGTCGTGGTCGACATCCGCGCAATTGGCATGATGGCGGCGGTTGAAGTTGCGATGGATGGCACGCCCGGTGCAAGAGGTCACGAGCTGCAGAAACGATTGTTCGACGCGGGCGTGAACGTCAAGGGCACCGGCGACAACTTGATCATTGCGCCGCCCTTCATCAGCGAAAAATCGCACATCGATCAGATTGTCAGCGTGATGCGCGACGTGCTGTCGAAGGCTTAGTTTTGAAGGGTATCGCAGTAGCTCGGTGAGGTTTCAACAGGCTGACAACTTTTTCTTTGAGCGCAGCCTACATGAGGAACAGAGGCTATTTTCGACAAAAGTTGACTTTGATACATATCGTCATCTAGCCCGCATTCAGCCTTTATTGCAATAAAAAGCTGTTACGACTAAAGCGCGAGCGCGGTGAAGACAACGACCGCCAACGCGCACCCAATCGAGACGCCATCACGCACCGCGAACATCACCGGGTCGTCATCCATCGTGCCGTTCATCGCCATACGCCACATGCGGGCAAGCCACATCAACACGACGACGGCGACGCCCCACAACCAGAGCGGTTCGGCGTACATCGCGGCGACCTGTTCGCTGGCGATGTAGAGCGTGAGCACAAGGCAGGCAGCAATGGCGCTGCTAATACCAAATCCATTCACAAACGCCGCGTCCCGACCGCTGTAGCCGCGCCCTGGCAGCACTTCGTCGGGTGCTAGTCGATCAATGTCCGCCGCGCGCTTCAGGAGTGCCAGACTCAAAAATGCGAACACCGAAAACGCGACTAACCACGTTGACAATGGCACCATGACCGCTGCCGCTCCCGCCACAATCCGCAGCGTATAAAGCCCGGCCAGGCAAAACACATCGAACACCGCCACGCGCTTCAGGCGCACTGTGTAGATCGCGTTGGCGACCACGTAGAGCGCGACGACCGCGCCAACAAGCGGCCCGATCCAAAACGCCAATCCGAGGCCGCCAATCAACAAAACCAGTGACACGACCGTAGCCGTCGCCAGCGACAATTCCCCGGCCGCAAGCGGTCTGTGGCGCTTCGTTGGATGCGCTCGATCAGACGCGAGATCGAATAAATCGTTGAGCACATAAACGCCTGAGCACACCGCACAGAACGCCGCAAACGTGAGCAGAACAGGCAGCCACGTCGCCTCTGCGCTCCACTGATGCGCAGCCATCGGCGCCACAAAAACGAGCACGTTTTTAACCCAGTGTCGCGCACGTATGAGCTTCATCCAGCTCGAAAGTTTGTTGGCCGAAGTCTTCAGCCCCAGTCTTTCTACGCCTGATGGCATCACCTCAGACACGGTCAGTTTGCGCGATGCTGCGGCCCACACCGGCGTGTCCGCAGTTGAGTCGCCGACGTAATCAAAGCCGCCTTGCCCAAAGCGCGCCACCAATTGCGCTGCTTTATTCCGGCCTTTGAGATTCACGAGGCCGTCCGAGGCCATAACTTCATCGAACACGCCCAATTCGCCAGCGCACGCCTCGGCAATTCGGACGTTCGCAGCGGTGGCCAGCACCGTGCGCTGACCGCTCGTACGCGCCGCGTGTAGCGCGTCAATGACCGCAGTATTCCACGGTAGTCCCATCACATCGGGAAGCGCAATGGCAGCCAGCCGCGCTTTGAGTTTGCTACGCCCCGAAATCATCCACAACGCGCTCGCCAGCGGCAGCCACCAATGCACTCGCCACGCCGCAAAGAAGCATTCCCACAGCGTGTCGGTCTTGCACAGTGTGCCGTCGAGATCGACGACAAGTGGGTGCTGGTTCAAGTTGCCTGGGGGCAGCGGCGACGGGTCAAACATGCAATCAATGCTGGGGAGCTATGTGAACTCGGGCGATGCTACACGTGACGCTTTTCCGGGCCCGTGCGTTAACGCACGCAAACGCGCTCTAAACGTTCACGCGAACAACAACCGCGCGATTCTTTCCGGCCAGTTTGGCGCGACGTAGCGCGGCATCGGTGCGCTTTATTAGATAGCTAAGCGCGGGCAACGACTTGGTTTGCGCGCAGGCCGCACCGAGGCTCACAGTGACGCTAATCTCGTGGTTTTCGTAGCGCACCGGTTCTTGCGCAATACGCGCCAGCATCCGGTTGGCAATCGCCAGCGCGATGCGGGGCCCGACACCGGGGCACAGCAACAGAAACTCGTCACCTCCAAATCGACCGAGCAAATCGTTGGCACGCAGACTCTGGCGCATGCGATCCACTAGCCCCGAGAGCACCGCGTCGCCCGCGATGTGACCAAACTGGTCGTTGGTCGCCTTGAAGTTATCAACGTCGAGCATGATGAGCGTTACCGGCTGCTGAGGGCCAGCGGCGACTCGCATCACGGCGTTCTCGAAGGCCGAGCGGTTGAGCACACCAGTCAGTGGGTCGCGCGCCGCAAGCTTTGCAGCCTTCTCGGCCTGCGCCTGCGTGTCGAGCAGACGCAGCGTTAACGCGCTCACGGCTTCGGCTTCGCGTCGACCGCGTGCTTCCGTGCGCTCTACCTCTTCAACGAAGCGGGTCGCAATGCGCTGCCCTTCTAGTTCGACTGCGTTGGCATCGGTCTGCGCCACCAGAAACTCGTCGACCGCAGCGAGTGCCGCTGTAGTGTCACTCTGCTGCCTCGCCAGTCGCGCACGCGCGAGCGCCACTCTGGCTCGAAGGTCATGCAGAGAAGCGCTTTGCGACAACTCGCTCGCCTCAAGCAGTAATTCCCGCGCCGCCTCAACGTCACCGCGCTGGGCCAACAAATCCGCGCTGTCGGCCAATACTTGCAGCAGAACCGGCGTATTCTGAAATTGTCTGAGCAAAGTTGCTGCCGCGCGCAAATCGGTCAATGCCGCATCAGCATTGCCTTCCGCGATGGAAATTTCCGAGCGCGAATGCAGCAAATACGGCAGCCATTCCGGCTGGCTCTGACCAGCCAGAAGTTCAATCGCGCTGTCGACCGTCTGGCGAGCTTCGCCGATCTTGCCGTTAAGCCGCAACTGACGCGCGATATTGTTCAACGCACCGGAATGAGTGGAAGTCAGCTTGTATTCGCGCGCGAGCTTCTCTGAGCGCTCAAATAGCGTCAACGCAAGATCGTGTTCTCCCAGCCGCGAATAAACAGCGCCCAGCCCCAGCGACAATTTCGCAATATCCACCTGACTCTCTTCGCGCTCGGCGATCATGATGGCTTCGCGCAGTGAGCGTACTGCGAGGTGATAGTTGTGCAGAAAGGAATGAATGTTGCCGTTGATCGCCAGAAACGGAATCCGGTCGAGCGCTCTGCCTCGCTCACCGCTGCGCCGACAAACTTCGAGCGCCCGTTGCGCAAACTGCAGCCCGTCGAGCCAGCGTCCTGCCGACTGACATCCCGATGCGCAGGCGCGCAGCACGAGCAGCAAGTCCTCCGTTGACAAACGCGCTTCATGCGCGGCCAACAGCGCCTCGCCGCGCTCAAGCGCAGCAACGCTTTGAACCTGAGGCAGCGCGCGCAGAAACGCAAGCTCAGCGTCGATATGCTGTTGTTCTAAGTTGCTCTTTGCTGCCACCATGGCTCATAGTGTACGTGGCATTGCTCCGTCTGACACCCCCGGATTTCAGGCTTGATGAGCTGTGCGAATGCTGTGCCGTTACGAATACGATTTCACGCCAATAAAAATCGGCACGGACGCATCGGCATGCAAGATGGGAAGCAAACCGAACGTGGGCCGCTAAACGGCTACGAGGTATTGCGCCGGGTCGGCGAGCTCGTAGAACGGGCATCTTCAAACGCAGCGACTACATCACTTGCCAGTCACGCGAATCATGCTGCGGATGATTCGCGCAATCCTCTGAGAAATGCGCGAGCCTCGTCACCGGGAACCTGCGGGCGCTTCCAGTAAACCGAACAGTCGGGCTTGCGCGCCAGCAAATCCATGTTGATCAACTCGCGTCGCAACGTCGCGTGGTCGCCATACAAATGCCACGCGTTCAGCACGCTGTTCACTTCTTTTTCGGTGTACCGGCGCTTCGAATCAAAACGAATCCACAACCCCCACATAGCGATGCGCTGCACGGCAAATTTGTGGGGCCAGCGGGTGAGTTTTCCGTCAGTGTCGAATTGCGTGAGCGCCTTTGCGGCGTGCGCGGACAACGCCGATTCGCTTTCGGATCTTGCAGTTTTGGCGGTTGCAGCGGTAATGCTTGCGGCTTCTGTTGGCCCAGTTACGGCGCTCGCCTGAGCCCGCAGACTTTGATAGTTTTGATGTCCCGCCGCTTTCGCCAGCCAATTGAGCATCTGCACCTGACCGGGCGATGCGTCAACGCGATCAAAGGCAGCGCGCAGGCTTTTCGCCAGAGCAGAAATGTCCGCGACCGCGAACGCAACGGTCGCCAGATTAGGCGGCTGTGGAGCGAGTGTTTTGCGCGCAACGCTCGTAGCGCGTTTTTTCACAGAAGCAGGTGTGATTGATCCGACGACGACCGGAGACACGGGCGCGCGGGACGAAGTAGCGTTCGACATAGCGAATCTGCCTTTCAACGCCAAACCAAATTGTTTGCTGGTGGCCCCCATTCCAACACGGTTCAGCACAAAAGGTGATTCGTGTGGTTCGTCGTTTCCGACGTGTTTTGCAAAAAAGCGATGACAGGTTTAGCAAAGCACCGAAGTGCCGGGAGCGCCTGAGTGAACTGTCGACTACTAACAAATGCTAGCGCACTATCGCAAAGCACTCCGGCTTTATCGTTTAGCGGAAACTTCGACAACTCCCGGTGTCGCCATATTCGCCGCGCGGCGGTCAGCACGCGATAACCACCACGGATTGCAACCACTTCGCCGCAGACTTCGAATCGCCTGCGCGAATGCCGCTCAGTCGCTGCCTACGTCTCGCACTCGATTGTCGCGCGCGCGCCGCGATACTTGCCGCAGTTTGCAGCGTAAGACATCGCCTACATCGATTGCAACCATTGACCGATGGCGCAAATTTCGGGCGCTTTCTACACTCGCAGCCAATGTGTCCTTTGGCGCATCCCGTCGCAATAGCGTCGTCATGAATGATGCGACGCATGATCTTTATGTTAGTCATCGTCAGGAGCGGTCAACATGCAACCTCTACTTTTTACCCGCAATCAACGCGGTTACTTTCTCAAACTGGGTGGCGTACTTACAGCTGCGGTAACGCTTGCGGCTTGTTCCACTTTGCCTCCCCCTGTTGAACAAATGGCGGTCACACGCACCACCGTTGAACGTGTTTCATCCGCGCCGAATGCTGTTGACGCAGCTCCTGTCGAATTACTCATAAGTCAGAAATATAAGAGACACTAGGATGTTTAAAGAACTGTTTGACCAAAGACGGGTTTTCTTTGATTTTGGTCAACTCTTCATCCACGCGCGCCTTCATTTTCTCGCCCGTCTTCAGGGGGCCGCGT
>JANXUB010000006.1 GCA_025352105.1 Burkholderiales bacterium | reverse complement strand
AATCAATATCGCGTGGTGCTCGAAGTTGAGCCACGGTTCAAGCTTGGCATGCAGGGATTGAACAGCCTCTATGTGCCGGGCACCGGTGGCGCACAGGTTCCGCTATCTTCAATCGCACGCGTGACCGAACGCTCTGCTCCGCTTGCGATCAATCACATGGCGCAATTTCCGGCGGTGACGATTTCGTTCAACCTGCCACCCGGTGTTTCGCTCGGTGAAGCAGTGGAAGCGATCAAGGCGGAAGAGAAAGTACTCAATCTGCCCGCCAGCATCGAAACCAGTTTTCAGGGCGCGGCACTGGCGTTTCAGGCATCGCTAACCAATACGTTGTTGTTGATCATCGCGGCAGTCATAACGATGTACATCGTGCTCGGTGTGCTCTATGAGAGCTACATTCATCCGATCACCATTCTGTCAACGCTGCCGTCGGCGGGCATCGGCGCGTTGTTGGCGCTGATCATTTCTGGAAATGATTTGAGCGTCATCGCCATCATTGGCATCGTGCTCTTGATCGGTATTGTGAAAAAGAACGCAATCATGATGATCGATTTCGCGCTTGCTGCAGAACGCGAAGAAGGCAAGACGCCACATGACGCCATTCGACAATCGTGCTTGCTGCGATTGCGTCCGATTTTGATGACGACGATGGCTGCGTTGTTGAGCGCGCTGCCGCTCATGCTCGGCAGCGGCATGGGCAGCGAGTTGCGCCATCCTCTTGGTTGGACGATGGTGGGCGGATTGCTGGTGAGCCAAGTGTTAACGCTGTTCACGACCCCGGTGATTTATCTTCAGTTTGATCGACTGGCGCGGCGCTTTGGCAGTCGTGGCAGGCTCAATGGCCCTGCGGCGCAAACGCCATGAACCTAAGCCAACCCTTCATCGTTCGTCCGGTTGCGACAACGCTGTTGACGTTGGGGGTCGCCATTGCGGGCGCATTGGCCTATTTTTTGATGCCGGTCGCACCGTTGCCACAGGTTGAATTTCCAGTCATCACGGTCAGCGCAAGTCTTCCTGGAGCGAGCCCCGAGACTATGGCAGCAACGGTCGCAACGCCCCTTGAGCGTGCGCTCGGGACGATTGCCGGTGTCAACGAAATCACCTCAAGCAGCTCCTTGTCATCGACGCGCGTGACGCTGCAATTCGACATGGGCAAAAACATTGATAGCGCCGCGCGGGAAGTGCAAGCAGCGATCAATGCGGCGCGCGTCACATTGCCAAGCAGTCTGCCCGGCAATCCGGTGTATCGCAAGGTCAATCCCGCAGACTCGCCCGTGATGATTTTGTCGCTCACGTCACAATCGCTCACGCGTGGTCAGATGTACGACGCAGCGTCGACCGTGCTCGCGCAACGCATCTCGCAGATCGAAGGCGTGGGCAATGTGAATGTGGGCGGCGGCGCGCTGCCTGCGGTGCGCGTGGCGCTCGATTTGCCGAGCGTCGCGGCGGCGGGGGTGTCGCTGGAAGACGTCAGATCTGCCATTGCCAACAACAACGTGAACCGGCCAAAGGGTGTGGTTGAAGTGGGCGACAAGCAGTGGCAAATCGCCGCCAATGACCAGGCGAAACGCGCCTCGGAATATTTGCCGCTTGTCGTCAGCTGGAAGAACAACGCGGCACTGCGTTTGAGCGACATCGCCAAAGTCACCGACGGCGTGCAGGACGCGCGCAACATGGGTCTGACCAATGGCGAACCATCGGTGCAGCTCGTCATTTATCGACAGCCTGGCGCGAACATTCTGGAAACTGTCGCTCGAGTGAATGCGCTGTTACCGAGATTGCAGTCAACCATTCCTGCAGCGATTGACATGAAGGTCGTCATGGAGCGCACCACGACCATTCGGGCGTCGCTGCGAGAGGTTGAGCGAGCGCTCACCATTTCAATCGGATTGGTTGTACTCGTCGTGTTTGCATTTCTGCGCAGTGGCCGCGCGACGTTGATCCCGGCGATTGCGGTGCCTGTGTCGCTGCTTGGAACCTTCATTGCAATGTACTTGCTGGGCTACAGCTTGAACAATCTGTCGTTGATGGCGCTGACCATCGCGACCGGATTTGTCGTGGATGACGCCATCGTCGTGCTGGAGAACATCATGCGCCATATCGAGGAAGGCATGGAGCCGGTCGCGGCTGCGTTGCGTGGCGCGAAAGAGGTTGGATTTACCGTCCTCTCGATGAGCATTTCGCTGATCGCGGTGTTCATCCCGATCCTGGCGATGGGCGGCATCATCGGGCGGCTGTTCCGCGAGTTTGCTATCACTTTGTCCGTGGCCATTCTCGTCTCGCTAGTTGTTTCTCTGACGGTGACACCGATGCTCTGCGCGCGTTGGCTCAAGCGTTCGAAGGACAAACTGGAGGTGGATAAAAGCGCCACTGAACATCGTGGAATATTCGGGTATGTGTATCGTGGCTACGCGCGCTCGTTGGGTTGGGCGCTGAATCATCCTGCGCTGTTGCTGCTGGTGTTTTTCGCCACGATTGGTGGCAATTTCTATCTCTACACCATCGTGCCAAAGGGCTTTTTCCCGCAACAGGACACGGGCCTCATGATCGGCAACGTGCAGGCCGATCAGGCAACCTCATTCCAATCGATGAGTACCAAGGTCACGCAGTTTGTCGAGATCGTCAAGAGTGATCCTGCGGTTGCGAATGTCACCGCGTTTACCGGCGGCGGGCAACGTAATTCGGCATTCATGTTCGTCGTACTCAAGCCACTCAAGGAACGTGGTGTAACAGCGGATGAAATCAGCAATCGCCTGCGTCCGCAGCTTGCGCGCATCGCGGGTGCATCGCTGTTTTTGCAATCTGCACAAGACTTGCGCGTGGGTGGTCGCTCAAGCAATGCGCAGTTTCAGTACACGCTGCAATCAGACGACCTGAATCTGCTGCGCACCTGGGAGCCCAGCATCCGCGCCACGCTCAGCAATCTGCCGGAACTGACGGATGTCAACACCGATGCGCAGGACAAGGGTCTGCAGACCTCCCTGCTGATTGATCGTGACGCGGCGGCGAGATTGGGTGTTTCCGTGCGCGGGATCGACGCGACGCTCAACGATGCTTACGGCCAGCGACTGGTCGCGACAATTTATGAAGCGCTAAATCAGTATCGCGTGGTGCTCGAAGCGGATTCTCGTTACTTGCAGGATGCCGAATCGCTGAAATCGCTCTACGTGACGGGCACCGGCGGCAAGCAGATTCCGCTTTCACAAGTCGCAACTGTCGCGCCGACCAGCACGCCGCTTGCAGTGAATCATCAGGGCCAATTTGCCGCGAGCACGGTGTCGTTTAATCTCGCTCCGAACGTATCGATTGGGCAGGCAACGATTGCCATCGATGCGGCGCTCGCGAAGATTGGCGTTCCCACCGGTATCTCCGCGAGTTTTCAGGGTGGGGCCAAGATTTTTCAGCAGTCACTAGGCAGTCAGCCGATGCTGATTCTCGCCGCGTTGATCACGATTTATCTCGTGCTCGGCATGCTCTATGAAAGCTTGGTGCATCCGATCACAATTTTGTCGACGCTGCCGTCCGCAGGTATTGGTGCGGTGCTCGCGCTCATGATGTTCAAGATGGAGTTCAGCATCATCGCGTTGATCGGCGTTTTCCTCTTGATCGGCATCGTCAAGAAAAACGCGATCATGATGATCGACGTCGCCATTGAGACCGAGCGTCGCGATGGCCTCGATCCGCGCGAGGCGATTTATCGCGCTTGTCTGCTGCGTTTCCGCCCCATCATGATGACCACCATTGCTGCCTTGTTCGGCGCGTTGCCGCTCGCGCTGGGTTCGGGCGATGGTGCCGAGCTTCGGCAACCGCTTGGTGTGTCCATCGTTGGCGGTTTGCTGCTCAGCCAACTCATCACCCTCTACACCACGCCCGTCGTTTATCTGGCGCTGGATCGACTGCGCAATCGCGTGATGCGGCGCAAATCTTCACCGCCAAAACATGGCGTGATCGAACAAGGAATTCCTGCTTGATTTCGACTATTGCAATTCGCGCAAAGTACATTGGTGCAAGCGTACTAACGATGGCTGTGCTGGCTGCCTGTGCGCCGCTTGGGCCGAACTATCAGCGACCCGAACCGCTGTCAGCAACTACGACAGGCGCTGCTGTGCGTGAACTTCCGCCACAGTACAAAGAGGCGGCAGCATCAGCCAACGCGCTGTTGAAGCCCGTTTCGGGCGCAGCCGCTGCTGTAACCGACTGGTGGAAGTCATTCAACGATCCAAAGCTTGATGCGCTGATGGTGCAAGTCGCGCAAGCGAATCAAAACGTCGCCCAGGCCGAGGCCAAGTACAGGCAAGCGACTGCCACCACGCAACAGGCGCAGGCCGCGCGCTTCCCGACACTTGGCACATCCGCGTCCGCTACGCGCTCATCGCAAGCCGCGAACGGCGTGCGCACCACGTCGCAATCGCTTAGTACTGGATTCTCCGCAAGTTGGGAGCTGGATTTGTGGGGTCGCGTTCGTCGCTCCATTGAATCGGGGGACGCCAGCGCTGCGGCCAGCGCATCTGATCTCGCCGCGACGACGCTCAGTCTGCAAGCGCAGCTCGCCACAAACTACGGGGCGCTACGTGCACTTGACGTGCAACGTGGTTTGCTCGAAGACAGCGTTGCGGCGTATCAGCGCTCGTTGCAACTGACTAGAAATCGCTATGAAGCAGGCGTGGTTGCCAAGTCCGATGTAGCGCAGGCGCAGTCGCAGCTTTTTAGCGCTCAAGCGCAACTCATCGACACCGGCGCACAGCGTGCAACGCTTGAGCATTCGATTGCGGTGTTGACGGGACGGCTGCCAAGTGAGCTAACGATTGTCCGCGTTGACGGTTATCCGTTGACACTTCCAGCGGTCGCGGCGTCGGTGCCGTCAGAGCTGCTGCAACGCAGACCCGACATCGCAGCCGCCGAGCGGCGAATGGCAGCGGCGAACGCGCAAATCGGCATTACCGTAGCGGCCTATTACCCAACGATTTCGCTGTCGGGTTCGCTCGGTCAACGAGGCACGACGTTGGCCGATTTGCTTTCCTTGCCGAATCGCTTTTGGTCGGTCGGGCCGGCGCTTGCGCTATCGCTGTTTGACGGCGGTGCGCGAGATGCGTCGAAGGCTCAGGCGCAGGCAGCTTACGATCAGACCGTTGCTGCATACCGGCAAACGATACTCACCGCGATTGCTGAGGTTGAGGACAGCCTGTCGACGCTGCGTGTTCTTGCTGAAGAACTCGTTGTGCAGCAGCAGGCGGTTCAGGCCGCGCAGGAAGCGGTGACGATTGCGCTGAACCAATACAAAGCGGGGACCGTGAGTTTCCTGAACGCGGCGACCGCTCAGGCCGCAGAGTACAGCGCCCGACGAACTGAGCTGGGTCTCCGCAGCCAGCAGTTTTCGGCAAGTGTGGCGCTCATTAAGGCGCTGGGCGGATAGGCCGACTTCCAGAAACGACGGGCAAAAAAAGGCCCGCGAGACGCGGGCCGTAGTCCTGAGAGACCTGATAAGACCGGAGGTGTATCGAGGGGTGGTCTCAAAGGTACACACTAGAAGAGAAGTCTGAGTATGCAGATGTCATATTAATGTCATTGCAAAAGCTTGTCAAGCGTATGAACGTAACAATTATTTGGTGCCCCACGTTTCAACGCTCCCCCGCAGCAAATAAAAAACCCAGCCGAGGCAAGCCGGGGCTGGGTGTAAGGCATGAGCATTCGCATTAACCGTAACAAGTCACGACCGCGACAAATCCGTTCGTGACAAAGCGGGAGCTACCCGCCGTGCCGCTGGCGAAACTTCTCACGCATTTCGTCTGCGCGAGAGACGCGATCAAGGAGTTGACCTTTGATCAGTGCTTTTTGTTCCGTAGATAGCAATTGGGTGAATTTGACCCATTCCGAAATGGCCGTTGTTCGCTCCGTCGCCGTAGCAGCCTGAGTTTCATCGCGCAAGTTCAGTAATCGTGCGAAATCTGGATCGGCTTTGGCGAGCTCCGCCTTGGCGGTCGCTGCGGAGGCCGTGCGCGCCTTACGTGCGGCCTCTAGCGCTTTGAGCGTGGCTAGCGATGCGACCGAATATTGCGCGTCCTGCGTCGCGTTTAAGTTGAGCTTGGCCTTCATGGCGGCGAAATGATTGCCAAACGGCATACCGACATCGGGCATCCCCGGCACCGCCGCCTGCGTAACGTTCGGCAGCGAGGCGCTGAGAATAAAGGGGATGAGCATCGCCGCGATGCGGCCCACGCTTTTTAGGGGTTTCATTGAAGTCTCCGGGAGTTCGTATCTGTACGTCGCTGTTTGATCGTGATTTTCGCGAAGTGTTCACGGCGACTGGTCAGGGTTCCGGTGCGGTTTTGTAAACACTTGTAATTGCTGCGTTCTATAGGTGGGGGCGTCTGATATGTTTCCAACATGAAAGACCTACACGCAACTACTGCGCGACGAAAATTCGTTGTTGCATCGTGCTCGCAATCCTCATGTACCAGAGCGGAAATGAAGGTTGCTGCGCGCGCTGCGCCTAGACTTTTCGCCGCTCGCTACGTTGCGCAAAGACTTTTATGAGCGCTCCCAGCCACCACATTCTCGTCGTTGATGACGACCAACGCCTGCGCGAACTGCTTCAGCGCTTCCTTGCCGAGCAGGGATTTCGCGTGTCTGCGCTTGCCGATGCGCGCGATTTGTCACGGCGGCTGGAGCGCGATCCACCGCACCTGATCGTGCTCGACTGGATGATGCCGCATGAGGATGGTCTCGCGGTATGCAAACGCATTCGTGCGGCGGGCGACCGTACGCCTGTCATCATGCTCACGGCGAAGGGCGAGGACGACGAGCGTATCGACGGGCTTGATGCGGGTGCAGACGACTATCTCGGCAAACCGTTCAATCCGCGTGAACTGGTCGCTCGAATTCATGCGGTTTTGCGCCGTGCCGCAGAAATTTCACCGGGTGCGCCATTGCCGACCGATCAGCCGATTATTTTTGGCGATTGCGAAGTGAATTTCTCCACGCGCGTGCTGACGCGCAAAGGTGAAGCGCAGGACCTCACCACCAGCGAATTCGCGATGCTCAGAGTGTTCGTCACCCATCCGCATGAGCCACTCACGCGCGAGCGGCTGTCGATGCTGGCGCGCGGCAAAGAGCATGAGGTGTTTGATCGCGCGGTGGACGTGCAGGTGTCACGCCTGCGCAAGTTAGTCGAGCCTGACGCCACAAAGCCACGCTACATCCAGACGGTGTGGGGACGCGGCTACGTCTTCGTGCCCGATCAAGCGGTGGTTGATGCCTAAAACCCTGTTCTGGCGGCTCGCGGCGCTGTTGATGATCGCGCTGGCCGTTGCCGTTCTTGCGATGGTGTTCCTGTTCCGGCAGGATCGCGCGACGCTGATCGCTCGCAATTTCACCGAAGCCAAAATGGAGCAGATTGAGGCCTTGCGTGCGTCGCTTGCCAAGGTGCCCACCGACGACACTGTCGCCCGCCCACAGCAGCAATTGCAAAGGCTTGGGCGCGAATACGGGGTGATGCTGATTCCCACGGATCGGCGGCCGGAAATTGGGCAGGTACCGCGAGGTCCCGCGCTCGCTCCGCTGGTAGAAAAACTCCAGGAACAGTTGGGACGCGACACCGAGATTCGCCTCGGCATGCGGCTTGATCAGCCTGTCGTGTGGATTAGGCTCAAGCTCGGTGAGCAAGGCGTGCGGGCGGTGTGGGCGGGTATCCCGATCCGCAATGTTGAGGTGGGCGAGGTGCCGATGCGCCTTTTGCTCACACTCGGAAGCCTCCTCGCGATACTGCTCGCCGCCACGCTTTGGTTCGCGAGGCGGCTGTCGCGACCACTCGCTGATTTAGCCGATGCCGTCGACAAAGTCGCCGTCGGCAAGCGTCCCGATCCGCTACCGGAAGATGGCCCGACAGAGATCGCTCGCGTTGCGCGCAACGTCAACCGCATGGCCGCCAATCTGGAGCGGCTGGAGCGTGACCGCAGCACCATGCTCGCGGGTATTTCGCATGACATCCGCACGCCGCTCACGCGCCTGCGGCTGGCCGGAGAAATGGCTGTCAGTGATCCGCAAAGCCGCAGCGAAATGGCCGCTGACATCGATGAAATTGATCGCGTCGTCACGCAGTTTCTGGACTTTGCACGAGGCAATCCAAAGGAAGCCCCGGTGCGACTTGACCTGCGCGATTCGCTCAATGCAGTCGCCGCAAAAGCGCAGTCGCGGTCTCTACCCGTGCTTTGGTCGCCGAGCAGCGACGCGCTATGTGTCAACACCTTCCCGGCGGCGTTCGAGCGCATGCTCATGAACCTGATCGAAAACGCACATCGCTACGGCAAAGCGCCAGTCGAACTCGCGCTCAACCGCGACGGCGCAATCGCGGAGATCGACGTGCTTGACGCCGGTGCAGGCGTTGCCGCCGCCGACGTGGAACGGCTCAAGCAGCCTTTCGTGCGCGGCGATCAGGCGAGAGGCGGCGCGATGGGTGCTGGGCTTGGCCTCGCGCTGGTGGAGCGGCTTGCTCAGTGGCACGGCGGGAGTTTTGATTTGCTGCCAAGAGCAGGCGGTGGGACGATTGCGCGATTGCGCTTGCCGTTAGCGTGAGGTTTACGAGCCAGTGTCTCGACACGCAAATTCGGCACTTTTCTTGTTCCAAAATTTGCGTGTCGAGGCACTAACCTGCTCCCTCAAACGGGCTAAAAAACGCACCGTTCGAGGCCGTACAACTTGAGCGTGACGCGCGCCGCAACTACTACCGCATCCGCAACTCTAACAGTCCCGTCTGAATCCCGTCTTGTGCGCACGACGATTCTGCAAAAAATGGCGCGACCTCAGTGACCAAAGTACCATTGTAGGCCCCGTTTTAGGAGCCCTCTATGAGCACCACCACTCTCCTTCACTCTCTCTTCAAATACAAAGCCTGGAGTAACAATCAGCTCTTTGTTGAGCTGGCCAAAGCGTATCCCGTAGCGCAGCAGGAGGCGCGGCACAACGCGATGCGAATACTGAATCACATCTACGTGGTTGATCAGATTTTTGCGGCGCATTTGTCGGGGGCGGTGCAGTCGTTTATCGCTACCAACACGACGGAAACACCAACGCTTGAGGCGCTGCGTGATGGCGTGGCGATGCTGGACGCTTGGTACGTTGACTACTCCACCGATTTGTCGTCGGAACAGTTGGCGGAGAACATCGCTTTCACCTTCACCGATGGCGACAAAGGGTTGATGACGCGTGAAGAAATGCTCACTCACGTCTCGCTGCACGGCGCTTATCACCGCGGTGGCGCGGGGCGCATTATGGCGCAAGCAGGCACGCCGCCGCCACGTGATCTGTACACGCGATTTCTGCATCAGTCGGAACCTGCGCGGCGCGCCGCGTAGTTACCACGCTATCGCAGGAACGAGCGCAGCTGACTTGTGCTTCAATCATGTTTCTCTTTAGCCACCCCAACGCAAAATGTTCATCCAATCCGCAAAACTAACCGTCGCCACTACGCTTGCACTGGCCACGTTTGCCGCGACTGCAGTCGCGCAAACGACGCCGACCAGCGTCGCCACGGACGAGGCGGCCATTCGCTCGGCGCGCATGACGCAAACGCAGGCGCTCGCCAGAGACGACCTCGACACTGTCGTCAAATACTGGTCGCCAGACATCACCATTCGTCGCGCGCTCGGACATCCGATTGAAGGAGCCGCCAACGCAAGAAAAGTGCTGGAACCGGCTGCAAACGCCACGCCCGTCGACCCCGCAACGCGCATCATCTATCAACGCGAAGCCGTGTCCGTTGAGGTCAGCCCGAACTGGCCGCTCGCCTACGAAGAGGGCCGATGGTCGGGACACGTCGGCAATGTCAGCAGCAAACCCGTCATCGGCGGTCGCTACTCCGCGCAGTGGGTCAAACGCGACGGCAAATGGGTCATTCGGGCCGAGGTGTTCGTCGCGCTGACCTGCGCCGATGCAGGCTGCAAAGCTGCGGCGCTGCCATAGCGGAACGACCAACAAACGCGCCGCGCTTTTGACGCAGGATGGCAACGGAACAACCGGATGGAACCGCAGCGAAAAACCGCCCCAGAGTTACTTCACGTTCAGCAAACACTTGTTGATTGCGAGCCGATCTTTCATCGCGCAGAATTCGGACGGACGCGGGCCGATTTCGACGCCATGATGGCGGAAGAATTCTGGGAGGTAGGCGCTTCAGGTCGGCGGTACGGGCGCGAACACATACTGACGACGCTTGAGCAACGGTACTCGGCCCCGTATGACGACGAATGGAAAACCGGCGACTTTTACTGTCAGGAGATTGCTCCCGCGAATTACCTGCTTACCTACACGCTGTGGCAAGGCCCGCGGGTCACACGTCGCGCAACGATTTGGCGAGCGTCAGCCAACGGCTGGCTAATCGTGTTTCATCAAGGCACTGTAGCCGAGAGCGCGTAGGCACCGCGAACCTGACAGCATTTCAACTGGCACCCCGCTCGCTGAAGGCGGGTAAAAAGCTCGTCGTACAGGCAGGACGGCATTCATGACCGCACGCGGCAGCAACTTTTCTGGATTCCCGCTTGTGGCGGGAATGACGCCCGATTTGAGGTGATTTTGCAAATCATGGATCGACTTTCGGTCGAATATCCATGCAGCCCTTATGCAATAAGGCTTTTAGCAAAAAGCTGTTCCTAAAATTTCCCTATGCAAACAGCGGAATCGATCCGTACTTCCCGCCCAAAACCTTCTCACTCTGCGCGCCCGAAAAGCCCCACCAATCGCGCAGCAAACTGGCGTACAGCGAGCGGTAGTCGGCGCTGTGGATGAAATTGCCTTCGCCGGTGAGTTGCGTAAGCGAAGGGTGCATGCCTTTGATGCCGCCTTTGACTGCACCGCCGAGGACGAATTGGGTGTTGGCGGTGCCGTGATCGGTACCTGCACTCTGGTTTTCTTTGGCGCGACGACCGAATTCGCAGTAGGTAACGACGAGCGTGTCCTGCCAGCGACCCAGCTCGACGCTGGCGTCCTTGATCGCCTTGATGCCTTCGCCGAGTTGCTTGAGCAGGCCCGCCTGAGTGCCGAGCTGACCCTGATGGGTGTCGAACGAGCCGAGGCCGACGCGTAGCGCTGCAACGCCCGGAGACGCGGCGACGACCTGCATCGCGGTTTTGACCTGCTGGCCAAACGGGTGCGTCGGGAACTCGGTTTTCAGCGTGACTTTGGGGTCAATGTTGAGCGCTGCGGACTGCGCTTCGCCTTCAATTTTGAGGATGTGTTGCAGCGCTGAATTGCTGGCGCGGCCATGCGGATCGGCGAGTTTGGCCTGGCGCAAAAACGCGTCGGTGGAGGCGATGGACAAGGCGCGCGAGCCTAGTGCGCCGCCCGCAAACGGTCCCAGATCCCCGCCGCCAATCGCAACGCCATCGGCCACGAACGATTTCGGCGGAGCGACCGAGTCGAACGCACGCGCAAGCCAGCCTTCGTTCAGATATTGATTGGAGTTCGACCCCGTGTCCCAAATTTCGATTGAGCGGAAGTGCGAGAGATTCGGCTGCGGATAGCCGAGCCCCGTCACAGCCGCCATCTCGCCCTTGTTCCAGATCGGCATCAAAGTTTCGAGCGCGGGATGCAGGCCGAATTTATCGGACAGTTGCAGCACCTGATCGCGTTTGATGCCGATGGTGGGACGCAACGTGGCGTAGGCGTCGTCGGCGTACGGAATGAAAGTGTTCAAGCCGTCATTTGCGCCTTTCAGCTCGACGAGGATCAAGAGGCGTTTGTATCCGCCTGAAGGCGTGGATTGTGCAAACGTTGGGAAGCTTGGTAACGCCATCACACCAACGCCCGCGCCGACGGTGGTCAAAAAATTTCTGCGGTTCATCATGATCTGACCTTGCTACTTGAGTTGATACATCGGGTCGAGCGCGAGGCTGCGCAGTCCGACCAATGTGGGCGGCACGTCCTTCGACGCTTGCACGGGCGGCCCGGCGAGCACCGTGCGCCAGATGATGTCGTCGTTCATTTCTCGCTGCTTCGGTTGCTGTGCAAACCACTGCTCGGCGTTGAAGAAATACTGGCCGCGCAGCTGATTGGCGACGCCGAATGCCGGAAGCGCGGCCGGTGTCATCGTCTCCGTTCCACGCGCTGCCAGTCGCATTTGGGCGCGCTGACGGTTGGCACCGACCAAATCTTTATCCATCAATTGCGCGGTGGTTTGGCCGGTGATGGTCATCGCGTCCTTCGGTTCGCTGGTTGGTTTGGCGTCCATTGCCGACGTGCCTGCCATGGCAGCGCCAGCGGCTGGCTTCACCATCTCATCAGCCCGGAACAGCCGGTTCAAAAATCCTTTTCGCGCCAGCAGCGTCGTCGTGTTGAGCCACGCATTGCCGCCTGGCCAACCCTTGACGTTCGGCGGGTTAAACAGATCCTGCCCGAGCTGTCGCAGGATCACGGCGAACGGTGCCGGGTCTTCGACTGAAAACCTGAACTGGCGCAGCGAACCGATCACGAGATCGACGGGCGACTTGACCAGCACGGCCCGATTTTCGGGGGCCCAGAATGCGTCGGACAGCAGCATGTCGCGCAGCAGTGGTTTGATTTCGTAATTGGCTGCGCGCCAGTGGCCCGCCAACGTCTTGACAGCACCGTTGTCCGGTTCCGGCGACACCAATTCGCGCCACAGCTTGCCGACGACAAATTCGCCGGTGGCAGGCTGTTGCAACAAAAGTGTGATCATGTCGTCGCCATTGAAGCGGCCTTCCTGCCCGAGCACTTTTTTCACGCCGTCGTCGTGAATCGCCCGGCGAAAGCGGAATTCGCCGGTGTCGCCGTCAAGGCTCCAGCCGGTGAACGCGCGCGCAGCCTCCTTCACGTCCTGCTCGGTGTAGTGGCCTTCGCCGAGGGTGAACAGCTCCATCACTTCGCGAGCAAAATTTTCGTTGGGTGCGCCTTTACGGTTTTGCGCACCGTCAAGGTAGATCAGCATCGCCGGGTCTTTGCCAACCTCGCGCAGCATCGCGGCGAAGTTGCCGGTCGCGTATTTACGGAGCAGCACGTTCTGGCGGTACATCAGCGTGGCGGAGCGTGATTTTTGTTGCGATGTGGCGAAATGGTTATGCCAGAAAAGCGTCATCCGCTCAGTGAACGGCGATGGCGTCGACAACATTTCAGCGACCCACCAGGTGCGCAGCTCCAGCCCGCGCTCAACCAGCTCGCGGCGATTGGCCTTCATGCGCTCTTCCTGCGTCATGTCGGGACGGTAAGGGCGTTCGTAGGTTTGCGCCCACGCGGGCGGCGGATAGCTCGCCTGCCGTCTTGTCTCCGCCAGCAGACGATCCACGGCTTCGGCCCGCGTGAGCTTCGCGAATTCGTTGATTTCGCTGACTTGCGCGGCAAAGCTCGTGCGGTTGAGCAGATGACGGGCTTCGTCGAAACCCATGGGCAAGGCGGCTGAGTTTTGCGCATTCGCGGGTGCGATACCCGCGACCAGCAGCAGCACGACGACGCTTAGCGCCAGCAACCACCAATAAAGCGATCCGACTCTGTTCATGACAGTTTTGAAGGTCTCCGGCGCATTCATAAGCGTTCTCTCCTGATCCAATTTCGCGGGCAGTCAGCGCTTCCGATGACGCGCTTCATTTGCAACGCAATGATCCGCCGTATAGAAGACCTTGGGTATCGGTTTTTGGCATTCGCTTTGTAAACACTTGTTACCCCGAAAAGCGATGACGTGAGCTACATGCGACAAGCAGAATTGGGTGTCGTCACTTGGAGACGTGATTTATTGTTTTAAATCAATGACTTGCATTTTTGACACAACAATTGTGTCGCGCTGACCCGACAAAAACACGGTCAAAATCGCTGAAATCCTGCCTTTTTGCAGAAACTTGCGCAACGCATGTCACATAAGTCATTGAAATAACGTCTATTTATCCAAGTGGCACGGAAGCCGCTACGTAGGCTCGTCACTGATAAGGAATGTTATGGACATGTTTTCACCCCACGCTTATGAGGCAACTCTTAACCGAGCTCAGGAGCCCGTTGCTCCCGCATCCGGCGCTTTAGCCGAAGACGGCGAGAGCAAGGCGCTTCGCGAGCTTGCAGCGCTGGGTGATCGCGTGTCTGCTGCCCGACTTATCGTCTGACCACGCGGGGGTGTTTTCCTCCCCCGGTCACCCCTGCGTGCACTTCTCGTGATCCCCTCAGGCCCGCTTCGTGCGGGCCTTTTTTATGGTCGCCCGCTTCGTGCGGGCCTTTTTTTTTACAACGGTGTCGTCGATTGGATAATCGAAACGCGCTCGCTTACTCCGCGAGAATGAATGTGACTTTCATGTTCACACGGTATTCAACGATCTTGCCGTCTTTGATCACTACTTTCTGATCCTGAATCCACGCGCCCTCAACGTTCTTCAACGTCTTGGTGGCGCGATCAACGCCGGTTTTGAGCGCGTCGTCAAAGCTCTTCTTCGACGATGCAGTAATTTCGGTGACACGGGCTACAGACATAAATCCTCCTTCGATAGGGACATTGGGAAGCGGCGCGACAGTGCGCACGCTTCGGTTTTACGCCGCAGCCGAGTGAATGTCTATTGGGCACTTCTATAAATTATGAAATGCGCGGGCGCATCGCGCGGTGACTTTTTTTTGACGCGATGACCACGCTTGAATGATCAAAGCGCAAGCGGGCGACCCGCGTGAGTCGTCTTCATCGTACTTTTTCTCGTGCTTTTC